>CAZPEY010000388.1:0-4921 GCA_964585665.1 uncultured Polyangiaceae bacterium | reverse complement strand
TGTGGTCGAACGCGCGCGACGACGAGCACCTCGGCCATGCGCCTTCGGTGATGCAGGCGCAGATTCGCGCCCTGATGTGCGCGCCGATCTCCGCTCCGAGCTCGGGCGGCGACGAGCTGGTCGGGGCGCTCTACGTGTCGTCGTCCTCAGCCGGATCGGCGGCGCGCTTCACCGACAGCTCTCTCGATCTGCTGTCGCTCTTCGCCAGCCAGGCGGCGCTCCTCGTCGCACAGACCCGCCGCCAGCGCGAGCTGCAGGCGCAGGTCAAGGTCGCCACCGAGGCGCTGCAGCAGTGGCGGCAGAGCCCAATCATCGGCGCGTCGCCCGCGATGCGCCTCGTGCTCGGCCAGATCGATCGGGTCGCGGGCGTGTCCATCCCCGTGCTGCTGCTCGGCGAGACGGGCACCGGCAAGGAGGTCTTCGCCCACGAGATCCATCGCCGCTCGCCGCGCGCCACGCAGCCGTTCCAGGCGGTGCACTGCGGCGCGATTCCAGAGAACCTCCTCGAGAGCGAGCTGTTCGGCCACGTCAAGGGCGCCTTCACCGGCGCGCAGAGCGATCGCCCCGGCATGATCCGCGCCGCGCACAAGGGCACGCTGTTCCTCGACGAGATCGGCGAGATGCCGCTACAGCAACAGGCCAAGCTCCTGCGCGTCCTCCAGGACGGCAAGGTGGTGCCCGTCGGTGGCGAGGCCTCGGTCACGGTCGACTTCCGGCTCGTGTGCGCGACCAACGTCGACCTCGAAGAGCGCGTCAAGAAGGGGACGTTTCGCAGCGATCTGTATTTCCGCATCGCCGGCATCCCGCGCGTGCTGCCGGCCCTGCGCGAGCGCGGCGACGATGCGCTCGCGCTGGCCGAGCACTTCCTCCAGCGCTTCGCGACGCGCCTCGACCGCCCCAAGGTGCGCTTCTCGGGCGCGGCGATGACCGCGATCCGCTCGCACTCCTGGCCTGGCAACGTGCGCGAGCTCGAGAGCAGCATCCAGCGCGCCGTGCTGCTCTGCGACGACGATGTGATCGAGCCGCGCAACCTCGGCCTCCCCGAGCAGTGGACGGTCGAGGAGGAGGACAAGCCCCTCAATCAGGTGCGCGACGAGTTCTTGAAGCAGTACGTACGCGCTGCCGTCGAGCGCCACCAGGGCAACCGCCTCGCTGCGGCGCGCGCGCTGCTCGTCAGTCCGCGCACGATCTTCAAGTACCTCGAAGAGGTCTGAGCGCGTCCTCGGGGCGCTCCGGGGCGCCCTCGGCCCAGGTGACCCGATCGGTGGCGAGGATCGGGATGCCGCGCGCCGCCGCGACGGCAAGCTGCGGCAGGTGCGCTTCGCACCAGGCGGGCGCGACGACGAGGTCGACGCCCTCGAGCCGCTGCCGCTCGGGGGGCGTGCTGGCCCGCACCTGGGCGCGGGACAGTAGATCGAGCGGCTCGCTGCCTTCGCCGGGCTGCACGAGGAGCGTGAGGTCACGCCGCGCCGCGAGGAGCGCCAGCAGATCGTTGGTGCCGTGGCGCGCCGCCGCCGTCCCCGCCAGGAGGACCGTGCGCGGCGGCGAGTGAGGCGTCGCGGCGACGGCGATCGGCACCTCTGCGGGCAGCGGCCGCACGTCGACGAAGCCCTCGGTGCGACGGCAGCGTGCGGCGAAGCGGTTGCGCACCAGCAGCGTCTCGGCGAGCAAGCGCTCGGCGCGCTGCGCGCTCACCCACTCGGCGGGTGCGCGGTAGCGCCGGAGGAAGCGCGACTCGGGCCAGCGCAGGGCCGCCGCGTCGAGGTCGGCGTGGAGCTCGCGCAGCGACGGCAGATCTTCGACGAGCAGGGTGCGAAGGCCGCGCGCGCGCGCTGCTGCCAAGGTGTGCCGCGCCGCCAGCGACGGCGCGATCACCGTCGTCGCGTCGTCGGGCAGCGCCCACGCCGCGAGCCGATCGGCAGCCCAGCGACGCGCCACGCGCGCCCGCATCGCGCGATCGACGGTGCTGCCGCTAAAGGCGCGCAGGCCCGCGTCGGCGAGCCACCAGGCGGGGTTGCGTCCGAGGACGAGGGCATCGGCCGCCAGCGCCCCGAGGCTGCGCCGCGCCCAGCCTCGCGCCAGCGTTGCGGGGGTGCCCGCTGGTGGCGCGCCAGGCCAGGCCCACGGGGCGAAGATCGCGATCGGTTGCGGAGCCACGAGGGTTGGCAGCGCCCCGAGGAGCGGCTGCAGCCAGTCGCTCGGCTCAGGGGCGACGATGAAGATCATTTTGCCGGATCAGCGACGGCAGATCCTTGGGGCGCATCTGGCATGCCGTGTCGCCGCAGGTCAGGCACGAGCGCCCCGGCTCCTCCGGGTGGAGCAGCCGCTTGCGGTTCTCGGCGATCGTCTCTTCCCCCACGAGCTGCTCGTCGACGAAGCGCAGTCGCACCAGCCGGTTGGTCCGGTACTCGTCGACGCCCTGGCGCTCGTGGCCCTCGGCCGCGCTCTGCACCGTCACCTTGACCGGCAGCGGCTGCTCGGTGCGCGCCTCGATCACCAGCCGATCGGCGCTCACGTTCATCCCGAGGCGCACTGGCACCGTTGGGACGAAGCGCAGATCGACGTACGGGTAGAACACCGTCGCGTCGAGACCCCAGGTCTCGCCCGGGGCCAGCGGCACCGCCGAGACCGAGTGGCCGTGGCGCTCGACGATCGTGAAGCCGAGCTCGACCGCCATGCGAAACAGCGCGTTCGAGAGCATGCAGATGCCGCCGCCCACCGCCGGAACGACGCAGCCGCCCTGCAGCTCCATGCCGTAGCGAAAGCCGCGCGCCAGGCTCGCCTCGCCGAGGGTGCGCCAGAACGAAAAGACGCGATCGGGCGAGAGCAGCAGCCCGTCGAACGACGGCTGCGCGAGCCGCAGGTTGTGCAGCTTGCCCTCTTCGTAGAGCGGCTGTGCGTCGGGCGCGGTCCGGACGATCGGCGCGCTGTGTCGCCACGCCACCGTCGGAAACGCCGCCTCCTCGGCCGCCAGGCGCGGCGGCGGAAACTCGTCCGGCTTGAGCATCCAGTCGAGCCAGCGTCGCCCGCTCTTGCCCGCGATCTTCGTGCGGTGCACGAGCGTCTGCCAGCGGCTCTTGGTGCGCAGAGGAGCGGCCATGTGGATCCAGTATACGAGGAATTGCGGGGGCGCTTCCTCAACGATTGACGAGGACGCGCACCCTCCTCGTCGCGGTGCCGTCGAGGGTGAGCGTCGCCTGTCCGTCGTTGAGGCGGAGCTCGCCGGGGCCGACCAACTCGATCGCCGTCTGGTTGGTGGACAGCGGGCTCGCGGCGATCGGCGCGCCGTTGAAGGTCGCGCTCGCCACGTCACCGACGAAGCTCGTCGCCTGCCACGCGTAGCGCAGCCCGCTGGCCTCGACGAAGTCGCTTGCGCCGCCCGGCCATAGCCAGAGCTCTCGGTCCTCGCCCACTTGGTCAATATACTTGACCGTTGCGCTCGCCTCTGTCGTCTGCACGTCCGCCGGCAGCAGCACCAGCGAGGTGCCAGGTCGGACGTAGGCCGGGATCTCGGTCAACGCCGCCGACACCGTCGCGGACTTGCTTTGATCGGGGCTCTTGCCGACGACCAGCGGCGTGCCGCCGAGGAGTGGGTAGTAGGTCCCTTCGGGGAGCCCGACGGTGCGCGTCGTCGCGCCGCGCTCGAGGATCGGCATCACGTAGATGCGATCGCCGAGCAGGAACTGATCCTTGGCGGTCCAGCCGGGTGCGAAGTCCGGGTGCTGTAGCGCGAGCGGCGCGAACATCGGTGCTCCCGTCGTCGCGGCGCGCTTGCCGAGCGCTTCGAGGTACGGCAAGAGGCGCATGTGGAGCTGCGCCCAGCGAGCCAGGTGGAGCGTCGACTCTTCGTCCGTCTCCCACGACCAGTTGTACTCGGTGGCGCGGCCGTGGTGCGTGCGCATCACCGGCGACAGCGCGCCGAAGGTCACCCAGCGAAACCAGAGCTCGCGATCGATCGGCGTGGTGAGCTGGCTCATGTAGCCCGCGATGTCGTGCCCGAAGTACGGAAAGCCGGTGACGCCGAGCCCGATGCCGATCGGGATCACCGACGGCATACCGTCGCCGAGCTGAAAGTCGGTCTGCTGATCGCCCGCCCACATCACCTGCACGAGCGGCTGCGAGCCGAGGTGCGCGGCGCGCATGAAGTAGAGGCGCTCCTGGCCGTCCTTGGCACGCTGCTCGTCGACCGCCTCCTGGTTGAGGCGCGCCCACTCGACGGGGTACCGGTTGTGCGCGAGCTGCGCGTCCTCCCCGCTGGCGAGCACGCAGTCGGGCGGCAGCCACTCGGCGAAGTCGGCCATGTGGCCGTCGGCCCCCTGGTCGAAGCCGAGCTTGATCTTGTCCTTGACCCAGGTGCGCGCCGCCTCGCTCGACAGGTCGGCCAGCGACGTGGGCACGAAGCGGATGCCGACCATCGAGAAGGGCGCGCCGCTGCCGTCCTTGATCGTGTGGCCGAGCTGCCGCGCCTCGTCGAAGATCGCGCTGTCGGTGTCGAGGAAGGTGTTGTGATAGGTGAGGAACTTGAAGCCGAGCTCGTGCAGCTCGCCGGCGAGCGCCTCGAAGTCGGGGTAGAGCGTGCGGTCGAGCTCCCACTCCTCCTTGAGCGCGTAGGTGCCGTCCCCGACGAGGTAGCCGCCGCGCCAATCCTCGGTCCAGATCACTGCGCTCGGCACGCCGCGGTCGCGCAGCTTGTGGGCGACCCGGCGGACGTTGTCCGAGCCGAAGATCGCGTCGAGCCAGGGCGCCCACGCGAAGCGCGGCAGGGCGCGCGGCCGCCCGAGGTAAGCGGTCATCGCCTCGAGGATCTCGAGCGGCGTGCCGCCGGTGAACAGGTGCAGCTCGAGCTCGTGGTCCCAGACCTCGATCGTGATGCGCTCCGCGTCGGCGGCGCACATGTCGAAGTTGGCGTAGGCCGGGGTGT
>CAZPEY010000387.1:0-4954 GCA_964585665.1 uncultured Polyangiaceae bacterium | reverse complement strand
GACGATGCCCACTTTGGCGACCTGGTCGCGCTGTGTCAGTTCCTGCCCGGCCCGGCGAGCAGCCAGGTCGTCTTCGCGCTCGGCATGCGCCGCGCCGGGCTCCTCGGCGCGCTCGTCGCCTCGGCGTGCTTCACGCTGCCCTCGGCGCTGCTCATGCTCGGCTTCGCGTACGGCGTCGCCTCGGTCGGTGAGCTCAAGCACGCCGGCTGGCTCCACGGGCTCAAGCTCGCCGCTGTCGCTGTCGTCGCGCAGGCGGTGTGGAGCATGGGCAAGCGGCTCTGCCCGGACGCCGCGCGGATCTCCCTTGGCCTCGCGGCGGCCGCCGTGCTCCTCGTCGCACCCGGCACGCTGGCGCAGCTCGCCGTCCTCGCGGCGGGCGGGCTCGTCGGCGCCTGGCTCTATCGCGGCGCGCCCGCGGACTCGGGCGTGAGCGCTGCGCCGCCCACCGGCCCGCCGGGATCGGGGCGGCACCGCTGGCCGGCCGTGGCCCTGGCCGTGTTCGCCGCGCTGCTCGTCCTTCTCCCGGTGCTCGCCTCGGCGACGCGCTCGCGCCCGCTGGCGGTGGTCGACAGCTTCTACCGCGCCGGCTCGCTCGTCTTCGGCGGCGGTCACGTCGTCCTGCCGCTGCTCCGCGCCGAGCTCGTGCCCCGCGGCTGGCTCACCGACGACCAGTTCCTCGCCGGCTACGGCGCAGCCCAGGCGCTCCCGGGCCCGCTCTTCGCGCTCTCGGCGTACCTCGGGGCGACGATGGAGCTCGGCATGCCGCGCTGGCTGTCCGGCGCGCTCTGTCTCGTCGCGATCTTCCTGCCCGCCTGGCTGCTGGTCGGCGGCGCCCTCCCCTTCTGGGATCGCTGGCGGGCGCGGCGTGCTGCGCAGGCGGCGCTCGCCGGTGCCAACGCCGCCGTCGTCGGCGTGCTGCTCGCCGCGCTCTACCGTCCGGTGATCGTCGAGAGCGTTCACGGGGCGCGCGACGTCCTGGCGGCGCTGCTCGCCTTCGGCCTCCTCGAAGCCTGGAAGGCGCCACCCTGGCTCGTCGTCCTCGGCATGGCGGCGCTCGGCCAGTGGGTGCTGCCGACGTAGCGTCAGGCGCCCGGCGCGACGTTGAACGCGAGGGTCGAGGCGTCGAAGGAGAGCTCGGCGTAGGAGAGCGCCGGCTCGCCCGGTGGATGCCAGACGGCCTGGCCCGCCGTCGGCAGCATCCGCCCCTCGACCTCCTGCCAGCCCGCGATCGGCGTCGTCCACAGGCAGCGCGTCGCCTTCGCCGCGTCCTTGGGATCGGAGTAGAAGCGGTCGGTCGTGTGGAAGTCGCTCGGCGCGCCGCGCTCGTCGAGCAGCACCCTGGCGCGCACGGTGCGCCCGTGATCCGTCAGCGCCACGTCGAAGGAGTGATCGTCGACCGCGCTCCACGTCACCTCGGGGACGAGCAAGAGGGCGGGCGCGATCATTACCCCGTCGTTGAGGTAGGTCACGAGCTCGCCGACGTCGTACGGCTCGCCGCTGCCATCTCCGATGGTGACGAGATCGAGGAGGCGGATCAGCATGCGCCCTCGACCCGCCGCGTAGGTGTCGCGCCCGATCACGGGCAGCACGCCGAAGAAGCGCAGCTCCATGTAGAAGATGCGCGCCAACGCGACGCGGGTGTTGTACTGCCAGGCCTCGCAGTCCATCCACGCCTCGTCGAGCGAGCGGCGAAAGCGGCCGCGCATGCCGAGTCGGAACGACCAGTCCCGCGGGCGATCGAGGACGCGCATGAAGCGGAGGTAGCGTCGCGCCGCAGCGGGGAGCGGCGCCAGATCGCGCTCGGTGATCGGCGCGAGCAAGGTCGTCGGGGAAGGGCCGCTCGGCAGGCCGAGCGACGCGAGCTCTTGATCGAACTTCGCGCGCAGCTTCATGCGCCGCAGTCTACTTCGTGGTCGATGCCTCGCGCTCGAGCAAGCGGCGCTTGCGGACGATCCCCCAGCGATAGCCGGCCAGCGCCCCGTCGCTGCGCACCACGCGGTGGCAGGGCACGACGACCGCCAGCGGGTTGGCAGCGCACGCTGCGGCAACCGCTCGCGCCGCGCCTGGCGCCCCGAGTTGCTGGGCCAATTCCCGGTAGGTCACGGTCTGTCCCGCGGGGATCTCTTGCAGCGCACGCCACACCCTCTCTTGAAACGCGGTGCCACGCAGATCGAGCGGTAGCAGCAGGCCAGAGCCGGGATCCTCGACGAGGCGCACCACGTCGCCGACCAGTCTGCGTAGCCCGTCGTCAGCAGCCTGCAGGCGCGCCTTGGCAAAGCGCCGCCGCAGCTCGCCACGCAGCTCGTCGACCCGCTCGCCGAGGAGGATGCAGCAGATACCGCGCCCCGTCGCTCCGACGAGCACGCGACCGAGCGAGCAGCGCGCGCTCGCCACGCGGATGGTCTCCCCCGCGCCGCTGTCGCGGTAGGCACTCGGCGTCATGCCGAGGCGCGCCCCAGCCTCCTCGTACAAGCGCCCCGACGACCCATATCCCGCCGCGTAGCTCGCCTCGGTGATGCTCGCATGCGAGGTGAGCGCCTGTTGCAGCCGCCGCGACCGCGCCGCGGCCGCGTACTGCCGAGGGGTGAGGCCGGTCGCCTGCCGAAAGAGGCGGTGCGCGTGATGGGGGCTCAGCCCCACGCGCCTGGCGAGCTCCTCGAGCGAGATCCGCTCGTCGGCCTCGCCCTCGAGCAGGCGCGCCATCTGCGCGATCCGCTCGGCACCCGCGACGCTCGGCTCCGCGCCATCCTCGGGACGACAGCGCCGACAGGGGCGAAAGCCGGCCTGGCGCGCCGCGCCCGCCGTCGAAAAGAAGCGGACGTTCTCGGGCCGCGGATGGCGCGCGCCGCACGACGGCCGACAGAAGACGCCCGTCGTCCGCACTGCAAAGACGAAGGATGGATCGGCGCGTCGCTCGAGGATCCGCCGCCAGCGCGGATCGTCCGTAACGTTCTGCGAAGATCGTTCGATCATGCCCTCGACCCTACGCGGGCCGAGAACGGCGCGCACTCCGCTGCTTGCTGCCAAATTCGTGCGCCATCGCGAGGAAGCGCTCGGCCATCGGCCCCGGCGTCCGCTGCGCCGAGTGGAACAGGCCGAACGTCCGCTGGATCGCGCCGAACGGCAGCGCCGAGAGCGGATCGAGCCGTCGCCGCTCGTCGGACGCCGCGACGATCGACTCGGGCAGGTAGCCGACCGCGAGGCCCGCGGCGATGAGCTGGAGGCGCAGGTCGAGGCTCTCGACGACCCAGACGCGACCGAAGTGCTCGCGCAGCAGGCCGCGGCGCTGGCCGGCGGGCGAGTCGAGGGAGCTGGTCACCAGCGTCTCCTGGCGCAGCGCCGCCACCCCAGATCGTCGCTGTGCAGCGCGCCGCCGGCCCCGGTAGAGCACCATGCGCTGCTCGCCGAGGGGATGCAGCACGAGCCCGGCCATGGAGCGCGCAAACGGTCCGAGCCCCAGCTCGATGCGCCCCTCGGCGACAGCGGTGATGATCTCGCGACTCGGCCAGGTCTCGAGCTGGAACGAGGCGCGGGGCTGCAGCGCGACGAAGCGGGTCACGAGACGCGGCAGGAGCTCCCGCGACAGCGCCTGGGAGGCCGCGATGGCCACGACGCCCTCGCCGCCCTCCCTGAGCGCGGCGAGCTGACGATCGAGGAGCTCGCGCCGCGCCAGCACGAGGCCCGCGTGCTCGTAGACCTGTCGCCCGGCGGCGGTGAGCACCGGCGGGCGGCCGCGCTCGAGCAGCACCGTACCGACCTCTTGCTCGAGGCGCCGGATCGCCTGGCTGATCGCCGACTGGCTGAGGTGGACCCGCGGCGCGGCCCGGCCGAAGCCGCCCTCTTCGACGACGGCGCGCAGGATCTTGAGCTCGTCGTCATCCATTCGATTCTCGAATTCTACAATAACTTCATATCGCTTTTCAAATCGTCGTCCTGGCCGCACATCTGGGAGCAGGAGGTCCCTCATGAGCACCGAAAGCACCGCGCTCCCAGGCCCCGGGCTCCCCGTCGCGCGCGGGCTGGCCGGCGTCGCTGTCGACGTCACCCGCATCTCCGAGATCGACGGCGCGCGCGGGGAGCTGCGCTACCGCGGCTACCCGATCGAGCAGCTGGCGACCCGGCCGTTCCTCGACATCGTCGGGCTCCTGCTCGACGGTGAGCTGCCGCCCCTCGCCACCCTCCAGGAGCTCACCGAGGCGCTCGGGCACGCGCGGGCCCTGACCCCGGCGCAGACGGCGCTCCTCGCCGCGCTGCCGAGCGACACCCACCCGATGATCATGCTCCAGCTCGCGCTGCCCTTGTCCGATGGCGCCGCCGACAAGGCCGAGCCGCGGCTGGGCGCGCGCCCGCAGCAGCGCGCCCGTCTGCTCGCGATCGCCGCCAAGCTCCCGACGCTGCTCGCCGCCTGGCTGCGCCGCCGCGACGGCCTACCGGCGATCGCGCCGGATCCCGCTTTGCCGCTGCACCGCGACTTCCTGCGCATGCGGCGCGGCGCCGCGCCGGCCGCGGCCGAGGCCGCGCTCCTCGATGCGACGCAGATCCTGCAGCTCGAGCATGTTCTCAACGCCTCGACGTTCACCGCGCGGGTCGTCGCCTCGACGCTGGCGCCGCTGTCGGTGACGCTCTCCGCGGCGGTCGCCGCGCTCTACGGACCGCTGCACGGCGGCGCCGACGAGGCGGCCTACAAGATGGCGCTCGCGATCGGCGCGCCCGAGCGCGCCGCGGCCTGGGTCGATGCGGCGCTCGCGCGCGGCGAGAAGATCATGGGCCTCGGCCATCGCGAGTACCGGGTCGTCGATCCGCGCGCCGTCGTGCTGCGGCGCCTCGCGCATGGCGTGGCGCGGGCGCGTGGGCTCCACACCGTGCTCGAGACTCTCGAGCGGGTCGACGATCACGCCGCAGCGTACTTCGCCGCGCGCGGCAAGGCAGTCGCGGCCAACGTCGAGTTCTACAA
>CAZPEY010000386.1:2790-4961 GCA_964585665.1 uncultured Polyangiaceae bacterium | reverse complement strand
TCGACGCGCGCTCGGGCAACATCCAGTGGACGTACATCTGCAAGGGCGCGATCGCTTCGACGCCCGCGGTGGCGGGCAGCCTGCTCTTCTTCACGTCGGGAGAGAACCGGGTCTACGCGCTCGAGCGCGCCACCGGCGGCTGGAAGTGGCAGTACGATCGCGAGTCCCCTGACGGCTTCACGGTGCGCGGGCAGGGCTCGCCGCTCTACCTCAACAACCGCGTGTTCGTCGGCTTCTCCGACGGGTCGCTGGTCTCCCTCAAGAGCGACACCGGCGAGCTGGTCTGGACGCGCTCGCTGGCCGGCGACACGAGCCGCTTCGTCGACGTCGACGCGACCCCGATCCTGTGGAACGGGCTGCTCGTCGTCGCGGGTTACTCGACGGGGGTGCACGCGATCGAGCCGCGCGATGGATCGATCAAGTGGCGCTACGACGTCGAGGCGGCCGGCACTGCGAGCGCCAGCAAGGACCGGATCTACGTGACGTCGTCGAAGACGGGGGCGTTCGCGCTGGACAAGGAGGGGCGCCTCCTGTGGCGCCAGGCGCTGAGCAAGGGTGGCGAGCTGTCGTCGCCGGTAGTGCTTGGGCGCGAGCTGCTGTTCTCGGCCGCGGACGACGGCGTGTACATCGCCGATCCGACGAGCGGCGCCTTGCGCGCCTTCCTGCGCACCGCGCGCGGTACCACGGGGGCGCCGGCCGTCGACGGCAACGAGGCGTTCGTGCTCACCAACGCCGGTTATGTCATCGGGCTCGGCGCGCGCGGCTCGGCGCCCGGCAAGAAGCTGTTCGACACGCCCGCGATGATGGCCGACTGACCGGTCGAGCGCCCGCGCGGCCGCTGCCGGTTTGGAGTAAGCTCGCGTCGTGAGCTCGCGCACGCTCGACGACGCAGCGATCGAGACGCTGCTCCGCACGACGACGGAGACGCTCGGCGCGCACTTCGCGACCGATCAGACGATGCGTGGCGATCGGATCGGGCTGTCGGTCGCAGCGACCGTGTCGTCTGAGGAGGCGGCGGTGCGCGCCTCCGATCGGATCGGCGAGCCGCTCTCGGCAGAGCAGGGAAAGTCGCTCGGCAGCTTGCCGATCCTGCGGCTCGACCGGACGTTCGGCAGCGCCACGTCGACGGGACAGTCGGGCGGAGCCGGCGCTGGCGCCTCCTCGTCGCCGAGCGTCGCGACCGCCGATCTGTCGAACGACTTCCAGCCGGTGCGCGTCCTCGGGGAGGGCGGCATGGGCCAGGTGATCCTGGCGCGGCAGTCGACGCTCGATCGCGAGGTCGCGGTCAAGCGCACCAAGGCGGAGGTCGCGGACGCCTCGGCGATGGCGTCGCTGCTCGTCGAGGCGCGCATCATGGGCGCGCTCGAGCACCCGAACATCGTGCCGGTGCACCTCCTGGCCCGCGACGCGGCTGGCCACCCGGTGCTGGTCATGAAGCGTATCGAGGGCACGAGCTGGCGCGACCTCCTGCTGGATCCCGATCACCCTTTCTGGGAGCGGCTGCAGCTGCGCTCGACCGAGCGCCTGGTCAACAACCTCGAGGTGCTGATGCAGGTCTGCACCGCGGCCCACTTTGCGCACAGCCGCGGCGTGGTGCACCGGGACATCAAGCCCGAGAACGTCATGCTCGGCGCGTACGGCGAGGTCTACCTCGTCGACTGGGGTATCGCCGTCGGCGCCAAGGCGCCGGCGCGCAGCAGCATCGTCGGCACGCCGGCCTTCATGGCGCCCGAGATGCTGACCGACCCGGAGGCGGCGACGAGCGCCATCGATGTGTACCTGCTCGGTGCGACCCTGCACTACCTGGTGACCGGCCGCTATCGTCACGAAGGTGGCGATCTACAGGCCGTGCTGCGCTCGGTCAGCGAGAGCCGCGAGCAGGCTTATGGCGACGACGTGCCGAGCGAGCTGGCGGCGATCTGTCGTCGCGCGATGGCCCGCGATCCGCGCCAGCGGTTCGCCTCGGCCGACGAGGTACGCGCCTCGATCGCCGACTACCTGCGCCATCGCTCGTCGATCCAGGTCTGTGAGGACGGGCAGCGACGCCTCAACGAGTGCCGGCTGTTGCTCGCGGGCGGTTCGGGGGAGCGCGACGCTCGCCTCGTTCATCAGCTCCTCACCGAGGCGCGCTTCGCCTTCGATCAAGCGCTGCGCGAGTGGCCGCAGAACCA
>CAZPEY010000386.1:411-2690 GCA_964585665.1 uncultured Polyangiaceae bacterium | reverse complement strand
CGCTACATCGCCGTCGTCATCGTCCTCATGATGTCGCTGTCGCTGTTCGTCCACTTCGGCCTGCGGGTCGACGGCGTCCCGAGCTTCGCGATCATGTTCTCCGTCTCGGGGGCGATGGCGATGGTGGCGGTCGGGCTCATCCTGCTGCTGCGCAGGACGCCGCACTACACGACGTTCAACCGTCGGGCCGTCTTTACGATTCTCGTCGCCATCTTGACGGGCCTCGGGATCCGGATCTTGTCGTGGCGGTTTGGCATCTCGCCGCCGATCAGCCTGATCATCGAGCAGCTGTTCTTCTGCTCGGTGTTCATCTTGAACGGCATCACGTTGCACTCCTCGATCGCCTGGGGCGCGGCGCCGCAGGCCGCTGGCGTCGTGCTCGCGTACGTCCGTCCAGAGTGGGCGCTCGTCGCCTTCACCGTCGGTGGAGTGCTGTCGTTCATCGTGCTCGGGCTGCTGTGGCGCAGCCAGCTCAGAGAGGAGTCCACGTCATGAAGCCCAGTCGCGCCGCAGCCCTGACGCTGCGCCTCGCCGGTTGGCAGTGGGAGGGCGCGCTCCCGGCGGAGAAGAAGTTCGTCTGCCTCGCCTACCCGCACACCAGCAACTGGGACGGCGTCGTCCTGCTGCTGGTGGCGCGCACGGTCGGGCTCGACATGCGCTTCATGATCAAGTCGGAGTGGACGCGCGGGCCGCTCGGCCCGCTGATGCGCGGCTTTGGTGCCGTCGCCGTCGATCGCAGCAAGAAGAACAACATCGTCGACGACATGATCGCCGAGTTCGGGCGCTGCGAGTCGATGCAGCTCGTCATTCCGCCCGAGGGAACGCGCGGTCGCACCGACGGCTGGCGGTCCGGCTTCTATTACATCGCGCGCGGCGCCAACGTGCCTGTGGTGCCCGGCTACCTCGACTTCCGACGCAAGCGCGCCGGCATGGGTCCGCCCGTCTACCTCACCGGCGACGTCAAGGCGGACATGGACAAGCTGCGCGCCTTCTACGCCCAGCAGAAGGTGACGCCGCACAACCCCGCCGACGTCGGCGCGATCCGCCTGCGCGAGGAGGCGACGGTGGAGCCATGACGACCTCCGCACCGCGCCCCCGTCGTCGCGGCCTCCTCGTCGCGGGCGTCGCCCTGATCGCGGTGATCGGGGTCGTGCTGCTCAACCACCGGGTGCAGTTCCTCACGGGCGGCATGCTCATCGACGTCGGCTATCGGCTCCAGGACCGGCTGCACGACTTCGACCTCGAGCACCACGAGGAGATCACCCCGGAGCAGGTCTGGAAGGCGTTCGCCGAGCACAACCACCTGGCCGCGTCGATGCGGTCGCGCTTCCCGCGCTCCGTCTACCACCCGACGATGGCGATGCTCGTCTGTATGGACGCCCGCATCGACACCAACGAGCTCGCGGCCGACTCACGCCGCAACTACTACATCGTCCGCACCGCCGGGTCGGTGATGAGCCCCGAGGAGGAGGACATGCTCGAGCTGGCGGTCGCCAACGGCGTCAAGGTCCTCCTGCTGACGCGGCACACCGACTGCGCCGCCGAGAAGGTCGCCGCCGATCCGGCGCAACGGGGGCGCTTCCCGGCGCTGGTCGCGGCCGTCGACGAGCGCGAGAAGCGGCTGGACGAGTTCCTCAAGCGACCGCTCATCGCCGAGCGGCTGGCGGCGGGCAAGCTGCTCATCAAGCGTATGCTCATCAACACCTCGACCGACGAGGTGACCGAGCTGCCTGCCGGCTCGGCCCCGGCCTCCGCGTCGCCTTCCCCTGCTTCTCACTGACACGGAATCGTCGCCCTGCAACTTGGCGGCCGTTCGACCACCAGGCTCCTTGACGCTCCCAGGGGGGGTGGTTAGGTTCCCCGGCGACGTAAGATCCCAACACAACGTTACGACGGCAGGAACGCCAGGAGGCTTCGGACCATGGGCAAGATCATCGGAATCGATCTCGGCACGACCAACTCGGTGGTCGCGATCATGGAGGGCAAGGAGCCCAAAGTGATCACCAACGAAGAGGGCGGTCGACTGACGCCGTCCGTCGTTGCCTTCGACGACAAGGGCGAGGTTCTGGTTGGTCAGATTGCGCGTCGTCAGGCGATCACCAATCCGGAGAACACGGTCTACTCCGTCAAGCGCTTCATGGGTCGCAAGTTCGACGAGACGGGCGACGAGCAGAAGCGCATCCCGTACAAGGTCGTGCGCGCCCCCAACGCCGACGCCGCCGTCGAGATCCGCGGCAAGCGCTACTCGCCGCCGGAGGTCTCGGCGCGCGTGCTCATGA
>CAZPEY010000386.1:0-401 GCA_964585665.1 uncultured Polyangiaceae bacterium | reverse complement strand
ATCTCGGCCATGGTGCTCGCCAAGCTGAAGGCGGCGGCGGAGGCCTACCTCGGCCAGCCGGTGACCGGCGCCGTCATCACGGTTCCGGCCTACTTCAACGACGCGCAGCGCCAGGCGACCAAGGACGCGGGCCGCATCGCCGGCCTCGACGTCAAGCGCATCGTCAACGAGCCGACGGCGGCGGCGCTCGCCTACGGCCTCGACAAGGGCAAGGATCACCTGATCGTCGTCTATGACTTCGGCGGCGGCACCTTCGACGTGTCGGTGCTCGAGGTCGGCGAGAAGGTCGTCGAGGTCGTCTCGACCAACGGCGACACCCACCTCGGTGGCGACGACATCGACCTCGTGGTCATGGACTGGCTGATCGCCGAGTTCAAGAAGGACACCGGCATCGATGTCGC
>CAZPEY010000385.1:0-4964 GCA_964585665.1 uncultured Polyangiaceae bacterium | reverse complement strand
CTTGACCTGGAGCTGCGGCGACATGTCCCCCACCTCGTCGAGGAAGAACGTCCCGCCATCAGCGACCTCGAACAGCCCCTTCTTGTCGCGCACCGCTCCGGTGAACGAGCCCTTGCTGTGGCCGAACAGCGCGCTCTCGAGGAGGTTGTCGTTGAACGCCGAGCAGTTCTGGACCACGAACGGGCGCTTGCCGCGCGGCCCCGAGTAGTGGATGGCGCGCGCAATCAGCTCCTTGCCGGTGCCGCTCTCGCCGTTGACCAGCACCGTCGAGTCGGACTCGATGATCTTCTCGAGCAGACGGAACACCTGCTGCATCGAGCGCGACATGCCGATGATGTTGTCGAAGCGATAGCGCTCGCCGAGCTGCTTGGACATCGTGTGCAGCTCGCGCTCACGACGCAGCGTCTCGCGCGCGTACTCCTGGACCTGGGTCGCTCCGTACTCGAGGAGATCGCAGAGCTGCCCGAGCTCGCGCTCCGAGAAGCGGCGGAGCTTGTGCAGCGCCTTGTCGAAGTCCGTCGCGACCTGCCCCTGCGTGATCTCACGGACCTTGCGCAGCAGCGTCTCGGTGCCAAACGGTGTCAGCTCCTCATGAATGCCGCCCCCGACGAACAAGAAGCCGGCGAACTGCCCCTCGATGACGATCGGGCAGGCCACGACATCGAAGCCGAGGTGGCAGTCATGCACGACGCAGCGCCCGATGCGCCGACCGCCGCCCTCCACGAGTCGATCGCGCGCCACCTTGACCGACTCGTTGCAGCGACGAAAGCCCTCCTTGGAGAACAGCGAGAGCCTGCAGAAGTCGTTCTGCGGCGGGATGATCCGTCCCTGGGCGTGCTCGGTGACGTAGCCCGTCTGATCGGCGAACGCCAGCTCCACTCCCCACCAGTTGCGCACCACGTCCTTCAACATCGCGATGGTGTGCAACTTCTCGTATGGACGAAGATCGACCACGAGCAACGAGCTTACCCGATCCCAGTTGGCGCCGCAGCGGTCGGCGCGCGGCCAGCGCGCGCATAGGCAACTGGCGTGATACGATGGTTATCGGATGATACGCCGAATATCGCTTTTTTCGCTTACTCTGCTTATTTCCGCAGGGTGGTCGACGGGCTGCACGTTCCGCGTGCTCGGAGTTCCGGTCGAGGAGCTGCCCGGTGCTGACGGGGGCGGCAGCAAGGACGGGGGTGCCGACGGCCCGTTGGTGACGCCGGACCTCACCTCGAACGGCGACGGTCCGATCAACCCGCCGGATCTTCCCATCGTCGATGGGATCGTCATCGACGACCTCGCGACCGAGAGCGACCTGGTCGGCGTGACGCTCGACTTCTCGGGCGTGACGCTCGACCTGACCACGCCGCCCGATCTGGTGACCGCGCCGCCCGACATGACCGCGCCGATCGTGCCGTCCCATGTCGGGGCGAGCTATCTCAATCCCAGCGCCGCGGCCGTCGGCTCGGTCACCGAGATCGATACGATGAACCTGCTCATCCGCATCAACGGCGGCACGCCGCAGTTCCCGCCTGCCAACACCAGCTTGGTGATCGATCCGACGACCAGCCTGGCGGTGTTCAGCGTCGGCGCCTTCACCATCGACAAGGACCTGACGGTGATCGGCAACCGTGGCCTCGTCGTCGTCGCCTCGGGCGGCATCGTCGTCTCCGCGGTGCTGCGCGCCAACGGCGTGCAGGCGGTCGGCGGGCCGGGCGGCCTGAGCGGCGGCAGCGGCGCCGGTGGCAACGGCGGCCAGGGCTGCACCACCCGCGAGTCGGGCGGCGGCGGCGCCGGCCACCTCACGGACGGCGCGATCGGAGGCAGCGCGCAGGTCGCGGGCACCTGCCCAGCCGGCGGTGCGGCCGGCCTCGCGTACGGCCCGCTGCCGAGCGACTTCCTGGGCGGCTCGAACGGCGGCACCGGTGGGCGCCGAGCGGACGACTGCACGACCTCGGTCGGCGGTGGTGGCGGCGGCGCCGTGCAGCTGACGTCGAGCGTCTCGATCACGGTGACCAGCTCGGGCGGCATCAACGCGGGCGGTGGCGGCGGCGGCGCCGGCTGCAACCAGCCCCGCAAGACCGCAGGCGGCGGCGGCGGCTCGGGGGGCACGATCTTCCTCGAGGCGCCGACGATCGACATCCAGGGCAAGGTGGCCGCCAACGGGGGCGGCGGCGGCTCGGGCGGCGGCGACGCCGGCGGCGGCAACGTCGGGCAGGACGGCCAGCTCTCCGGGAGCGCGGCGAGCGGCGGCGCGGCCAACGGCAACTCCTCCGGCATCGGCGGCAACGGCGGCGCCGAGATGACGCTGCCGCAGCAGCCGCCAGGCGCGCGCAACGCCGGCGGTGGCGGTGGCGCGGCGGGCTACATCTACCTGCGCACCCGCGGCACGACCCCGACCGAGGGCGGCAGCAGCGTCGTCAGCCCCAACGGGATCGTCGACCAGTCGCTCTGAGAGCCCGCCTTCTCCTGGTCAAGTAGATTGACCAGATAATCAAGATACTTGACCAGCTCGGCGCGGCCGGTGTTGCGCGGCACGCGCACGACTCGCGGGGAGTCGACGTCCCCAGATCTGGCGTCGCCGCGGTGTCCGGCATGGCGTCGGATGCGATACCAAGATCGTCGCTGATCCGCATCAACCGACGCGTCTCGCTGGTGTGCAACCCCGAGGGCGCGAACACATCGAGCGTCACGAAGGTCACCGGCGCGTCGAGCGGCAGATCGATCGCGAACGGCGGCTCGTGGAGCACCGCGTAGAGCTCGAGGTTGCGCCACACCTCGACCACGACCGGGCCGTCGTCGGCGCTGGCGTCTGCGACGATCGGGACCGTGGGCGGCGCGCCCCCGGCAAGCGGGCTACTCCACGCCAGCACAGGGGGCGGGCCGCGGTCGGCCGCGGCGCCGAGGCGACCGAGCAGGCGCTGGTGGTTGTCGACGGTCGCGTCGCTCGTGCAGCGGAAGCCGACGTCCCCGAACGGCGCAACCGAGGCGCCGGAGCCGAAGCGCAGCGCGAACAGATCGGGCAGCGTCTGCTGCGGCGCCGCCGCGACGTACATCAGATCGCGGACGTCGTCGCTGTGCTCGAGGCCCAGCAGGTGGCCGAGCTCGTGCGCCGCCGTCGCTGCGACGGCGAGGAGCCCGCCGAAGCTCGGGCTCAGGGAGTCGCTGAAGACCCACGCCAGGTTGCGCGCCTCCGCATCGCCGCAGTCGAGCGGCGCGATGCCAGCCAGCTGCGCTCCGGGGTTCGGCTGCAGATCGGCGGGCACGCCCCCGACGACGATCGTGTTGCGCGCGACCAGGCTGCCAGCGTCCTGGCCGGCGTCGAAGGCGTAAGGGAGGAGGTAGCTCGCGACCCGGCGCTCGACGGCGGCGCGCGCCTCCTCGGCGGTCAGGCGGGGCGCACCGACGCTGCCATCGAACGGGGGCGAGGTCGCGGCCGCGAGGCGCGAGACCGTCGGCGGATCGTCGTTGGCGCCGAGCACAACGCTCGCGCCGTCGAAGCGCAGCTCGACCAGCGCGTTGCTGGTGAGGGTCAGGCGACGTCCCGTCGGGGTGGGCGCGTCACAGCCGAGGCCCGCGAGCGCGAGCGCGAGCGTCGCGAGGCTCGACGGCGCACCGACGACGCTACGCACCGACGAAGCCGTCGCGCTGCACCTCGATCGCCGCCTCGTCGAGCGTCACGAAGCGACCGCCGTCGGCCAGGCGATCGAGCAGCCCTTCGAAGGCGCGCAGCTTTTCACTCAGCGGCACCCGCAGATCCGGCTGACGATCGACGAGCGCGCGCGGCAGACCGTCTTGCTCGGCGTCGAGGAGATCGAGCCCGTGCAGCTCGAAGTTGAAGAACGTCTGGCCAAGGGCTGCGCTGACCAGGCGGCGACGCATCGCCTCGGGCGCGGCGAGCAGCGACGTGCCGATGAGCGGCACCCGCCACCCTGGCGAGACGGAGATCGGCAGCTCGACGACGGGCGACTGCCCTTTGGCAAAGGGACTCGACGATGCGCGGTAGGGGCGGGTCGGCGCGAGGAGCGCGCGCGGATCGATGAGCACGGCGCGGCTGCCGCGCCCGACGAGGCCGAGCGCCGCCATGACCCCCGCCTTGGCGACGTAGTAGGACCACGAGCCGAACACCGACGAGTCATACCGATAGGCGCGCCGCTCGAGCACCCGCAGCACGCGCGCCGACATGTCGTAGCCGGGCGCGCGGAACCCCGACGGCCGGCGCCCCGTCACGTCGAGGATGAGCTGCTCGGCGCGCCCGATCTCTTCGTCGATGCGCTGCTCCGAGAGCCGCGCCAGCTCGTATGGGTGCGTCTGCGAGTGGTTGCCGATCTCGTGGCCGGCGCGCGCCAGCTCCCCGACGGCGCGGGCGCTGTCCGCGGTCGCGAGATCGGCGCCGACGACGAAGAAGCTGGCCGCGATGCGCCGACGAGCGAAGATCTCCGCGAAGCGAGGCACCGCGCGCTCGAAGACGACGTGCTGCAGCTCGTCCGGCACCCGCCCGAGGCCGTGAATGCCGAAGTAGCAGCGGAGCGGATCGAGGTCGATGCTGATCGAAGTCGTTCGTGTGGTGAGCTGCACGGGCACTGGCTACCTTGCCGCCCAGCATAATGCTAAACTGAAGGCTCGTCCGAACCTCTTTATGCGCCGATGACCTATCCCCGCCCCCCTGCCTATCCCCGCTTCGCGAGCCTCGCACGCGTCGCCTTCTGTCTCGTGATTGTCGCCGGCTCAGCGACGGTCCGCGCCGACGAGAGCGAGGACGCGCGCAAGAGCGCCGAGGACCACGGAGAAGCGCGCAAGAGCGCCGACCGCCTGGTCCTCGAAGGAAAGAGGCTCGGCGACGCGGGTCGCGTCATGGAGGCGATCGAGCGCTTCAAGGCGGCGGAAGCCAAGTACCCACGCGCGATCCATGGCTGCAACATCGGCCTGGCGTACGCGCAGCTGAAGAGCTACCCGCAGGCGCTGCTGTTCCTCGA
>CAZPEY010000384.1:0-4978 GCA_964585665.1 uncultured Polyangiaceae bacterium | reverse complement strand
GCGCGCCTCCCTCGGCTGCGAAGGTTGACACCGTCGGAGAGCTGAGGAAGGATGGCCGCCGCGTGAGAATCCATCTGATTGGCATCGGCGGCACCGGCATGGGCTCGCTGGCCGGCCTGCTCAAGGCGGCACAACACGACGTCCGTGGCTCGGACACCGCGCTCTACCCGCCGATGTCGACCCAGCTCGAGGAGCAGGCGATCCCCGTGATGGAGGGCTTCGGCGCGGCCAACCTCGACTGGCAGCCGGATCAAGTCGTGGTCGGCAACGTCTGCAGCAAGGATCACGTCGAGGTCAAGGCGGCGCAGGAGCGCTCGATCCCGCTGACGAGCTTTCCGGCGTTGCTCGAGAGCGAGTTCCTGACGCGCTGCCACTCGATGGTCGTGGCCGGCACGCACGGCAAGACGACGACGTCGTCGCTGCTGTCGTTCGTGCTCACCGAGGCGGGCGTCGATCCGTCGTTTCTCGTCGGCGGAGTGCCGCTCGACTATCAGCGTGGCTGGCGCCTCGGGTTCCCGTTCCGCACCGGCTCCGTGCCGCCGGAGCACGGGCCCAAGGCGGGCGCCTTCGTCGTCGAGGGGGACGAGTACGACACCGCCTTCTTCGACAAGGGATCGAAGTTCCTGCACTACGCGCCAAAGACCGCGATCCTCACCTCGATCGAGCTCGATCACATCGACATCTTCGACTCTCTCGACGCGATCAAGGCGACGTTCCAGCGCTTCGTCGATCTGATCCCGCCCGACGGGCTGCTCGTCGTCAGCGCCGACTCCCCCAACGCGATCGAGGTGGCGCGCCGCGCCCGCTGTCGCGTCGCGACCTACGCCGTCGAGTCGGCCGGCCTCGAGGCGGACTACGTCGCCAAGATCGTGGCGACGCGGCCGGGCGGTCGCACGCTCTTCGAGATCCACGGGCGTGGTGAAAAGCTCGGCCCGTTCGATCTGGGCTTGCCGGGCTCGTACAACCTCGCCAACGCGCTCGCCGTGTCGATCGCGGCGCTGGACGCCGGCGTTCCCGTCGAGCGGCTGAGCATGGGCCTGCGCCACTTCGGCGGCGTCAAGCGCCGACAGGAGGTCGTCGGGGTCGCGCAGGGCGTGACGGTGATCGATGACTTCGCGCACCACCCGACGGCGGTGCGCGAGACGCTGCGCGGCCTGCGCGGTCGCCACGGCCAGGGTCGCCTCATCGCGGTGTACGAGCCGCGCTCGGCGACCAGCCGACGGGCGCGCTTTCAGACCGAGTTCGCGGAGGCGTTCACCTGGGCCGACGAGCTCATCGTCGGGGCCGTCGACCACCCGGAGAAGGCGCCGCCAAACGATCGCTTCGATCCGGAGCGCCTCGCCAACGACGTGCGGGCGCAAGGGATCGCCGGGCGCTACCTCCCCGAGGTAGACAAGATCGTTGACCACCTCGCCGAGAACGTCGCGGCCGGCGACACCGTCGTCATCATGTCGTCGGGCAGCTTCGGCGGCATCTACGACAAGCTGCTCGGTCGGCTTGGAGACGCGGTGGTGCCGGCCCGCAGCTCCGACCTGCCGGCGATTCGCGACCTGCTCGCGCGGGTGCAGCTCGCGTATCCAGACGTCGACGAGCGGGTCAACGAGCTCTTGATCGTGCGTGACCCGGCGCACAAGGTCGCCGCGTGTGTGGCGATGGAGATCTACCGCGACGCTGGCGTGCTGCGGGCCTTGTCCACGGCGCCCGAGCGCCGCGGCGAGGGGCTCGGCTGGATGATGGCCGACGCAGCGCTCGGGCGGGCCCGAGCGCGCGGCGTGCGGCGCGTCTTCCTCGTCACCGAGAGCGCCAGCGACTTCTTCGCCGAAAAGTTCGGCTTCCAGGTCGTGTCGCGCGAGGTCATCGACGAGGCGGTGCTCGCATCGTCGAACTTCCGCGAACTGTCGGCGCGCGCCACGACGATGCAGCTCGAGCTCGAGTAGCAGCGTCGTGTCGACGCCGCTGCAGGAGACGGGGAGCCTCTTTCGCTTCGTCCACGATCTGGCCGAGGAGGCGGGGCAGCTCGTCGCGGCCGGGGCGTTTCGTTCCCACGCGTCCCTGTCCAAGAGCAGCGCCAACGATCTGGTCACCGAGTACGATCGCCGCTCCGAGGCGTACCTGCTGGCGCGCCTGGCCAGCCGCTTCCCCGACGATCTGCTCGTCGCCGAGGAGTCCTCGGAGGGGCGGATCCCGGAAGCGCGACCGGGTCAGCGGCGGTGGCTCATCGATCCGCTCGACGGGACGACCAACTTCTCGCACGGACTGCCGTTCTTCTGCGTGTCCATCGCCGTCGAAGAGGGGGGCGTGGTCCTGGCCGGCGCCGTCGACGCGCCGGCGCTCGGCTGGCGCTTCGTCGCCGAGCGAGACAAGGGCGCCTGGCTGTGGCGGACCACCGGCACGCCCCTGCGCCTCGCGGTGAGCCGCACCGAGACGCTCGCGCGCTCGCTGCTCGCCACTGGCTTCCCGTACGATCGCGCCACCTCGCCGCAGAACAACTTCGACGAGTTCATCGCGCTGCAAAAGCAATCGCAGGCGGTGCGACGCATCGGCGCGGCGGCGCTCGATCTGGCGCTCGTCGCGAGCGGGCAGTTCGACGGCTACTGGGAGATGAAGCTCAAGCCGTGGGATCTCGCCGCCGGCGTGCTGCTCGTCGAGGAGGCCGGCGGCAAGGTCACGGGCTATCAAGGCGAGCCGGTCTCGCTCATCGCTGGCAAGGTGGTCGCCAGCAACGGCCTCATCCACACGCCGCTGGTGGCGGCGGTCGCGCAGGCCGCAAATTCTCTCAACCTCGGTGCGCCGAGAGGGTAAGGTTGCGCTGTCATGGCTGAAGCCGAGCTGGAAACGATCGAGCACAGGGTAGAGGGCAGCACCATCGTCGAGCTCAAGCGCCGCGGCGAGGCGTACGAGATCTGGTGGGACGGCAAGTGTCGGCTGGCGACCGATCGGCACGGCGGAGAGGACTCGTTCATCGATCTGGCGCTCGCGCAGCTCCGTGATCGCGACGACATCACCGTCGTGCTCGGTGGCCTCGGCCTCGGCTACACGCTGCAGCAGATCTTGAAGCACCCGGGCGTCAAGCGCGTCGACGTCGTCGAGCGCTCGCCCAGCGTGCTCGCCTGGGCCAAGCAATACTTCGGCGGCCTCAATGGCGACGCAGTCGTCGATCCGCGGGTCCACCTCCACGAAGGGCAGCTCCTCGAGTTCCTCGAGCGCCCCAAGCACGCCGACATGCCGGCCGAGGGGTGGATGGCGATCGTCGTCGACACCGACGCGTCGGCGACCGACCTCTGGTACGAGGACAACGCCGGCCTGTACACCGAAGACGGGCTGCTGCGCCTCGAGCGCGGGCTGCGCGCCGGCGGCGTGCTGTCGTGCAAGGTCAACGGCCGTGACCTCGAGCTGCAGAAGCGGCTGATGGGCCTGTACCAGAACGTCGCCGAGGTGTGCGTCCCCGTCGAGATCGGCGAGGCGATGGAGTTCCACTACGTGTACCGTGGTCGACGCCCCGCGCAGACCGATCCGAACAAGCCCAAGAACTGAGCTTCGCTCGTCAGCCGATCGAAGACGAGCCGGTCGTGCCGACGAGCTGCGCGAACGTCAGGCTGAACAGCGAGCGCGGCGTATCGGCGGCCTGATCGAGCTCGGCCTGCGCCGCTAGCCAGTCGGCGTCGGTGGCGCGGCCATGTTGCTTGAGCTGCGGGATGAACGACGAGAGCAGCTCCTTGAAGTACGCGAAGAGCTCGCGGCGCAGCGACGGGTCCCGCTCGTCGCCGAGCATCGGGATGAAGCGGAACGAGCGGATCTCGACGCCGACCGCGTGCGCGAGCTCGGGCAGCCGCGGGCCTAGGTACGGGTGGCCGCCGAGCTCCTTCTGCAGCTCGCTCCCCGCTGCCCAGAGCTGCTCGACGGTCGGGCAGCGCGGCTCGGTGTGCAGCGTGCGGTTGAACACCTCGGTGAGGATGATCTGGCCGCCCGGCTTGAGCACGCGCATCGTCTCGCGCAGCGCCGCCTCGGGCTCGCGCAGGTGCTCGAGCACCCAGCAGAACATCGCGGCGTCGAACGACTCCTTGGCGAGGCCGTTCTTCTCGGCGGCGGCCTGGCGCAGCTCGACCATGCCCCAGCCGATCTCCTTCTTCAGGTTGGTGCGCGCCTTGGTGAGCTGCGCCTCGCTCTGATCGATCGCGACGACGCGCAGCGCCGGCCAGCGCTTGCGCAGCTGCAGCGTCTGCGCGCCGACGCCGCAGCCGACCTCGAGCAGCCGCTTGGTCGAGTGCAGGTCGAGCGACCGGTAGACCCAGCGCCCGAGGAACTCCGCCTGCCGGATCAACCGCTCGGTCTCCCCGTCGGAGAAGCCGTGAATGTAGCCCATCAGGTCCTATCCTCCCCCGAGCGCGAGCTGCATCGCCTCGAGCCCCTTCAATCGATCGCGCAGGACGGCCGCCTGCTCGAAGTCCATCTCTTCTGCGGCGGCGTGCATGTCGCGGCGCGTCTCGGCGATCGCGCGCGGTAGATCGTCGATCGCGATCTCGGACTTCTTCTTGCCCTTGCCCTTGCCGCCCTTGCCGCCGAGGCCGACGCCGCCGGCCATCTTGGGCGTCGCGGTCAGATCGACGTAGTCGGCGTTGGCGACCTCGCCGCTCATGTCCTGGATCGCGCGGATCGTGCTCTTGGGCGTGATGCCGTGCTCCTTGTTGTACGCCGCCTGGATGGCGCGCCGGCGCTCGGTCTCGTCGATGGCGCGCTTCATCGACTGCTTGATCGAGTCGCCGTACATTATCACCTTGCCATGCACGTTTCGGGCGGCGCGCCCGCAGATCTGGATGAGCGATCGGTCGCTGCGCAGGAAGCCCTCCTTGTCGGCGTCGAGGACCGCGACCAGCGACACCTCGGGAAGGTCGAGGCCCTCGCGGAGCAGGTTGATCCCGACGAGCACGTCGAACTCGCCGCGCCGCAGATCGCGCAGGATCTCGACGCGCTCGAGCGT
>CAZPEY010000383.1:0-5000 GCA_964585665.1 uncultured Polyangiaceae bacterium | reverse complement strand
TGCAGTCGCCCGACGCGACGACGGTCGCCGCCGCCGCGACGGGCATCGAATCGGACGAGTGGACCTTCGCCGTCGACGGCGCCTGGTATCGACTGCCGAGCGGCGAGACCTACGCGATCAACCGCCGGCCGGCGCGCCAGCTGCTCGCGGCGCTCGTCGCGCAGCGCGATCGACAGCCGGGCGCGCGGCTCGACGTCGAGGCGCTGCTCACTGCCGGGTGGCCCGGTGAGCGCCCGCTCTTCGAGGCGGGGCGCAACCGCGTCTACGTGGCGTTGTCGACGCTGCGCAGCCTCGGCCTGCGCGATCTGATCGAGCGCGACGAGGCCGGCTACCGGCTCGCTCCGACGGTGCGACTGGTCATCGCGCCGTCGACCGAGCCAGGCGCGCCCGACCCCAGTTGACGAGCGTGCGCCCGAGCGTGCGGCCGGTACCGACGGTGTAGGCGCGGGCGATGGCGAGCGCGTCGCTGGTCCGACTCGTCGCTGGCACGGCGAGGCCGCGGGCGTAGACGCGCAGCTCGACATCGCCGCGATCGACATCGAGCCGGGTCAGATCGTGCGCGAGCTGCGGCGAGGCGAGCAGCAGATCTGCCGACGCACCGACGGCGATGCGGCCAAGGTCGGGGCGGCCGAGGAGGCCACCGGCGTTGCCCGTCGCCGCGCGCAGGCAGTCGATCACGTCGAGGCCGGCGGCGTGCATCGCCGCGAGCTCGTCGTACGGGCGAGCCAGCAGCGAGACCCCGAAGGAGGCGTCGTTGCCGAAGGCGACTGGCACGCCCGCGTCGGCCAGCAGCCGCAGGTTGGCGGCGCCGATGCGCATCGCCTGGCGCGCCGCCTCCTTGCCGACGCCCGGGATGGTGCTGTCCTCGGGAAACACCTCGCCCGAGGCGGCGTAGGCGTCGGCGAAGCGCTGCCACGAGCGGCGCAGCGGGCGGCTGGCGTGGCGCTGCAGGTCGGCGCGCAGGTGGACGCCGCAGTCGCCGACGAGGCAGGTCGAGTCGTAGGCCCACAGCGTCGGGCACACCGCGACGCCCGCGTCGACGATGCGCTGGACGTCGTCGGCGCTGAGCGGCTCGAAGCACGAGTGCATGAGCGCGTCGACGCCCGCGTCGAGCGCGACGCGGTAGTCCTCGAGCGAGTGGGCGTGCGCGTAGACGCGGCGTCCGAGGCGGTGCGCCTCGGCGACGATGGCGCGGGCGGCAGGCAGACGCAGCGCCGGCAGCGGCTGCCGCGCGAAGCTCTCGTGCATGATCGCGACCTTGAGGTGGTCCATGCCGCCGTCGATCGTACGCCCGACGGCGCGCGCCGCGTCGCGCTCGCTGTCGACCGCGAAGACGGCCTCGGAGTGGCGCCACAGCGGCGAGACCCAGTTGAACGGATAGCCCTCGGGCGCGGTCAGCATCGGGCCTGCTCCGACGAAGCGCGGACCCGCCAGCGGGTTGGCGTCGGTCAGCGCGCGGAGCGCCCGCAGCATCGGCATCGTGCAGCCCATGTCGGCGACGGTGGTGACGCCGGCACGCAGGGCGCCGAGGAAGTTGCCGACGATCTGTTGGAGCTGCAGCGGCGGCTCCTCGGCCTCGAAGAAGCCGGCGCGCGCGACGTGGGCGTGGGTGTTGACGAGGCCCGGCAGGACGAGGTGGGCGCGCGCGTCGACCAGATCGGGATCGCCGGGTTGGTCAGGGCGGTCGGGGCGGCGCGGCTCGAGCGCGGTGATGAGGCCGGAGGCGACACGCAGGGTGATCGGCTCGTGGCGAAGGCGCTCGCCGTCGAACCAGCGATCGACGAGGAATCCAGAGGTCATTCCCGAACGGTAGTGCCCCGCTGCCGGCCGACCGTCTTATTCCGCCTTATTCGGTCTTGGACCGACTCGCTGTCCACTGAGTGCTCGACGGAAAGCGCAACTTTTGCGGCGGTTGGTGCGATAACCTAGGGCAGACGGGGGAACCATGTCGGATCGGGAGCGAAGGACCGAGGTAGCGCGCGCCGCACAGCAGGACGACCCACAGTTCGAGGACCAGGGTCAGGACCGCCTGCGCATGGCGGCGATGGTGCGGCGCAAGGCCGTGCAGCCGACCAACGGCGGCAGCGAGCTCGACGGCGCGACGCGCGGCAAGATGGAGAAAGCGCTTGGCGCCGAGCTGTCCGGCGTGCGCGTGCACACCGACGGAGACGCGGCGCAACGATCCGAACAGCTCGGGGCGCGAGCCTACACCGAGGGTGCGGACGTTCACTTCGCGGCGGGGCAGTTCCAGCCCGGCACGAAGGAGGGCGATCGTCTGATCGCGCACGAGCTGACCCACGTCATCCAGGGCGGCGCCAACAAGGGCGGCGGTGCGGCGGCGTCGGCCAAGAGCGCCGGCGGCGGGGGCAGCGGCGCAGCCGCGCACCGCAAGGCCGAACCGGAAGCCGAAGGCGCGGAGGCCGAGGGAGCCGAGGCGCCCGCTGCCGAGGGCGGCGAGAGCGAAGGCAAGGAGGCCGAGGGCGGTGAGGCTGGTGTCGAGGTCTCCGATCCGGCCGAGTCCGCCGAGACCGAGGCCGACAGCGTCGCCGATCAAGCGACCGAGAAGATGCACGGCGACGGCGAAAAGGGCGCCGAGGGCGGCGAGGCTGAGGCCAGGGAGTCCGAAGGCGAGGACATGGGCGCGGCGGAAAAGACCGAAGAGACGCCGAAGATCTCGGCCAAGCTCGACGGCGCCGCCCGCAAGGTCTATCGCTGGCAAGAGTACGATCGCGCGACCAAGGAGAACACGGGCGCTGCCCACACGATCGCCGACAAGGGGCAGTTCGGCGGGATCTCCGACGAGACGAAGGCCAAGTCTGACGCGGTGACGCCGCAGCAGATCCAGCAGCTCGAGGAGCGCCTGGGGACCTTCGCCTTTGCAGCGGGTGGGAGCGTCGGGCAATCGCTGACGCGGGCGATCAAGCGCCTGCTTGACGTCGAGCTCAACAACATCAAGAACACCGTCACGGACCTGGACGCGCAGAAGGAGAAGCAGAAGCAGCTCATGACGGGCATCGTCGGGACCAACGTCAAGGAGCCCGAAAAGGTCGCCGGTTCCGTCGAGAACACGATGGAAGCGCTCAACACCGTCTTCGCGACCGGCAACCTGCGCGAGCAGATGACGATCGTCTTCAACTTCTCGGGCAACTTCCAGAACCTGGTCCTTGATGACAAGGGCGTTCTCAAAGACTCGATGAAGGACGAGCTCGCCGACAAGGGCTTCGTCCTCGAGGGGCGCCTCAACGAGATTCGCGCGCAGCAGCAGAAGAAGGGCGTCACGGTTCCCGATGGGGGCGGCGTCGCCAAAGAGGGCGAAGGCGACAAGGCGCGCTTTCCTCGTCTTCCCGAGGCCAACAAGGCGACCGGCTTGCAGGACGCGGCGCGCGAGGAGACGCCGCGCGACAAAGACGGCAAGCAGCTCCCAAGCAACCAGCCAGCGCCCAAGGGGGACGCGACGCGCGACGAGGTCGACAACCCGACGCCCGACTCGCTCGAGGACAAAGGCATGGGCCTGTCGCCCGAGGAGCAGAAGGTCCAAGAGGAGGGCGTCAACTGGGAGATGGGCGTCAACAAGTGGCAGGCCAAGGCCAACTCCGAGTTCCACGAGAAGATGCAGGCACTCAAGATGCCGTTTGCTGCGGGGCCGTCGGGCACGACTGCGCGCTTGTGCGACACCGCTGGACTGCTCGGCGAGCCTGTCGACGCGAACCTTCGACTCGGGTGCATCGGCTACTTGCTGCCGATTCAGGCGCACTCGCTATGGGAGATTGTCGAGGGCGCCAAGACCAAGGGCATCGGCGCCGCGGAGCCGTCCTTCACGGAGCTCGGCATCGACGCGTACGACCACATCGAGGGCCTCGAGAGCGCTGTCGAGGTGATCAAGGACGAGCTCAAGATCCCGAAGGCGGGCAAGAAGCCGGGGCCGGATCCGAACACCATGGCGCCTGCCCCCGGCACGCCGGACGATCCAGGCGACAAGAAGTAAGATGCCGACGCTCTGTCTCCGCCGAGGAGTTTTGGTCAACGCTGAGGGGTTCCTACCGTCGGAGAGCTTCGACCATCAGTTTCGATCGCTCGAAGTCAGCGTCGGGTGCAACCGCCTCTGGTGCGACGCCTGTGCGATCGCGGTCAAGCAGCGCGTCGGTTTCGACGCGCGCCGCAAGGCGCGTCGCGTGGTCAAGACCCTCTACGCGAGCGACGACTGGCAGGCCTGGCTCGACGACGGCACCCTCGAGAAGAATCGGTTCGCGCGCTTGTACTACTGCACCTGCGGCTTTCAGGTCGTCTTCAAAGAGACGGATCTCGCGGGCGATCCGGAGATGAACGTCGATCCGTCGGTCTGGCACTGCGCGGGTCACCCGTCGGCGAAGCTTCCTCTCGACGAAGGAGGCGGCGTCTTCGTCATGGAGCGCAGCGACTGGAAGAAGCTCCTCACCGACTACTGGCAGGGGCGCTACTCGGGCATCCCGAAGATTGCGCTCTGGAAGACGGACTACGCCAATCGCCTCTATCGCGTCCTGCCGGCGACCGCGAGCAGCGCCCTTTCCGCTGCGGCGTGGCAGCTCATCGAGTCGGACGACGCGACGGTAGCCGTCGATGCGGCCACCTTCTTCGCGATGAACCCGGAGACCCTCGACCCGCAGGCGATGCTGACGCTGTTCGCCACGCGTCGAGACGCGCTGATGCGCGTACACAACCCGCGCACGCCGTCGGAGCCGCTCCGTTTCTGGGTGCTGCAGGCGCTCGCGAGTCGACTGCGGCAAGGTGTCGAGGCGCCGCTACTCGATCTGGCGCAGCGCGAGGTTCTGTCGAGCGATCTGGTGCCGCTGACCTTGCTCGGCGCGCTAGAAGAGGTCGCGCCGGAGTGGCTAGCAGCCCATCGCACGGAGCTCGTCGCCCGCTATCCGACGGTGTAGCGTCGACGTCCCGGCGGCGCGCGCTCGTTAGTTGAAGTCGTAGACCTCGACGAGCTTGCCGGTCTGCTTGTCGTAGGCGAGGAA
>CAZPEY010000382.1:0-5008 GCA_964585665.1 uncultured Polyangiaceae bacterium | reverse complement strand
TCGTCATCGTTCTTCGAGCCGAGCTTGGCACCGAAGCCGAGCCCCTGCTGACCGCCGCGGCGCCGGACGACGTCCTCGAGGCCGGTGAAGGCGCCGCCGCAGATGAACAGGATGTTCGTCGTGTCGATCTGGATCAGCTCCTGCTGCGGGCGGTTGCGCGCCCCGTCGGGAGTGATCGAGGCTTGCTTGCCCTCGAGGATCTTGAGCAGCGCCTGCTGCACGCCCTCGCCCGACACGTCGCGGGTCACCGAGGGACCGCCGCCCTTGCGGGCGATCTTGTCGATCTCGTCGATGCAGACGATGCCGCGCGCCGCCTTCTCGATGTCGCCGCCGGCGTTGCGGAACAGCGCCTTGATGACGCTCTCGACGTCCTCGCCGACGTAGCCCGCTTCGGTGAGCGTAGTCGCGTCTGCGATCGCGAACGGCACGTCGAGCTTCTTGGCCAGCGTCTGCGCGAGCAGCGTCTTGCCCGAGCCCGTCGGTCCGATGAGCAGGATGTTGCCCTTCTGGATCTCCGGCTCGCCGGCCTTCTGCGTGGCGCGGCTGTTGACGCGCTTGTAGTGATTGTAGACGGCGACGGAGAGCGCCTTCTTGGCGCGGTGCTGCCCGATCGCGTACTTGTCGAGCTCGTCGGCGATCTCCTTGGGGCGCGGATACTGCGGGCGCTCCTGCGCCTCTTCCTTGGCAATGATGTCGTTGCAGAGCGCGACGCACTCATCGCAGATGAAGACGCGCGGCCCAGAGATCAGCTTTCGGACTTCCCGTCGCCGCTTTCCGCAAAACGAGCAGTGAAAATCATCCATGGAATTTCTAGAGTCTTACACGAGGCCAGCGGGCTGCCAAGGTCAATTGCGCTGCGCCAGAGCACCCTTCGTGTAGCTGGTCAGCTCGATGGTGGCCTTGCCCATTTCGGCGTCCACCTCCATGCGCAGCAGCACGCGATCGCGATCGTCCGTCAACCACACGAGAAAGGGGCGGGCGGGCAGCGGCAGCGGGTTGCCCGCGTCATCGACCCGCTGCGACACCGCCGAGACCTTGATGGCGCGCGCCTTCATATGCGCCTGATCGAGGAAGATGGTCTCGCGGCCGAGCACCTTGAGGTTGATGCGCGACAAGTAGGAACGATCGAGGAGGTACTCGGTGAGCTCGTCGTTGGTCTTGAGCGGCTGACGGCGCAGGTGGAGGTAGAGGCTGACCGGGTCGCGCCCCGCGGCCGGCAGGGTGCGCTTGCCGATCAGCGAGTGGCGGCCACCCTCGACGGTGACGTCGGCTTTCTGGCCGCTCTCGTCGAAGACCGTCTTGGTCTTCCGGTTGCGGAGCCCGGTCTCGATGGTCGCGACCTCGACCGGCATCTGGTTGCGCATCGACAGGAGCACCTGGTACTCGTCGCGCAGCGGCGCGATCGCCTTGAGCCACGGCGCCGTCTCTGCTTCGCCGCGCACCGCGACGAACGAGCGCTGATCGCGATCGAAGGGCTGGCCGATCGCCAGCCGGGCGCGTCCGCCGTCGATGGGACCGACGGAGAAGTGATACGTGAACGCCTCGGCCGGCTGCGGCTCAGCGGCGTGCAGCGACGGGGCGAACGGGCCGGTCGGCGCGGCGAGCAGCGCCAGAGCGGAGAGGGTTGCGACGCGAATACGCATGATCATGGAACGCGCTCGGGCGCGTGGAATTCAGTGTAGCATGCCTTTTGCGCCATGCAGATCGGCATCACCCTCGGAGATCCCGCCGGCATCGGCCCGGAGATCGTCCGCGCGCTCCTGGCGGATCCGCTGCCACCCTCGGTGCGGGTCACCGTCTTCGGCCACCGCGCGGCCTTGCCGTCGGTGCAGTTCGACGAGCGGGTGGCGCTCGTCGAGCCGCCTTCGCCGCTCGTCGTCGCACCTGGCCAGCCGAACCTCAGCTCGGCGCAGGCCCAGGTCGCGTACCTCGAGGCTGCGGCGGACGCGCTCGCGAGCGGCCGGCTCGCGGGGGTCGTGACCGCGCCGATCCACAAGCACGAGGCGCAGCGCGGTGGCTTTCGCTTCCCCGGCCACACGGAGTTCTTCGCCAGCCTCGGCGGGCGGGTCGCAGAGCGGCCGGTGACGATGAGCTTCGTCGGTCCGCGCCTGCGGCTGGCGCTCGCGACGGCGCACTGCTCGCTGCGTGAGGCGATCGCGCGGATCGTCGACGATCCGTCGCGGGTGACGCGCGCTGCGGTCCACCTCGCCGAGCTGCTGCGGGATGGTCTGCGGATCGACAGGCCGCGCATCGCGGTGGCCGCCCTCAACCCGCACGCCGGGGAGTCGGGCCAGTTTGGCGACGAGGAGGCGGGTCTGCGAGGAGCGATCGCCGAGGCGCAGCGACGGTGTCCTTGGGCGGAGCTGGGCGGGCCATGCGTGCCCGACGTGGTGTTTCGCCAGGCGCTCGTCGGTGCGCCGGATCAGCGCTGGGACGCGGTCGTGGCCCTCTACCACGATCAAGGGCTGATCCCGGCCAAGCTGCTCGACTTCGACGCGACGGTGAACGTGACGCTCGGCCTGCCGTTCGTGCGCACCTCCCCCGATCACGGCACCGCGTACGACATCGCCGGGCGAGGCTTGGCGCGCGCCGACTCGCTGCGCGCCGCGTTCGCGCTGTGCGTTCAGCTCGTCGCGGGCGCGGCGTCGAAGTCCGGGTTGCTGGGCGCGTAGCAGGCGCCGCAGCGCACGCACTCGGTGCCCATCGCCGGCCAGATCGGCCACTGCTCGGGGTAGTCGGCCAGCCCGGCGAGCGACAGGATCGTCGGTGCGCCGCGCGGCGGGACGCGCAGCAGCGGCTGCTCGGTCGCGCCGATCGCGCGGTGGTTCGCGTCGACGAGCGCGATGACGCGCGTCGGCTGCCCGCAGCAGCGCGGCCAGGCCGCGCCGTCGAGCGGCTCGAGCGCGTGGGGCTCCTTGACCACCGCGTCGGCGGCGCCGGCGGGCTGAAACGTCGACCGGCGCGGCGCCTCCAGGCGGGTCGGCTCGTCGACGTCGAAGAACTCCTCGACGAGCGGCAGGCTGCTGGGTGCCCACTCTTGGTCAAGATACTTGTCGATCGTCCAGTCCCCGACCAGGAGCTGGCGCTCGGCGACGAGACGAAAGTCCGGCGCGACGAGCTCGAAGTAGACCTCGCGGCTGACGTAGCTCGGCGCGACGCCGACCGCGGCGTGCTCCTGCCACGCCGCCTCCAGCCGAGCGGCCTCGTCGACGAGCAGCTGGGAGGCGCGCCGCTCGAAGTACAGCGCGACGAAGCCGGCGCTGGCGAACAGCGCCGCGCCGACCGTGAGGACGAAAGCCGTGCCAGCGGGGGCCTGCAGGCCGCCGAGCAAGCAGGCCGTCGCCGCGACCCAGAGGATCCAGCGCATGCGGTGGCGGCTGCGCTCGAGGAAGAAGCCGACGAGGCCGGCGAAGAACCCGCTCCGGAACGTCACCGGGACGCGCTGCGGTTGCCCAGGCTGCAAATTCGTTCTCCAAACAGAAAGGTGAGCTGTGTTAAAATGCTCCACCCACGTCACGCGTCACCCGTGTGTGGGTCGCACCCATGGACAAGATCATCGTCAAAGGCGCCCGGGAGCATAACCTCAAGAACATCGACGTCGAGCTTCCGCGCGACCGATTGGTGGTGATCACGGGGCTGTCGGGGTCTGGCAAGTCGTCGCTGGCGTTCGACACGATCTATGCAGAGGGGCAGCGCCGCTACGTCGAGTCGTTGTCGGCCTATGCGCGCCAGTTCCTCGAGCAGATGGGCAAGCCCGACATCGACTCGATCGAGGGGCTGTCGCCGGCGATCTCGATCGAACAGAAGACGACGTCGAAGAACCCGCGCTCGACGGTCGGGACGGTCACCGAGGTCTACGACTACCTGCGGCTCATGTACGCGCGCATCGGCATCGTCCACTGCTACCAGTGCGGCAGCCGGATCTCCTCGCAGACCGTGCAGCAAATGGTCGATCGGGTGATGGACCTGCCGCCGGGGACGCGCTTCTCCGTGCTGGCGCCGATCGTTCGCGACCGCAAGGGCGAGTACAAGAAGGAGCTCGAGGGCCTCAAGAAGCAGGGCTTCCAGCGCGTCAATATCGACGGCGAGCTCCACGATCTGTCCGAGACGATCAAGCTCGACAAGAACAAGAAGCACTCGATCGACGTCTACATCGATCGCCTGGCGGTCAAGCCCGACGTGCGGCAGCGCCTCACCGAGTCGCTCGAGCTGGCGTGCAAGCTCGGTGAGGGCATCGCCAAGGTCTCACCGGTGCTCGACGACGACAGCGAGGACATCCTGTTCTCGGAGAAGTTCGCCTGCATCACCTGCGGCATCTCGTACCCCGAGCTGCAGCCGCGCATGTTCTCGTTCAACAACCCGCAGGGCGCCTGCCCCGAGTGCGATGGCATTGGCGCCAAGATGTTCTTCGATCCCGATCTGATCGTGCCCAACGCGGAGCTGTCGCTGCGCGAGGGCGCGATCGATCCGTGGGAGAAGCGCAACGCGCCCTTCTTCCAGCAGATCCTCGAGGCCGTGTCGGCGCACTACAAGATCGACATGAACCTGCCTTGGTACAAGCTGCCCGAGGCGCACAAGAAGATCATCTTCGACGGCTCGGGCGAGGAGGAGGTGACCTTCTCCTTCGAGAAGGGCGGACAGCAGCACAAGTTCAAGAAGGAGTTCGAGGGCGTGCTCGCCAACCTCGAGCGGCGCCTGCTCGAGTACGAGCGCCGTCGCCGGGAAGAGGGCGGCTCTCCTGGCGAGGACGGCTTCGAGGCGGCGTACGAAGAGTTCCACCGCTACATGAACCGATCGCCTTGCGGCGAGTGCAAGGGCACGCGCCTGCGCAAGGAGGCGCGCTTCGTCAAGGTCGGCGACAAGGCGATCCACGAGCTGACCAACATGCCGCTGCGCGGGACGCACAAGTTCCTGCAGGAGCTGCAGCTCGGCAAGCGCGACCGGGAGGTCGCCGAGCGGGTGCTGCGCGAGATCACGGATCGCGTCGGCTTCCTGGTCAACGTCGGGC
>CAZPEY010000381.1:0-5016 GCA_964585665.1 uncultured Polyangiaceae bacterium | reverse complement strand
TGCAGCTCCAGCGCCAGGCGCGGACGCTGTCCGGCGGTGAGGCGCAGCGCATCGCGCTCGGTGCGGCGCTCGGCTCGCGCCTGACCGGGACGCTCTATGTCCTCGACGAGCCGTCGGTGGGCCTGCACCCGCGCGACACCCAGCGCTTGCTCGGCGTGCTCGGTCACCTCGTCGCGCGCGGCAACACGGTGATCGTCGTCGAGCACGATCCCGAGGTGATGGCGGCCGCCGATCACATCCTCGATCTGGGGCCGCGCGCCGGCGCGCACGGCGGCGCGCTGGTGTTCGCGGGCACCTACGACAAGCTGCTCGTCGATCGCCACTCGATCACTGGTGCACACCTTCGACAGCGACGGGAAGGGCGCGCTCCGCTGGGCCAGGGATGTCCCGCCTCCCCAGGCGTGCTGCGCATCGAGGGCGCGGCGGCCAACAACCTGCGGGGCGTCGATGTCGAGATCCCGCTCGGACGCCTCACCTGCCTGGCGGGGGTCAGCGGCTCGGGCAAGTCGTCGCTGCTGGTCGACGTGCTCTACGCCAACGCGATGCGCGAGCTCGGCCGGCCGGTCGACAGCATCGGCGCGTGTCGGCGGATCGTTGGCCTCGATCAGTTCGAGGATGTCCTGCTCGTCGATCAGTCGCCGCTCCAGCGCTCGTCGCGCTCCAACCCCGCGACGTATCTCCGCGCGATGGACGAGCTACGCCAGCGCTTCGCCGCCACCGACGATGCGCAGCGCCTCGGGCTCGGCGCCGGCGCCTTCTCCTTCAACGTCGCGCGCGAGAACGGCGGCGGACGCTGCGAGGCCTGTCAGGGCCAGGGCACGCTGGTGCTCGACATGCACTTTCTCGCCGACATCACCGTCGTCTGTGACAAGTGTGACGGGCGACGCTTCGGCGAGCGCGTCCTCGGGGTTCGGTACGCCGGCCTGACGATCCGTGAGTGCCTCGATCTGACCGTCGACGAAGCCCTGCGTCGCTTCGCGAACGACGCGCGCTTGCAGGCGCGGTTGCAGCCGTTCGTCGACGTCGGGCTCGGCTACCTGACGCTCGGGCAGCCGACCTCGACGCTGTCGGGTGGCGAGCTGCAGCGCCTCAAGCTCGCCGCCCATCTCGCGGATGCGCCGCCCGTCGCAGACGACGACGAGGAGGAGGGGACGACCGCGAAGCGGCGGCGCGGCGCGGCCGCCAAGGGGACGAAGAGGTCGTCAAGCAAGTTGACCAAGGTGACGCGCCCGCTGCTCTTCCTGCTCGACGAGCCGACCTCGGGGCTGCATGGGCGCGATGTCGACGTGCTGCTCGCCGCGCTCGGTCGCTTGTTGCGGCGCGGCCACACCATCGTGACCATCGAGCACAACTTGGACTTCCTGCAGCGCGCGGATCACGTCATCGAGCTCGGCCCCGAGGCGGGGGCGGGCGGCGGCGCGCTCGTCGTCGCCGGGACCGTCGACGAGGTGCAGCGCCATCCGACCTCGCACACTGGCGCGGCGCTGCGGGCCATGGCCAAGGCACCGATGGCGCTGCGCCCCGAACATTTCCGCGCCGGGGTCGAGACGCGCCTGTAGTACGCTAGCGGCGGGAGGATTCGATGATCCGGGTCTCTGCGTTCTCGGCGGCGCTGCTCCTCGTGCTGGGCGGGCCGTTGCTCGGTCGGAGCCGCGCGGATGTGGCTCCGCCCGATAGCTGCTCCTCGGTGGGAGCCGCCTGCTCCAACGCGGGCGCGAGCGCCAACGGCGCGGGCCTCTGCTCGGCGACCAAGTGTCAGCGCGCGACGCCGAGCGGGCCGATGGAGTACGACTGCAACCGCTGCCTGACCGCCGACATGGCTGGCGCGTCCACCAAGGGCGACTCGAGCTGCAGCGCCGTCGGTGGCGGGGCGGATGCGCTGGCCCTGGTGCTGGCGGCCTTCGGGGCGGCCGGTCTTCGCCGGTCCGTGCGTCGGTAGTCAAGCATGTTGACCATCGCCGAGCGGGCGCTGCAGCCCCTCGATTGGCTCCGCGGCAGCCTGCTGAGGTCGCTGGTTCGACTGCCGCTGCTCCGCGACTGGCTCACCGTTCGGGACCGGCGCATCGCGCTGGTCGCGGCGGTCGGCATCGGGCTGTCGTTCCTGCTGACGCTCGTCGTGCCCGCGGCGCTGTACGCGATCGGGCCGATCGTGCTCGGCGTGCCGCACGTCGCGTCTGACGTGCGCTACCTCGTCGTCCGGCGCGGGCTGCCGCGCTGGCTGAGCGTCGCCGTGCTCGGCGGCTGCGGGAGCCTGTTCGGCGTGCGGCTCCTCGAGCTGTATGCGCCGGGCGACCTCTGGCCAGCGAGGCTCGAGCTTGGTATCGCGGGCACCGGCGCGCTCGGACTGGTCGCGTTTGCTGCGCTGCAAAATAAATCCGCGCGACGACGCGGGGTCGTGGCTGCGAGCCTGTTGGCCGGCGGCTTCGGTGTGGCGCTCGCGTGGCCGCACCAGGCCCGCCTCGTGCTCGCGCACTTGCACAACCTCGTCGCTGTGGCGATCTGGATCGCGCTGTTTCGGAGCAGCCGTCGAGCGCTGTGGCTGCCGCTCGGCTGCCTCCTGCTTGCCTCGGGCCTTCTCCTGAGCGGCGCGACGTTCTCGACGCTCGTCTCGTTCGGCGGGCACGAGTTCCTGGGGCAGAACCTGCTCGAGGTCGCCGACTGGCTCGCCCCCGGCCTTGGCGTGCTCGGCGTCAACCTGACCATCGCCTATGTCTTCTGGCAGTCGATCCACTACTCGGTGTGGCTCGGCTGGATCCCGCAGGAGGAGACGCGCGGCCAGGGATCGCTGACGTTTCGCCAGTCCCTCCGCTCGTTGCTCGGCGACTTCGGGCCGGCCGGCTTCTGGTTCGTCGCCAGCGGCGTCGTGACGCTGGTCGTGCTGGCGACCTTCTCGCTGCACCGGACGCGCGACGTCTACCTGTTCCTCGCGGGCTTCCACGCGTACCTCGAGATCGCGATGCTCGGCTTCCTCCTCGTGCGGCGCGACTGATGGACGAGCGGCAGTACGTGCTGCGGTGGCTCTCCGCCTTCCTCTTCACCGCGACGCTGGAGATCCCGATCGTCGTCGCGCTGCTGCGTCAGACGGGAAAGCCGCTCGCGCGTCGCTTCGCGATGGCGCTGACGGCGCAGGTCGCGAGCCACCCGGCGGTGTGGTTCATCTTCCCGGCGCTCGGGATGTCGTACTGGAAGATGATCGTCGTCGCCGAGTGCTGGGCAGTGCTCTCGGAGACGGCGATCTACTTTGGGCTCACCGAGGGGCTGCGGCTGCGGCGCGCGTTCTTCGTCTCGCTCCTGGCCAATAGCGTCTCGTACGGGCTCGGCCTGCTCTCACAGCGGGTGTGGGAGTGGCCCGGCTGAGGGCTTCGTCGGCTCGGGGCCGTCGCCTCGGATCGTTTTATTGCAATGCAGCAAAATTGACGGAATGTCCGGGGCGTCCGGCCGATCCGGACATTTCGTCCGGCGCGCCGGACACCCGCTGCTCCGATGCGCAGCTAACCCCTTGAACGCGCGCTCCGAGAGCGCTGGCCTGGCTTCTGCTACTCGTCGCGGCCATGGGACCCTTTCAACTGTGGACGGACGGGGAGCTGGTCGGGGAGCTGCTGGGCGTCTCGGACAAGGAGGCGGGGGAGTTGCTCGTCTCCGTCGGAGGCCTCGGCGAGGTGCGGGCCGCGCATCTGCGCGAGCTCGAGCGCTGCCCGGCGATCGATCGATCCCGCGCGCGTCGGCTCAAGCTGGCGGCCGAGCTCGGGCGGCGGATCAGCGCACAGGCGCTGCGCATCGGTACGGCGCTGCTCACGGCGGCGGAGGTCGACGCGCACCTGCGGCCGCAGCTCGTCGGGCTCGAGCAGGAGGAGCTCCATGTGCTTGGGCTCACGCACGGGCGTCAGCTGCTGTCGCACCGGGTCGTCGCGCGCGGCTCCCTCGAAGGGGTCGCGGTCAGCCCGCGGGACGTGTTTCGGAACCTGGTCCGCGACGCAGCGCCCTGCGCGATCGTCGTGCACAACCACCCGCATGGGCCGCCCGAGCCAAGTGATGCGGATCGGCTGCTCACCGCGCAGCTCGCTGCGGCCGGGCAGATCGTCGGTGTGCAGCTCCTCGATCACCTGATCGTCGCGCGAGCCGGCTGGTTCAGCTTCCGCGAAGCGGGCTCGATCTCCGACGACGACGAAATTTTGGAGAGTCGATCGCCGTCGGATAGGATGCCTCCAAAGGAGCAGTAATGAGATTGTGGCGCGCACTACTCGTCGTCGGTGTCTTGGCAGTGACGGCGGAGGTGCGTGCGCAGGCCGATCTCGTCGGTCCTCGTCCCGCAGCCATGGGCGAGGCGGTGCGGGCGACCGCCTCCGGCTCGGCGGCCTTGCTCTACAACCCGTCTGCGATGTCGCTCAACCGCCAGTACATCATCGACGCGCACTATGGCTTTCGCGTCGAAGATCGCGGCCACAACCTGATGGTGGCGATCACCGATTCGGTGACCGCGCGAGTCGCGGCGGGCCTCTACTACGCGTACATCAACACCAGCCCGCAGCTCGGCTTTCAGTGGGCCGGCGGCCTCGTCGAGTCGGTGCGCTGGAAGCGGCAGGGGCACGTCACCGGCCTGGCGCTGTCGATGGGTTTTGGCGGCAAGTTCATGATCGGCTTGACGACGAAGTACATGAACTTCAAGACCACCTCGCCGCTGCCCAAGGGCACCGTCCCGTCGAAGCTGACCCAGGACTCGGTCAACGGCGTGACCTTCGACATCGGCCTCACGGCGCGCTTCGCCGAGAAGTTCAACATCGCGCTCATCGCGCAGAACCTCTGGGATCACAAGAGCCCAGAGACGCCGACCACCCTCGGCATTGGCCTCGCGGTGACGCCGCTGCCGTCGCTGTCGATCAACTTCGACACGGCGGTGAATTTCACGGGGCACAAAGAGGTCACCATCGACGAGAACTTCGACGCCAAGTTGAAGACGCGCATCACCGCGCGCCTTGGACCCGGCATCGAGTACCTCATCGCCAACAAGGTGCCGCT
>CAZPEY010000380.1:3190-5046 GCA_964585665.1 uncultured Polyangiaceae bacterium | reverse complement strand
GACGAGGGAGATCTCATCGATCTCCTCGAAGCACTTGAGGCCCGTGCGCGCGCCCGGGCCGCCGTCCTTGCCGATGTAGAGGCCATCGGTGTTGGCGGGCGTCTTCGGCTTGTCGGCCGGCTTGGCGGCTTCCGGCTTCTTCTCGCCTTCCTTGGCGGGAGCAGCCGCGGCCGGGGTCGCCGACTCGATCTCGAGCGACGCCGGAGCGCCGACGTTGACGACGAAGCAGCGACCGCCGCCGTTGTTGAAGAAGCCGTACACCGCGTGGGCGAGGTAGGTCGACTGCGTGAAGTCACCGAAAGTCTTCACGAACTGCGACCAGTTGACGATGAGGACGGACTGGTTGACCGGGCCCATCATCGACTCACCGAGGAAGCCAACGGTATTGGTACCGACGGCCTCAATCGGCTTACTTCCGCGATCTACTTCTTCTACGTATACGCCTGGTGAAAGATAGCTAGCAGCCATTCTAAACCCCTCCTTCTGAGCCACCAGTTCGCCACTCTGGTGTCCGCAGATGAGTAAACGGGCGCACCCGTTGCACTGCGGATATGGTTATCGGCGACCTGTTACCGAAGTTGCTACTTCTTCTGCCGGTTGAGCTTGTTGAGGTCGAAGAAGCGCACATCCTTCTCCTGGACGCGCTTGAGCTCGCGCTCGCCCGCAGGATAGATGGGCACCGACGTGTAGCACTGAAACGCCGGCTTCATCGGCTGGTTCAGGCTCGCCCAGAAGCGCGAGAGCACACCCTCGTCGAGCTTCTGAGAGAGGCTGAGCGGCAGCTCGAAGTCCTCTTCGAACGAATCTCCCTTCAAATCATTTCCGATGAGCACCGGGCGCTCGATGAGCCCCCGGATCGCCGAGCCGATGAGGAGCTGTTCCTCTTCGGGCGTCTGCGCCCACGTCGAGATCAGGTAGTCGAGCCGAATCCACAGCGGCATGTCGCGCGCGACTTCGCGCACCGAGCCGTCCTCGGCGATCACCGTGTCGATGAACTGCATCGAGCGGTTCGAGCTGATGCCCTCGTCGTCGAGGCTGATGTTGTAGAGGTAGATGCAGACGGCGGGGAGCTTGCCCTCGATCGCCTCCTGCTTCGGGGCGGCGACGATCATGTGAACGCGCTTGTACCCGTCTCCCTTGAAGACGTTCTGGAGGTACTGCCCCAGGCTCTCGCCCGCCTCCTTGATCACATGGTGCTGCGCTTTGTTCACTCAATCCCCCGAGTACACGTAGGCAAGCTTTCCAAGGCGCCAGACGATACAAGCGGCCTTGCGGCGGTGTCAATTGCGATCGCGCACCGACTCGGAAACGGTTATATCCTTACGGAAATGACCACGAACGCGCCGATTGAGATCCGCCCCCTCAAGCCCGCTGCCGACGAGGCGCAGCTTGCCCACAAGCGCCTGCTCTCCGGTCCGTTCTGGCAACGGATCCCGGCCTACGCCCAGATCAGCGAGGGCGAGTTCCTCGATCACAAGTGGCAGAGCAAGCACACCATCACCAACGCCGAGAAGCTGCTGCGCGCCATCGGCGAGCTCGTGCCCAAGGACTTCATCGACGACGCGCAGAGCGGCTTTCACAAGGCGCCGATGGGCGTCCGCGTCTCGCCGTACCTGCTCTCGCTGATCGACTGGACGCGGCCGTACGAGGACCCGCTCCGTCGACAGTTCATCCCCGTCGCGTCGCGGCTCCTGCCCGATCATCCCAAGCTCGGGCTCGACTCGCTCGGCGAGCGCGCCGACGCGCCGGTGCCAGGGCTCACGCACCGCTACATCGACAAGGCGCTGTTCCTGCCGCTCGACACCTGCCCGGTCTACTGCCGCTTCTGCACGCGCAGCTACGCCGTCGGCGTCGAC
>CAZPEY010000380.1:0-3180 GCA_964585665.1 uncultured Polyangiaceae bacterium | reverse complement strand
CGAGGTCGAGAAGGACAGCCTGCACGTCAACGAGGACCGCTGGAACGCGGCCTTCAAGTACATCGCCTCGCGCCCCGAGCTCGAGGACATCGTCGTCTCCGGCGGCGACGCGTACAACCTGCGGCCCGCGCAGCTCAAGCAGATCGGCGAGACCCTGCTCGACCTGCCCAACATCCGCCGCATCCGCATCGCGACGAAGGGTCCGGCGGTGATGCCGCAGAAGCTGCTCTCCGACGCCGAGTGGCTGGGCGCCTTCCACGGCCTCATCGACAAGGCGCGCGGCCTGCGCAAGCAGGTCGTGCTGCACACGCACTTCAATCACCCGTCGGAGATCACCTACATCACCGAGGAGGCGATGGGGCGGCTCGCCGAGCGCGGCATCGTCGTGCGCAACCAGAGCGTGCTCCAGGCCGGCGTCAACGACGACGTCGAGACGATGAAGCTGCTCATCAAGCGGCTCGGCTACGTCAACGTGCAGGCCTACTACGTCTACGTCCACGACCTCGTCAAAGGCGTCGAGGACCTGCGCACGACGGTGCAGACGGCGATCGACCTCGAGAAGCACTGCCGCGGCAACACCGCCGGCTTCAACACGCCGACCTTCGTCGTCGACGCCCCGGGTGGCGGCGGCAAGCGCGACGTGCACTCGTACGAGCACTACGATCGCACCACCGGCGTGTCGGTCTACACCGCGCCGTCGGTCAAGCCGGGCAAGTTCTTCTTCGGGTTCGACCCGATCCGCTCGCTGCCGCCCGAGGCGCAGGCGCGCTGGGCCGATCCGTCGCAGCACTCGCTGATGGTCGAGGACGCGCTCAATCAGGCGCGGACTCGCAAGCGCTAGAGCCCAACCCGCCGATGTCACGCCCGCGCTGCCACGTCTTCGTCTGCGTGAACCAGCGCGGCGTCGGCAATCGCCCGTCGTGCGGGCAGGCGGGCCGCCAGCTCGCCAATTTGCTGCAGCGCAACATAAATCAAGACGACGCGCTCGCCGGCGAGGTCGCGATCACTGCCACCGAGTGCCTCGGCGACTGCTTCTCCGGCCCGGTCGCGGTCGTCTACCCGCAGGCCTCGTGGCACGAGCCCGCCGAGGCGGCCGCGATCCTCGCCGTCGTGCGCGAGGGACGGGGCGACTCGTAGATGGCCCGCAAGCCGCCGCGCCTCCCTCTCCCACCGGGCTGGCGCCCCGGGCCGTCGGGCGAGAAGTTCGACGGCGAGCGCACCGAGAAGCTGCTCTCCGACCTGCGGGTCGAGGACGCCGTCGAGGCCGCCGCCGCGTGCGCCGACTGTGCTGCAACGCAACAAAAATCGGGCGACCCGACGGCGCTCTGCCGGTCGCATCTACGAAAAGCCCTCGGTTTGTAGGGGAGCTGCGTCGGCTACAGGACGGTCCGACGCCCGAAGAGCGTCTGCGCCTTGCAGACGGTGTAGGCGGTCATCGCGACGATGGTCTCGACGGGGGCGTTGCGCGGGAGCACCGTCACCGGCGCCTGCATGCCGAGCAGGATGGGGCCGATGGCGGAGGCGCCGCCGAGCGTCGCCATGATCTTGTAGGCGACGTTGCCCGAGACGAGCTCGGGGAACACCAGCACGTTGGCCGGGCCGGTCAGGCGGGTGAAGGGGAACAGCTCCTTCTGGTGCTCGTAGTCGAGCGCCGCGTCGGCCTGCAGCTCGCCCTCGATCTCGATGGCGGGGCGCAGCTTGGCGGCGATCTCCGTCGCGCGCGCCACCTTCTCCGAGAGCGGGTGCGGCGCCGAGCCGAAGTTCGAGAACGACACCATCGCGACCCGCGGCGTGATGCCAAAGTCGCGCACCGCATCGGCGACCTGGACCGCGATGTCGGCCAGCGTCTCGGCGTCGGGCTCGATGTTGACCGTCGCGTCTGCGAAGAACTTCACGTCGCCGTTGTCGAGGATCATGACGTACATGCCGGTGACGCGCTTGACGCCCGGCCGCATGCCGATGATCTCGAGCGCTGGCCGCACCGTCTCGGGGAAGCTCATCGTCAGGCCCGAGACGAGCCCGTCGACGTCGCCCATCTTGACCATCATCATGCCGAACGGGTTGCGGCGCTTCATGTGCTTGCGCGCCACCTCGATGGTCATGCCCTTGCGCTGCCGCTGCTGGAAGTAGGTCTGCACGTAGTGCTCGGTCTGCGCCGACTCGCGCGGCGAGATCACCGTGCAGTGCTCGAGCAGATCGCCAAGGTCAAGCTCCTTGACCTTCGCCTCGATCTCGTCGCGCTCGCCGAGCAGGACCGGCAAGGCCATCTGCTCGTCGACGATCTGGCGACAGGCGCGCAGGACCTTGCCCTGATCGCCCTCGGGGAACACGATCTTGCGCGGCGCCTCCTTGGCGCGCGCCACCATGCGCCGGATGAGCTGGTGCGAGCCGCCGATGCGCCGCATCAGCGCCTCGCGGTACTCGTCGAGCTCGACCTTGACCCGCGCCACGCCCGAGTCCATCGCCGCCTTGGCGACAGCGGGCGCGACCCACCAGAGGACGCGCGAGTCGAAGGGCTTCGGGATGATGTACTCGGGGCCGAAGTGCAGGTGGATGCCGCCGTACGCCTGGCTGACCTGATCCGGGACGTCCTGCTTGGTCAGCTCGGCGAGCGCGTGCGCCGCGGCGACCTTCATCGGCTCGTTGATCTCGCGGGCCCGCACGTCGAGCGTATTGTGGAACAGGAACGGAAAGCCGAGGACGTTGTTGACCTGGTTCGGGAAGTCGCTGCGCCCCGTCGCGATGATCGCGTCGGGCCGCGCCGCCTGCGCCTCGCGGTAGCCGATCTCCGGATCGGGGTTGGCGAGGGCGAAGACGATCGGCTTTGGGGCCATCCCCTTCAGCATCTCGGGAGTCACCGTGCCAGCGACGGAGCAGCCGAGGAAGACGTCCGCGCCGCGCAGCGCCTCGGTGAGCGTGCGCAGCGTCGTGGTCTTGGCGAAGCGCTGCTTGTACGGGTTCATGCCCTTGCCGCGCCCCTCATAGACGACGCCCTGCGTGTCGACGAGCGTGACGTTCTCGAGCTTGACGCCGAGGGAGACGTAGAAGTTGGCGCACGCGATGCCGGACGCGCCGGCGCCGTTGACGACGACCTGGACCTCCTCGATGCGTTTGCCCTGGAGCGCGAGCGCATTGAGCAGCGCCGCGCCCGAGATGATCGCCGTGCCGTGCTGGTCGTCG
>CAZPEY010000379.1:1867-5081 GCA_964585665.1 uncultured Polyangiaceae bacterium | reverse complement strand
TCGCTCTCTCGGCGGCCACTTGTGTAGGATCATGAGGTCCCCGGCACGCTGGCCCTCCGCCGTCCCCGCGCCCTCCGCCCGAGCACCCGCCCCCGCGCCGCGAGCCCTGACGCTCGCTGACCTTCGCTGAGGCTCGCGACGCTCCACTTGACAGTCCTTCACCACGCCAATATTTTGCGTACGAAATAATTCCCATGGCGATCTCCCGCGACTTCAAGCGCGACCTCGACCGCATCGTCGAGTCGGTCATCTTCCTCGTCACCGAGAGCCGGCGGCTCTCCAAGGACGAGGCGCAGCGGCACGGCGTGACGCCGACGCAGCTCTCGGTGCTCAAGCTGCTCGACGAGATCGGCGACCTGTCGCTGTCGCGGCTATCGACCCAGATCCGCGCCCACAACTCGACGGTGACCGGCATCGTCGATCGCATGGAGGCGGCGGGGCTCGTCGAGCGCGCCCAGTCCGAGGAGGATCGGCGGGTCTGGATCATCCGGCTGCTGCCCGCGGGACGTCGCATCGCCCAGGGCGCCGACGTCTCGCCCTGGGACACGCTGCGCGACGCGATCGGCTCGCTGTCCAAGACCGAGCAGGCGCAGCTCCTCGCGCTGCTCAAGAAGCTCGCTCAACACGTCACAACCGCCGTCGGCAGCGAAGACGCTCGACGGCGCACGGAGGCAACGCATGGCACTCGGAGATAAGGTCATCATCGCTTGCGCGGTGACCGGCGCAGTCACCACCAAGAAGCAGTGTCCGGCGATCCCGTACACCGCCGAGGAGATCGGCGAGGAGTGTCGGCGCGCCTACGAGGCAGGCGCCACCGTCGTCCACGTCCACGGCCGCACCGACGACGGCCAGCCCTCCTACGATCCGGCGACCTTCGCCGCCTACACGCGTGAGATCGAGAAGCGCAGCCCGGTGCTGATCAACTACTCGACGGGCGCGATTGGCCTGTCCAAGGAAGATCGCATCCGCCACGTCGTCGAGACCAAGCCGCACATCGCGGCGCTCAACATGGGCTCGATGAACTACGCCAAGTACTCGCCGAAGCGAAAGGAGTTCGTCTTCTCCTTCGTGTTCCAGAACCCCTTCGACGAGATCGTCTACTACTTGAAGCAGATGAACGAGCTTGGCGTCCGCCCCGAGTGCGAGTGCTTCGACTCGGGACACGTCGAGTCGCTCAACCTGCTCATCGAGATGGGGCTGCTCAAGACGCCGATCGACGTCAACCTCGTCCTCGGCGTGACCGGCGGCATGCCGGCGACGCCGGACCACCTGCAGTTCATGGCGACGCACCTGCCCGCCGGCGCGGTCTGGAAGACGACGCCGATCAGCTCGGCCACCTGGCCGCTGACCTCGATGGCGCTCGGCATGGGCGGCAACGTCCGCGTCGGGCTCGAGGACAACTTCTACCTGCCGAACGGCGAGATGGTGAAGTCGAACGGTGACCTCGTCGCGCAGGCCGCGACGATGGCACGCGCCGCCGGCCGTCAGGTCGCGACGCTCGAGGAGACCAAGCAGATGCTGGGGATCACGCGATGAGCCACTCCCACCAGACGCCACCACCCGCCGCGCCGGCCGCGCCCGTTGCTGCGACGATGCGCGACAAGCTCGCCGAGCTCGAGCGGCGCCGCGAGCAGATCAAGAAGATGGGCGGCGACGACAAGGTCGCCAAGCAGCACGAACGCGGCAAGCTCTCGGCGCGCGAGCGCATGACCCGCCTGTTCGACGGCGGCGAGTACTTCGAGATTGGCCTGCACGGCACGCAGATGGGCCACCCCGATCCGAAGGATAAGCCTCCCGCCGACGGGGTCATCTGCGGCTACGGCAAGGTCGAGGGGCGCATGGTCTGCGCCGCGGCCTACGACTTCACCGTCAAGGGCGGTTCGATCGGCTACACCGGCGAGACGAAGGTGGCGCGCCTGCGCGAGCTCGCGCTGCGCCAGCGCATGCCGATGGTGTGGTTCATCGACTCGGCGGGGGCGCGCATCGACCCGAAGGCGAACCCCGATCTGGTCTCGATGTTCGCCGGCACCGGCGCGCTGTTCAAAGAAGAAGTGATCATGTCCGGCGTCGTGCCGCTCGTCGCGGCGATGGTCGGGCCGGGCGCCGCCGGCACCGCCTACATCCCCGGCCTCGCCGACTTCGTGCCGATGGTCAAGGACATCGGCTCGATGGCGCTCGCCGGCCCGCCGCTCGTCAAGGCGGTCACCGGGCAGGACATCAGCGAGCAGGAGCTCGGCGGCAGCAAGGTGCACTGCGAGAAGTCGGGCGTCGGCGATCTCGAGGTGCGCGACGACAGCGAGTGCATCGGCGCGATCAAAGAATACCTGTCGTTCTTCCCGTCGCACTGCCAGGACAAGCCGCCGATCGTCGTCTCCTCCGATCCGATCGATCGCCGCGACGAGAAGCTCCTCGACATCGTCCCCGCCGAGGGCCGCGCCGCCTACGACATGTACGAGGTGATCAAGCTGCTCGTCGATCACGGGCGCATCTTCGACCTCAAGCCGAAGTTCGGCCGCGCCATCATCACCGGCCTGGCGCGCATCGGCGGCCGACCGTGCGGCATCGTCGCCAACAACCCCAAGCAGCTCGGCGGCGTGCTCACCAACGACTCGGCCGACAAGGCGGCGCACTTCATCTCGCTGTGCGACGCGTTCAACGTACCGCTCGTCTTCTTGATGGACGTGCCGGGCTTCATGGTCGGCAGCAAGGTCGAGCACGAAGGGATCATCCGCCACGGCGCCAAGATGCTGCACGCGATGGCGTCTGCGACGGTGCCCAAGCTCACGGTCGTGGTGCGCAAGGGCTACGGCGCGGGCTACTACGTGATGGCAGGCCGCGCCTACGAGCCGGACCTCCTGGTCGCGTGGCCGGGCGCCGAGATCTCGGTGATGGGCGCCGAAGGCATGGTCGGCATCGCCGGCAAGAAGATCTTCGGCGACATGGAGCCGCCGCCCGAGGTCAAGCAGCAGCTCATCGGCATGATCCGGTCGAACATCGACATCTACAAGAGCGCCGGCTGGGGCCTCATCGACGACGTCATCGACCCGCGCGACACGCGCAAGGTGCTCGCCGTCGGGCTCGAGATGTCGTGGAACAAGCAGGTCGAGCGGCCGTGGCGCAAGCACGGCGTCTCGCCCGTCTAGTGGACCGCGCGGCCGCCGCGCCGCAGGAAGGTCGTCAAGATGCTTGACTTTACCGACGAGCAGAAGATGGC
>CAZPEY010000379.1:0-1767 GCA_964585665.1 uncultured Polyangiaceae bacterium | reverse complement strand
CGCGCCGCAGGAAGGTCGTCAAGATGCTTGACTTTACCGACGAGCAGAAGATGGCGCAGCAGATGCTGCGCCAGTGGGCGGCAAAGGAGCTCGAGCCGCTGGTGACGCAGATGGAGCGCGGCGAGGTGCTGCCGTATCCGACGATGCGCAAGCTCATCTCGACCTTCGGCATCGACGAGATGGCGCGCGCGTCGTTCGCCAAGATGGCCGAGCGCGCGGCGCGCGGCGAGGCGATCGGGCGCGAGAAGGGGCCGCTCGGCGGCGACCCTGGGTTGATGGCGATCGTGTCGATCGAGCTCTGCCGCGTCTGCCCCGGGTTCATGCTCGCCTTCGGCGCCAACCTCGGCCTCGCGGGCGGCGCCATCCTCTCGAAGGGCACCCTGGCGCAGAAGCAGCGCTGGGGCCTGCCGATCCTCACCGGCGAGAAGATCGGCGCGTGGGGCATGACCGAGCCGGGCGCGGGCTCGGACGCCTTCGGATCGATGCGCACGGTGGCGCGTCGGGACGGCGATCACTTCGTGCTCAACGGGCAGAAGACCTTCATCACCAACGCGCCGTACGCCGACATCCTGGTCGTCTATGCCAAGCTCGTCGACGAGCACGACACCGGCGATCTGCGCCGCCGCCGCATCCACGCCTTCGTCGTCGAGCGCGGCACGCCGGGCCTCGAGACCGGCAAGCCGATGGACAAGATGGGGATGCACTCCTCGCCGACCGGCGAGATCTTCTTGTCCGACGTGCGGGTCCCCGTCGAGAACCTGCTCGGCGGGCTCGAGCCCGGCAGCGGGGGCGCCGAGAGCGCGGCCGCCCGCGAGCAGGCGCGCGACACCTTCCACTCCGAGCGCACGTCGATGGTGCCGATGACCCTCGGGATCATCGAGCGCTGCCTCGATGACTCGCTCGCCTACGCCAAGCAGCGCGAGGCCTGGGGTAAGAAGATCGCCGAGTACCAGCTCGTGCAAGAGAAGCTGGCGCGCATGTACGTGCATCGCGAGAACGTCCGCAACCTGCTCTTCCGCCAGCTCGAGAAGCAGCACAAGAAGGCGCCGATCAGCCACGCCGAGGCGTCGATGATGAAGCTCTACTGCGCGCGCGCCGCCACGGAGTGCGCGCTCGAGGCGGTGCAGATCCTCGGCGGCAACGGCTACATGCGGGAGTATCGCGTCGAGATGATGATGCGCGACGCCAAGCTGCTGCAGATCGGCGGCGGTACGGACGAGATCCAGATCGTGACGATCGCCCGCCACCTCCTCGGCGGCGAGGCTACGGGGTAGCTACTCCTGGTTCGGCCCCTTGGTGATGAGGGTCGAGAGGAAGAGCAGCGTCCCGATGGGGAAGCAGATGCCCATCGCGATGCCGAACACGAGGAAGGTCGAGGGCGTCGTCTTGGCGAGGCTGAGCCACTCGACGAGCAGGCCGAGCGCGACGAAGAGGCCCGCCAGGCGGAGGCGGATCTTGGCGTTGCGGAGGCGCTTGATGGCGTCGGTCATGGCTACTTGCCTTCCTTGGTGTCGGCCTTCGGAGCGTCGGGCTTCTTGTCGTCCGCCTTGGGCGCGTCGGGCTTCTTGTCGTCGGGCTTGGGCGCGTCGGGCTTCTTGTCGTCCGCCTTCTTGTCGTCCTTCTTGTCAGGCTCCTGATCCGTCGCGTCGTTGGGCGGCACCCAGAGCGCCTGATCCTTGATGTTCGCCACGTCGTGCACGAACTCGTGGCAACCCTCGGCGATGCAGCTCTTCTCGTTCTTGCGGATCTTGGCCATGCTGCCCGCCT
>CAZPEY010000378.1:0-5081 GCA_964585665.1 uncultured Polyangiaceae bacterium | reverse complement strand
CCGGCGAGCGATCGGACCTCGACCCAGCCGTCTGCCTCGGCGCGCGCCCGTGGATGCGAGTCGGTGACGCAGACCGAGTCGATCACCCCCGAGCTCTTGAGGCGCCCGACGGCGCCGGGTGGAAACACGCCATGCGTGGCGACGACCGCGACCGCGCTGGCGCCGGCGGCGCGATAGGCCTCGGCGGCGTGGATGATCGAGCCACCGGTCCGGATCATGTCGTCGTAGATGACGACGCGCTTTCCCTGCACCGCGGCGCTGATCGCGGTGACCTCGGTGCGCTCGCCGTCGAGGCGACGCTTGAGCACGACGCCGGCGGGCACGCCGAGCTCGGAGGCGAGCGACTCGACCCACTTCATGCGTCCAGCGTCGGGCGCGCCGAGCACGTAGTCGCCCCGCCCGGCGTCGCGGATCGCCGCGAGCGTGACCGGCTTGGCGTACAGGTGCACCGCGCGCACGTGGCCCTCGAAGTAGTGCGGGATGCCGTCCGCGTGCAGGTCGCACAGCACGATGCGGCAGCCGAACGGCGGATCCGGGATCGCCGACAGCAGCCGGGCGCGTGTCTTGGCCGTGACCACCTCGCCAGGCCGCACGGCGCGCTCCATCGTCGCGTAGCCGAAGAAGGGAATGACCAGCGTCAGAGAGCGCGCGCCGTACTTCACCGCGGCGGAGGCGAGGTCGAAGATCTCGAGCGTGTCCTCGTCGGTGACGGTGCCGCCGATGAGGACGACGTCCCGGCCGACGATCGGGGTGATGATGCGTTGATAGCGCTCCCCGTCGGCGAACCGTCGGCGCTCGATCTCGCCACGCGGCAGCGCGCCATGCTCGCACACCGCGAGCGTTAGATCGCTGTAGGCCGACGCGGCGAAGACGAGCGGGAGCTCGGACATCAGATCAGTTGCGCACGCCGATGCACAGCACGGCGTTCTTCTTGTTGCACGTCTCCGTCGACATGCTGGCGCGGCTGAGCCAGTTGGTCGTCGAGGCGGAGTCGCCTTGCTCGCCCGAGTTGCTGCCCGAGGCCGAGGCGAAGCCGTTGCAGTTGTCGCCCGACAGCGCGCCGCTGTTGTCCGAGCCGCTCCAGGCGGTCACGCCGATGCCGGCGGTGGCGAGCGTGACGTCGATCGTGCCGTCGAGAAGATCGGCCCAGTTGTCGGCGATCTTGACCTCGTTCGGGCCGACAATGATGCGATCGGTGGGCAGGCTGTACGTGGTCGGCATGTCGCGGATCTCGTCGCTCGCGCCGATGGACACGAGCGCGTGGCCCCCGGTCACTCCGCTCGGCGGCGAGCCGCAGAGCGCGTCGGCGCCGCTGCGGCCGCCAAGGTCCCCATCGTGCGAGTTGCTGCCCACCCAGATGACGAGTGCGACCGGAGGCGGCAGCATGTCGCTGGTGCTCGACAGCAGGTCATTGCTCGCCGCTCCCGTCAGATCGTTCGTGATCCCCAGCAGGTCGCCCTCGACGACGCCGAGGTCGTCGCTGGCGCCAGCGACGCACTCGCTGTCGACGCAGATCTGGCCGTCGTCACAGGCGATGGCGCAGCCGCCGCAGTGCTCGGGATCGCTGGTCGTGTCGGCGCACTCGACGCCGCCCGTCTGCGTGCCGCACGGCACCTCTCCGTCCACGCACACCGGGATTCGCGGATCGTCCCAGCCCGTGCACTCGCCGGCGACGCAGGTCGACCAGGGCACGCAGACCGTGCCGCAGGCGCCGCAGTTGCTCGGATCGATCATCGTGTCGCCGCAGGTCGGCGCGCTGCACTGACCCGCGAGGCAGAGCTGGCCGCGTCCGCAGCGCGTCCCGCAGGCGCCGCAGTTGCGTTCGTCGACGGTGGTCGAGACGCACTCGCCAAAGCAGTTCTGTTGATCGGCGGTGCACTGCGTCTCTTTGCCGCAGCTGCCCACCACAAGGGCCACCAACGCGAAGCCGAGGAGTCTGCTCATCGTGCGACGGTAACACGGCTTGGTTGTAGATGAAAATACCGTGAGGGTGGGCTGCGGATCAGCGTCGAATCGAACGGAAGAACTCCTGGTGCTTGCGGAGGACGCGCTCCTCTGCGGCGCGGTCGGGCTCCATCGTGTAGACGCCGCGCTGAAAGGTTCCGCCGAGGATGATCCCGTCGGAGCGCGGGAACATGTAGATGTCCGGCGGCAGCGTGATGTAGTCGATGTCCGCCTGCGGCGGCAGGATCGAGAGCTGTCCCTTGATCGGCATCAGCTCCGCGTCGGCGAACAGCTTGCTCGCGCCCATGCCGGTGCAGTTGACCAGGGTGGGCTCGGGCAGCGTCGCGAGCGCCGCAGCATCGGCAAAGTCGCGCACGACGATCGTGCCGCCCGCTTGCTTGAAGTCGGCGATGACCCGGGGCAGGTAGACGTGCGGCTCGATGAACAGCGTCTCGAAGGTGCGCACGAGCGAGTATGGCAGCGGGTTCTCCTCGACGGAGAGGTCGCGCATGCCGGGCAAGAGGTCGTGGATCGGGCTGTCCATGTGGAGCAGCGACTCGGTCGGAAACGGCGAGTTGCGGCACGCATACGAGCGATAGCGGCGCACGCCGTAGTCGGGACCGAGCTTGGTGAACACCCGATAGGCGACGCGGCTGACCCGCCACAGCTCGTCGAGAAACGCGCTCGAGGCGACCTTGCGATCGAAGACGTCGAAGGGGTACCAGCGCGCGCCGGCGACGTTGGACAGCGTGTCAGGCGGCAGGTCGCGCGCGTAGAGCGTCGGTCGGTAGCCGGCCTGCTGGAGGAGGCGCGCCGTGGCGAGCCCGACGGCGCCGCAGCCGATCACCGCGACCCGCTTCTGCGCGTCGGTGCGCCCGGCCTGCTCGACGAGCCGCACCGCGAGCTCGGCGGTGCCCCACGACAGCGTCACTCCGCAGCCGCCGTGGCCGTAGTGATGCACGACGAGCTTTTCGCCGAGCTTGTCGGCGCGGACGACGTAGCCGCTCGGCCGAAACGGTCGCAGCCCGACGATGGTCTTGAGGACGCGCTCCTTGCGCACGTCGATGGGGGGCAGCGAGACGAGGCGTGACGCGGCCCGTGCGCGAGACGGAAGCAGCGACGCGGCCAGCGCGGCGCTGGTGGTTCGGAGCAAGCTTCGTCGTGAGATCATGCGATCACCGAGCTCTCGGAGGGGAGGGATCGCGGGTCCGCAGCGCCTCGTAGAACGTCTGGTCGCGCGCGCTCAGACCGCGCTGCCAGGTCTCGTCGTCGAACTGCGCTCGGAAGGCCTCCGCCGTCGAGCGCGGATGCTCTGCCGAGCGCGTCGTCCAGCCCTTGCCGAGGATCGCGACCAGCGCAGCGCGACTCGGATCGCTGTCCTCGGTCAGCAGGCGGTGCGCCAGCTCGGCCTGCTCGTCGTCGCGGAGCTTCCAGACTTGCTTGGCCTCGCTGAGCCAGACGCCGCTCGGCTCGACCTCGAGGAGCGCGCGCGCGCGGTCGACCCGCAGCTCCGAGCTCGGCGCGTCCTTCAGGCCCTGCAGCATCGTGGTGACGAGGCGCGCCCGCAGCGGGTGGGGCGTGCCGAGGAGCTTCGGGGCGAGCGCGTGGATGGCGTAGGGGTAGTGCTGGGCCAGCGCGGTGATCGTCTGCAGCAGCCGCTCGCTCGCCGCGCTCTCGCCGCTCGATGGCCAGAGCTCTGGATCGGCGAGCAGCACGCCGACGATCGCCTCCTCGAACCCCGTCGGGCGATCCGGGTTGCGGTCGCGGAGCGTCGCGAGGCGCTGCTCGAAGGACAGCGCGGCGACGTCTCGCTCGATGCGCGCTGCCAGCGCGGCGCGGGCCAGCTCCTCGTCCGCCGCGCGGCGCCGGCGCTCGACGAGCGATCGCTCCCCCGCGATCACGGTCAGCAAGGCATACGCGATCATCAGCCCGCCGGAGCCGAGACCGACGATCGCCCAGAGGGTCCCCAGCTTGGGGAAGATCCAGTGGAGCACGAGCGCGACGAGCGCGGCTCCGGGCAGCGCGCCGAGGTAGAGGATGGCGAAGATGCCGTAGCCGGCGTAGCGGGAGTGGTTCGAGTAGCGCTCGAAGAGGAGGCCGACCGCGATCCACGCGATCGCGCTCAGCGCTGCGACCAGCGCCAGCCAGCCGCGCAGCGACGAGGTGGTCAAGTGGGTCTAGCCGAGACCGACCTTGCGGAGCTCGTGGCGGGTCATGCGACGGATCTCGCCGAGCAGCCAGTCGATGCCCTTGCTGGCGTCGATCGTCTGGGGCTTGAAGGCCGCGACCTGTCGACGAACGTTGTTGGCGAACTGCTCGACCGACAGCTTGTCGGCGAGGATCTGATCGACGGTCAGGCCGCGCACGCTGCGGGTTGGGAGGCGCTCGACGTACGTCGCGAGCGGCCCCGCCAGATCGTCAAGAATCTTGTCGATCGCAGTGGCGCCTGAGGCGAGCTTGTCGAGCCCCTCGGCCTTGGCGCCCGCCGCGACGGCCTGCCTGGCGGCGAGGCGGAGCAGCATCGCGTCGTCGACGACGCCGATGCCCTTGTAGTGATCGGGGAAGATGTCGAGCAGGTCGAGCACGTAGTTGAGCGCGCCGCCGAGGGCGCGGCGGGCTGGCGCCGGCGTCGCGGGGTCCACGAAGGCGGCGAGCGCCGTCTCGATCGTCTCGACGTACCCGTCGACCATGTCCTGCATGAGGGCCAAGAGCTCTTCTGGTTTTGCCATGGGGCGAACCGTACCACCGAGAGGCGGTCGGCCGGAAGCGTGAGCGTGAGGTGAGCGTGGCCGGGGATCGGGGCGCGCGCCTAGTGCATCGCCTTGGTGCCCTTGAGGCCGTTGGTGAACGACTGGATCGTCCTCTTGGCGTCGCCGAGGACCATCATCGTGTTGGGCTTGACGAACAGCTCGTTCTCGATGCCGGCGAAGCCGGGGTTGAGCGAGCGCTTGAGCACGATCACCGTGCGCGACTGCTCGGTGTTGAACACCGGCATGCCGTAGATCGGGCTCTGCGGGTTGGTGCGCGCCGCCGGGTTGACGACGTCGTTGGCGCCGATGACCAGCGCCACGTCGGTCGCGGCGAAGTCGTCGTTGATCTGATCGAGATCGAAGAGCTGATCGTAGGGCCCGGTCGCC
>CAZPEY010000377.1:0-5085 GCA_964585665.1 uncultured Polyangiaceae bacterium | reverse complement strand
AGCGTCGACGGCATCGCCTCGACCCGCTTCGGTGGCGGCTTCCGCGTCGGCGAGATCCTGCGTGGCCTGGCGATGAACGAGGACGGACGCGCCGACTGGTATGTCACGCTGGAGGCCGGCCGTTGCTACAACTTCGTCGGCGCCGGCGGTCCAGGCGTCCGCGAGCTCAGCCTCTATCTCTGGTTCCCGACCGGCCGCCGCGCCACGCAGGAGCGCGCCAATCAGCCGATCGCCACGATGATGTTCTGCTCGCCGATGGCCGGCCCTTACCACGTCCAGGCCAAGGTGACCGAGGGGCGCGGCGAGTTCCGTGTCGGCATCTACACCAAGTAGTCAAGCAGCTTGACGAAGAGCGAGCCGGCGCCGCCGGGGCTGGCTGCGGTCGAGGCGCTGCTGCATCACGCCTACATCGGCGCGCCGGGTGCGGTGCTGCGGCGCGAGGATCGCAAGAAGGCGGTTGAGCTCGTCGGGCTGCTCGAGTGGATCGCCCGCGTCCTGCCCAGGCGCCCCGGCCGCTCGCTGTCCATCGTCGACGCCGCCGCGGGCCAGGGCTACGTCGGCCTGGCGATCGGCGCGCTGCTCCTCGCCCCGCGGCAGCAGACCGGGACCATCTACGCGATCGAGCAGGTCGAGGCGCGCCTCCGCCAGATCGAGGCGGCGTTTTCCGTCGCTGCGCCGGCGGGCGTGCGGCTGATCGGTGCCGCCGCGTCGCTGGCGGATCGCGCTGCGTGGCCGAGCGCTCGCCCGGATCTCGTCGTCGCGCTGCACGCCTGCGGCGCCGCGACCGACGAGGCGATCGCCGGCGCCGTCGCGTCGAGCGCGCGCCATGTCCTGCTCGCGCCCTGCTGCGTGGCCGCCGACCTCCCCGCGACGCTGCGGGCGACCGCGGAGGCAGAGCGGCTCGGGTTGCCGCGGGCCGCCGAGCTCCGTCGGCCCTTCGTCGAGACGCTGGTGCTCGCCGAGCGCGTGCGCGCGCTCGAGGCAGGCGGCTACTCGGTCACGGTGCCGACCTTCGTGCCTCCGACGGTCACGCCGCACCATCGGCTGCTCTACGGCCGCCGTCGCTAGCCGGGCGGCAGCGCCCCGCAGGCGCGGCCCCGCTCGAAGAAGGTGCGCAGCCCCTGCGCGGTCGCCGCGTCGTCGAAGATCGCGCCGGTGCGCGTCGCCGACTCCTGGTCGCGAACGAAGCTGGCCAGCCGCGCCTCGACCTCGGGAAGCGCCTCCCGAAAATAGAGGTAGGTGGCGGCGTAGCGGACCGCGACCTGCGCCGGGTGGAGGTCCCACCCCTGATAGATTCCGTCGTGGAGCGCCGCCTCGATGTGGCGCGCGTGGGTGCGGGTCGCCTGCAGGACGACCCGCTGGTTGGCGCCCTGCTCGGCGGGGCTCGTCGGCGCGGCGTGGGGTGGCAGCGGTAAGAGGTTGGTCGCGCCGTCGGCGATCGGGACGCCTGGCAGCAGACAGAGGAGCTGGCGCAGCAGCTCGACCGCGGGATGATCGAGGCGCTGCGCGCGGCCCGCCACGCCGAGGAGGCCCGTGTAGTCGTAGGCGCCGACGTGCATGGCGTGCAGCCGCGCCCCCGCCGCGGCGGCCAGGTCCGGCAGGACGACGCGACCGTCGACGCCGAGCACCGCCCCAGGGGACTCGATCATCAGCTCGCCGCGCAGGCTGTGAAGGCGCAGCCCGGCGGCCGCCTCCAGCTCGTCAAGCAGCTTGACGAAGAAGTCAACCTCCTTGACCGTCTCGACCTTCGGGATCGTCACCAGAAAGTCGCCCTGCCAGCCGATCGTGCCCAGCCCCTCGACGAGGCGAGTCAGCGTCCGTCGACCGCGCGCCGCGGTGGCCCCGACCAGGCGACGGACGCGCGCCCCGATCCAGCGGGGGCGACGGTCGGCGTCACGGCTCAGAACCGCGAGCGCCTCGACGACGCGGTCGAGCGCCTCGTCCTCTTCGCGATCGCCGCGTACCCCGAAGCCGTCTTCGAAGTCGACGCGGTAGTCCTCGATCGGCTCGCGCCCGAGCTTGTCGGACACCGCGGCGTGCACGGCGACGGCCAGAGGCGCGTCGATCGGTCGGCCGACGAAGCGCGGCAGATCGGACGGCTCGGCGCACCACCGCTGCCAGAACTCGCGCGCCAGGCGGCCCAGCTTGGGGACCGCGTCGGCGGAGAAGCGGTGGGCGCCGCCGTAGAGCGTGTGGATCGGGCGCGCCTTTGGAGGCGCTGCGGCGTCGCTCATTGGTCGCTCGTCGGGGCGGCCCGGATCAGCCCTTGCGGGCGCGCTCCATCAGGCGTGAATAGAGGATCTGCCCGAGGCTGTCGATCATCATCCGCTCGACGATGCCCTCGACGGCCGAGCGCTCCTGATCGGACGAGTAGAGGAAGCGGATGCCCATGCCAGGCTCGTGATCGGCGGCCACCCCGGGGGGCGACGGCTCGCCCTCGCGCTTGACCCACTTGACCTCGCCGCGCAGCGCGATCGGCTCGCGCAGCTTGGGCACGGCGAGCCGGAAGACGAACACCGTCCCGATCTCGAGCGGCTTCTTGGTGCGGATGAAGGTGCCGCCCTTACAGATGTTCTTCGTGTAGTCGGCGAAGAAGGTGTTGAGCCGCTTGTACTCGACCTTGAGCTCGATGGGCGCGCGCGACTCGTCTCGACGCTCGGGCTCTTTCGGATCGCTTGCCATCTGCCCGTTGTATAGCACCCGTTTCATGGCAGAAGGTAGGAAGATGCATCCGCACCGAAGGGCGATCGGGGCCTGGGCCGCTGTGCTCGGGACAGTCGCGATCGTCTGCCTGGCGTCGTCGCTGTTCGGCCGCCTCGGCTTCGCGTTCTCGTTCGTGCTGACGCCGTTTTCCGTCCTCGCCGCGCTGCACCTCGGGACGCGCGTCGCCAGGTCCGCCGCGCCGGACGCGTCGCCCCTCGGTCTGCTGGCGCGCGGCCTGGCTTGCGTCGGGCCGCTGCTCGCCGCGCCGCTCGCCGTGATGGCCGCGAGCGCGCCGTTCTCGAAGAGCTGCGGGGTCTGGTCGGGGCTGGCCTGGTATGCGCTGCTCCCCGGCGTGTCGTCGCTGGTGGCGCTCGAGGTCGGCCTCGCCGTCGGGACGCTCCGACCGCGGCGCGCGTTCGGCGTCGCGCTCGGCGTTGCGCTTGGGTCGCTCGGACTGTCGCTGTGGTGGGTCTATCGCTACCTGCCGGTCGCGGTCTACGATCCCTTCTGGGGATACTTCCCGGGCTCGCTCTACGACGAGCAGGTCAGCGTGCGCGCGCCGCTGCTCTGGGCGCGCCTCTACCACGTGCTCGGCGCGAGCGCGCTCTTCGCCCTGGCCAGCCGGGCCCGCACCGGCTGGCGCGTCCTCGTCGGTGGGGTGCTGGCGATCGGCGCCGTGGCGGTTGGCGTCAACGGGTCGCGCCTCGGGTTTCGTTACACCACCGCCGGCATCGCCGCCGCGCTCGGCGGCCGGAGCGAGACGGCGCACATCACGCTCTACTATCGCGCTGGAACCAGCGCCGCGAGGGTCGAGCGCCTGGCGCGCGAGTGCGAGTTCCGCTACGCGCGTCTCGTCGAGCTGCTCGGCCGTGGACCGGCGCGCATCGAGATCTTCTTCTTCGATTCGGCGGCGGACAAGCAGCGCTACACGGGGCTGTCGGGAACCTCGGTGGCCCGGCCGTGGCAACAGCAGATCGTCACGCACGCCCTCGACGTTCCGCACGAGTCGCTGAACCACGAGCTCGTCCACGCCTTCTTCGGGGAGTACGGCGACGGCCTGTTCGGCCTGCCCCTGTCGGGGGGCCACCTGGCGACCGGGCTGGTCGAGGGCGTTGCGGTGGCGCTCGATGACGATGACTCCGATGAGGAGGTGCATGGGCTGTCGCAGACGATGGCCAAGGCCAAGCTGCTGCCGCCGCTCGACGAGCTGATGTCGCCGCGCTTCTTGCTCCACCCGCCGACGCGCGCCTATGTCGCGGCGGGATCGTTCTGCCGCTTCCTCGTCAGTCGCTACGGCGCCGACAAGCTGCCGCGGCTCTACCACAGCGGCGGAACCGGCGCCGCGTTCGTCGCCGAGCTGGGTAAGCCCCTGGCGACGCTCGAGGCCGAGTGGCAGCGCTTTCTCGACGAGCGCCCGCCGCCCAAGACGACCGCCGAGGCGCGCGATGCGCTGCAGCGCCCGAGCATCTTTGCGCGGCGCTGCTCGCACGAGCTGGCGACCAAGCGCGCCGCCGCCTTCGCCGCGATGGCCAGGGACGTCGACGTCGGCCTCCGCATGCTCGAGGAGATCTGCAGCGAAGATCCAGACCGCCCCGAGCACCTCGGCCTGCTGCTCAAAGAGGCGCTCGGGCGCCACCGACCGCGCCTCGCCGAGCGCGTCGCCTGGCGGCTGCTCTCGCACCCCGAGGCGGGCGAGAAGAGCAAGGCGCAGGCGAGCGAGGCGCTCGGCGACCTGGCGATCCTCTCGGGCGATCGCTTCTCGGCGCTCGGCTACTTCAAGCTCGCCAGCCGCGCCCCGGCCGATCCGCCGGTCGGGCGGCTGCGCTTCGTCAAGGAGTACGCGGCCGCGCTGCCCCCGGGCGAGCTCGCCGATACGATGGTCAAGTATCTTTACGAAGAGCGCGACAAGCCCCAGCGGGCCGCGGAGCTCGTGCGGCTCCACCCGGAGAACGGCCTCTATCAGTACCTGCTCGGACGCCAGCGCAGCGCGAGCAGCGATCCGTCGGTGCTGCGCGGCGCGCTCGTGGCGCTGCAGCAGGCCCTGGCGCTCGGGCTGCCGGACGACCGCTTCGTGCGCGAAGCGCTGCACGTCGGCATCGACGCCGCGCTCTCCCTCTCCGCGTATGACGAGGCGCTGCGCTTCGCCGAGACGCTGGGCAAGGTCGGGGATCCGAGCGCGGGCGTCTGGCAGCGGCGCATCGCGTTCCTCGCCAAGCAGCGGGAGAGCGGCGGAGGGGCGGGGCGCGCGCGGTAGAGCTCGCGCGAGGAAGCAGGCTCGCGGTTGGCGGTTCGCGGTTCGTCGCTTGCCGCTCGCGTGTGTCTCGAGGTGCTCGTTTGGTGGGCGCGGGGACGGCGGAGGGCCAGCGTGCCGGGGACGCAGGG
>CAZPEY010000376.1:0-5110 GCA_964585665.1 uncultured Polyangiaceae bacterium | reverse complement strand
AGCAGCTTGGCGACGCGCCGCTCGAGCGACGCGTTGATGTTGTCGACGCGGATCAGCTCCGGATGATCCACCAGGCTGCCGGACAGGCGGAGCGAGCCGGACAGGCGCCCCGCCACCTCGGGCGCGACGCTGGCTGGCAGCCAGACGACCTTCTGCGGATCGGCGTTGTCGACCTGCAGATCGGCGCGCCACTCGGGCTTACCGGGGTTCGCGGGGCAGCCCGCGGCGTCGAGGGGGCGGAGCTCCTTCGGGGTCGGGCGCCGCTTCTTGTTGTTGCCGTTGCCGTTGCTCAGCACCGGCGGAGGCGGCGTCGGGAGCTGGACCCGCACCGAACCGGTGACGCGGCCACCAGCGCTCTGACCAGAGAGGCGCGGCAGCTCGATGCGGCTGCACTCGAAGTGAAAGCCCGACTCGAGCTTCTGCACGACCTGCCCTTCGATGTTGCCGGTCGCGCCCTCGACGTGACCGTCGAACGCCACCTTGCTGAACGGCCCGGCGATGCGCAGCGTCGCGGTCGCCGGACCAGAGAGCCAGCGGCCGATGGGCTGCGGCAGCGTGTGCAGCAGGCCGTTGCCGTTCGTCGCTGAGAGCTGCAGATCGACGCCGCCCGTGCCGGAGAACACGTTGAGCAACGCCCCACCGATCGTCGCCTGACCGCCCCGCGACGCGGCGACCGCGGAGAACGCCAGGTTGCCGCGCGCCGGGAGCTGCGAGCCGAACTGCGCCACGACGATCTGCTCGAGCGGAAACGAGAAGCCCTCGCCGATCTTGAGGCTCCCCGACGGCGCAGTGACCGGGCCAACCTGGAAGAACAGGTGCGGCCCGTCGGGCGTCTCCGCCTCACGCGCCGACTTGTAGATCAGCGACGCGTGGACCTTGGCGTTGTTGAGCGACGCCGACCACGAGGCCTTGCCGTCGTTGCCGGCAAAGCCGAGGCCGAAGTCGACCGCGTCGATGTCGACCCCCTCGACGACGATCGTGATGTCGGAGCCTGGCCCAGGCGGCCCCTTGCCCGACATCGTCGCCGGGATGCCGATCTCCGACGGAGTCTTGCCCCAGGTCGAGCGCGTCGGGGTGACCAGCGCGAGGGCGCGCGGGCCGCGTACGTTGGCGAACTGCAGGTTGAGCACCAGCTTGCCGCGCAGCGGGACCTGCGCGAGCGAGAGCAGCAGCGTGCGCAGCTTGACGTCGGTCTCGACCCCGTCGACGCGCATCACCAGGTTGCCGTCGGGATCGATCATCTTGAAGTCTTCGCCGACGACGCGCGCCGGGCGATCGGTGAGCGCCGACCAGAGCCCGCCCAGGAACGGATAGTGGATGCGGCGGAGCAGGAACTGCCCGCGCACCGAGGCGTTGACCTGCGACGAGACGAACGAGCCGAGGGTCTCGTCGTTGAAGAAGAAGTACGCGCCCGACCACACCACCACGAGGGTGAGCAGCACCCTTCGCAGCACGCGGTGGAGGAATCGGGCAAGTCGCCGCACGATCCACAGAACGTAGCAAACTTGCTGGATGTTCGCGTGCTTTGCCGCACTCCGGCGCGCCGAACCCACGGGCCCGCTTGGTAACCGGACCCGGCCTGTAGTAACGTGCCACCACCCGCTGAATGTCCGCAGTCGGAGGGCGTCTACCCACCCATGAGAATGCGCCACGGCTTGAGAACGACCCCGAACCTCCTGCCAGCGCTGGCCCTCGCCGCGCTGGCCTCGTCGGCCACGCCCGCGATCGCGCAGGGCATCCGCCCGACGCCGCTCGTCGAGGACGATCTGTCGACGGGCAAGCGCAAGCAGATCGACGCGCCGGCCGACGACTTCGACGCCAGCCTCGACGCGGCGCTCGGTGGCGCGGCGGGCTTCTCGACCAAGGAGCTGCTCGGCATCGCCGATCGGATCCGGCAGGAGCTCAAGCGCGATCGGCCCCGTGCCACGCCCCGCGTCGTGCTCTTCCTCTACCCCGGCAAGGTGACGATCGAGAAGCTGCGCGCGATGCGCGAGATCTACGCCGACCTCGAGGTCGTCATGGATCCGTGCGAGCGCTCGGTCTGCCGCGAGGCAGTCGGCAAGCACATCGAGCTCGTCGGCCGCTCGGTGCAGGGCGGCGTCGCCAAGGGCAACGGCTACTCGGTGACCTTGCGCAACCTGACGCTGCGGACCGCGACGCAGATGCACTCGGCCGAGGTCGAGGTCTATAGCGTCCCGATCGCCGATTGCATGGCCGCGGCCAAGAAGCCAGGCGGCGGCGTTGCCTGGCTCGACAGCCGACAGAAGCAGGACACCGACTACGTGCCGATCGTGACCAAGGCGGTGCAGCGCGAGGCCACCTCGCGGCGCGTCGCGCTGTCGACCGTGCCAGCGGTGGCGCGCTCGTCGAGCGAGGTCGAGGTCCGCATGAAGGCCAAGGGCGATCGCTCGCGCTTCGAGATGCAGGCGATGGACGCCTTCTCGGCCGCCATCGCCGGTGTGCGCTCGAACCCAGCCTCCCCTTCGCTCGACAAGGTCCACCTCGAGCTGGCCCTCGACACCCAGCAGCCCGGCCAGAAGGAGCGACTCTTCCGCATCTCGGGCGCGCCGGTCGGCCTGTACCTCGACAAGAAGCTCGACGGTAGCTCGCTGTGGAAGAGCTACGTCGAGGAGGTCAAGCGCGGCAAGGACGCCGGGCAGCGGATGGACTTCTCCGACGACGACGCCAAGGGCGTGGGCGGCGGCGATCCGGCCGGCGAGCCCGACGACAACGAGGCCGTCGCGGTGCTCGGTCAGAACTTCCAGTCGCTGGCCAAGTGCGCCAAGGACGAGATCGGCCGCAACCCGAAGTTCAGCGGCCTGACGATGACCTTCCGTTGGAACCCGAGCGGCGCCGCCGACAGCGTTTCCCTCAAAGAGGCGAACCTTCGCGGAGGGCCGCTGCAGCAGTGCCTGACCTCGGCGATGGGGAGCATCCGCTTCCCCCGCTTCTCGGGCGGACCCCGCACGATCGAGTACCCGATCCGACTCAAATAGGAGAGAGCGCGATGGATGATTTCTTGATGCTTCTGAAGTCGTACGGCAAGAGCTTCGGTTGGGCGATCGTCGCCGCGGTCAGCTTCGCGTTCGCGATGGGCCTGGCGATCAAGGTGTTCGACTTCATGTCGAAGGACATCAACGAGTGGGAGGAGATCAAGAAGGGCAACCTCGGCGTCGCGCTGATCTTCGTCGCGATGATCCTGTCGGTCGGCCTCGTGCTCTACAAGGTCATCTGATCGCCGCTCCTCGGCAGCGTTCCCCTCGCTCCGACCGCGCAAACTTTCGGATGGGCCCCTGTCCGTAGTAAACTTTCCAGCCATGGGTGGAATCGGCGCTGCCCCTCCGGCAGATTCGATCGCGTCCTCTGCGGAGCGCGCGGTCGAGGTGCGCCGCCTGGAAGGCATCCGCCAGCTCGCCCGCGTCTTCGGCCAGGCGATGCCGCTCGATCGCCTGCTGCCCCGCCTGCTCGAGGTCATCACCCAGCTCCTCGACGCCGAGCGCGGCACGATCTACCTGGTCACCCGGGACGGCCACCTCGAATCGCACCTCGCCGAGGGTGGCAGCATCGGCGTGATCCGGCTCAAGCTCGGGCAGGGGATCGCCGGCTGGGTGGCGCAGTCGGGCGAGACCGTCAACCTGCCCGACGCCTACGCCGATCCGCGCTTCAATCAAGACTTCGATCTGCGCTCGGGCTATCGCACCCGCTCGATCCTCTGCGTACCGATGCACGATCACGAGGGCGCGGTGCTCGGTGTCATCCAGCTCCTCAACCGGCGCAACCAGCCCTTCGACGCGGATGACGAGTCGCTCCTGCATACGGTCGCCGCGCACGCCGGGGTTCACCTCGAGAACGAGCGACTGATCCAGTCGCTGCTCAAGCAGAACAACGAGCTGACGGCGACGAAGGCGGAGCTCGAAGAGCGAGTGCGCGAGCTCGATCTGCTGGTCGAGGTCGAGCGCGAGGCGTCGGGCTCGCTCGATCTCGACGAGCTGCTCGATCGCCTGCTCCAGCGCGCCATGCAGCTCACGCTCGCCGAGGCCGGCAGCCTCTTGCTCCGCGAGCCGAGCGGCGAAGGCGAGCTCTACTTCCGCGCCGCGCGCGGCGAGCGCGCCGAGGGCCTCCACCACACGACGATCCCCATGGGGCGCGGCATCGCCGGCTGGGTCGCTCAGCACCGCGAGCCGGTGATCAGCGAGGATCCGAGCAGCGATCCGCGCCACGATCCGACGATCGGCGCGCGCCTCGGCGTCCCGCCGCGCAACCTCATCGGCGTGCCGCTGGTCCACGCCAGCTCCGACGAGGGCGAGTGCCTGGGCGCGCTCGAGGTGCTCAACCGCCACGGCGGCAGCGCGTTCGACGAAGCCGATCTGCGCATCCTGACGCTCATCGCCGGCCAGGCGAGCAAGGCGATCGTCATCGCCCGCGCCCGCCAGCAGCGCGAGCAGTCCGGCCGCCTCGCCTCCGTCGGGCAGATGATGTCGGGCGTGATGCACGATCTCAAGACGCCGATGACCATCGTCTCGGGCTACGCGCAGCTGATGGCGACCTCCGAGGACGAGAAGGCCCGCGACGCGTTTGCCGAGACGATCTTGAAGCAGCTCGATCTGATGTCGGCGATGGCGCGCGAGGTGCTGCAGTTCGCGCGCGGCGAGTCGACCCTGCTGGTGCGCAAGGTCTACCTCGCCAAGTTCGCCGAGGAGATCCGGCAGCAGCTCGAGCGCGAGTTCGCCGGCCGCGAGCGCGATCTCAAGCTCGAGATCGATCTGCGCCACCGCGGCGTCGCCGAGTTCGACGAGCTGCGCCTCTATCGCCTGGTGCACAACCTGGCGCGCAACGCCGCCTCGGCGATGGAGGGGCGCGGTACCTTCCGCGTCACCATCGATCTCGACGAGCGGGGCGTGCACATGAGCTTCGGCGACACCGGGCGCGGCCTCTCCGAGACGATGCAGAAGCGGCTCTTCCAGGCCTTCGCGACGGAGGGCAAGAGCGACGGCACCGGCCTCGGCCTCGCGATCGTCAAGAAGATCGTCGACGATCACGGCGGCACCATCCGCTACGAGACGCGCGCCGGCGAGGGCACCACCTTCTTCGTCACGCTGCCGCACCCGCC
>CAZPEY010000375.1:0-5116 GCA_964585665.1 uncultured Polyangiaceae bacterium | reverse complement strand
GATTGACGCTGGTTCGCTGGCGGATAACATGCGCCGTCGTGCGTGGCGCCCTGCTCCTGCTGGTGACCATCCTGGGGAGCGCCTGCTACTCGAAGGGAACCGCGAACCGTCGGGTCGGCGCGCCCTGCACCTCCCGCGAGGACTGCGAGAGCGTCTGCTGGGAGGGGAGCTGCACGATCGCCTGCCAGACCGCCGCGGACTGCCCCTCGGTGCCGGAGGTGCCAGCGCCGATGAGATGCATCCAGGGCAACGTCTGCGCTTTCGCCTGCGCCCGCCAGCGCGAGTGCGGCGGCTGGGAATGCAAGCGGGAGCGCCGCAGCGAGAGCGCGCAGGAGGTCTGGGTCTGCGTCCCCAGCGTCGGCAGCTCCAACCCCGAGGACGTCGACCCAGATCCGGCCCAGGGCTAGACAGGCTCGCGCGGAGGGCCTGTCTTGACGAGGCACGACTGCACGAGCGTCGCTTGCGCTCGCGCCGCGGTCACTCGTTGCCCCTCGTCGCAGCGAGCGTCTCGGCGATGAGCGCGGCGAGGCGGCCCGGCGATCGCGCCGCCAGCTCGAGGAGGCGCTTTTGGGTCGCGCGATCACGCCGGCTGGCGACGGCCCACAGCGCTTCCTCGATCTCGCTCTCGATGCCGACCTCGAGCGCTCGCTCGAGGCGCGCCCAGAGCGCGGGCTTGGTCGGCGCCGCCGCGTCCCGGCCCCCGCGTGCGCGCAGGTCGGCCCCGCCGAAGGCGCCCCGCGTGCAGGACTCACACGAGCACGGTGGCTTGCCGTGCGCGTCGGGTTGGTAGCGCCAACCGACGACCTTGTGGAGCGCCCGCACGCCGAGGATCTCGCGCCGCTGGATCGAGCGCAGTACGAGCACCTCCCAGCCGCGCGGATCGGGGTGGGCGGTGATCGTGGCGATCGAGGCGCCAATCGTCGTCTCGACGTGCGGGTTGCCGTAGTGCCCGAGCAGCACCGGCTCTGACGAAGACAGGCGAAAGTCGATCCCGACCAGGTTGCGGCCTCGACCACGACGCAGCTCGCGCAGCCACTGGTGGGAGAGGAAGTAGTTCGGCAGCACGGGCATGCAGAAGACCGCGCGCCGGCCGTCGGCGAGCTTCGTCGCTCGGATTCCAGCCTCGAGGATCGACGCCGTCGCCTGCTCCGGAGCGATGTGGACGAGGACCGCCATCGGCCTCCCGTACGGTAGGACGAGATCCCCGCGCGCGTCGAGCTTTCGACGCGCATTCTCGGGCTCGTATGAGATGCGCCATGGTCGATCCCTCGCAGCTCCATGGCCCGCTCGCCGTCGACCCCGTCGTCAGCAACACACACGAGCAGATGGGGCCGCTTCTCGGCTCGCTGTGGCTCTGCTCGTTCGACAGCGCCGCCTTTTCGACCCTGGCTCGCTAGAACGCAAGGCGCGAGCGAGGGGAACACCTCGACGGCACCCGACGAGCGAGCAACGCAGCCAGGCGCGAAATCCGGCCCGAAACGCGACGGAAGGGATTATTAGATGCGTTCTAATTTAGCTAGGGAGGATCCGATCGATGCCGACCCGCACGCGCCCAACCGCCGCGAACGTCGACGCAGTGACCTCGTACATCGAGTCTGCGGCGGAGCCCGCGCGCCGTCGCCTGCGCTCCCTCCGCAAGCTGATCCGCGACGAAGCGCCCGAGGCGATCGAGCGCATGGCCTACGGACTGCCGACCTGGCACCAGGGAGAGAACCTGCTGCACCTCGGCGCCTTCCGTGGGCACATCGGCATCTACCCGGGAGCCGCCGCCATCGTCGCATTCGCCGACGAGCTGGCTTCCTACAAGACCTCGAAGGGCGCCGTCCAGGTGCCACACGACGCGCCGCTGCCGACGGAGCTGGTGCGCCGCCTGACCCGGTGGCGACTGGCCGAGGCCACCAAGCCGACCGGTGCCGCATGACGCTGGTACCGGTCGACCTCGGCGTGCAGCCCGCCGACGCAGAGCAAGTCACGCTGACGTTCTCCGACCACGCGCGCGAGCTCGTCCTCTCCTACGTCGATTGGCAGGCGCAGCCGCAGCGCAAGCTCTTCGCCGGCGTGCTCGCGTTCCGCTGGCAGGAACTCGACGAGGACGGCGTCCGCGACGATCAGGTCTACGAAGTCCATGACTCCCCGTGGCTGACGCGGCAAGCAGCGCTCCAGGCCGTCCCGTGCGCCGAGCACATCCACTACATGCTGTGCTTCAACGCCTGCGGCGTGCTCGACGTGCTCTGCCGACGCACCGTCGCGGCTCCTGGCGACGCTTCGCGTTGAGGTGCCGAAAGCCGACCATGCGTCGGCTCAGGACCCTCTTGATGTCCATCAACTCGCCCAGTAGCGTCGCTTCTAGATTGGGCGCGGGAGGCGTGCGATGACGACTCGCGGGATCGGACGCGGCGTGGTGGTGTTGACGCTCTTGCTGACTGCATGCAACGGACCCGTCGAGGTGGCCCCCAATGTCACCGTGGTCGACGACGGGCTGGCCAGAACGCTACGGGTGGAAGAGGACCGGATCGTCGCCCCCGCGGCTGGCAACGCCTGGATGCGGGCGCTTCCCGCGGGTCAGGTGCTGGTCAGCGGCCAGGGCGCGGGCTTCCTGCGGCGGCTGACCTCGATCGAGCCAGTCGGCACCGAGCTCGTGCTCCACACGCGTCAAGCGGGTCTGGGCGACGCGATCGTCCGCGGCAAGGCGCACTCCCATTTCGACTTCGCGGGACAACCTCAACCGGGGCGCTACGCGCTGACGGGCAACGACCTGGCCACCGGCATCGGGCTGGCCGGAACCACGATCTGGGACGATGGCAAATCCAAAGTCGTGATTCGAGATGGGCTGGTCCGCCTCGACGGTCGCACCGACCTCGATCTGAAGATCGAGGACGGCGATCTGACCGCCTTCCTGGCCACCATCGACGGGGAGCTACAGTTCACCGCGACGCTCGCGGTCGACTCCCCCAAGAACTTCAACCAGTCCTTCGAGCGTGAGCTCTGGGTGTCGGCCCCCAAGTACCACCTGTGGTCCATCGGCTTCGTCCCGGTGGTCGGTGTCATCACGTTCTCGCTCGGCGCGCGGTTCGAGGTGCAGGCGGACTGCGGCGTGGCCGTCTCGTCGACCATCGAGGCCAACGGCACGCTGACTGGCGCGGTCGGCTGGGAACAGGGCCAGGGCGTCGCGCGGCTCATGCCCGCGATCACCGCCTCGGCGAGCCCGCTCATGTACGATCGCCCCTTGACCGTCTCGGCCAAGGTGACCTTGGTGCCCCGTATCGACTACAAGTTCTACGGAGTCGCGGGCTTCTTCCTCAAGACCGGGGTCTACGGACGCGCGGTGCTCGAGCTCGAACCGCAGCGTCAATGGGAGATTTGGGGCGGAGTGGAGGCGACGCTCGGCGCGGCGCTCAAGATCCTCGGCGGCTCGGGTCAGGGCGACGGAGGAGCCCTGGTCGATCGCTCCGCGGAGCTCGAACCGGTGAGCCAGGAGTGGCTGCTGGCCAGCGACACTGTCGGCGGCAACGCGCTCGGTTGTACGACCGATCTCGGCACAGACATGGCCAACCCCGATCTCGCTCCGACGGATCTGGGCGCGCCCGATCTGGCCGCGCCCGATCTGGCGACACCCGATCTGGCAAGCCCGGACGGAGGGTGCCGCGGTGACGGCGGCGCGCCCACCGGAGCGACCGTGCACCTCCCCTTCGAGGAGGGCGCCGGAACCACGGCGCACGACGCGACGGGCAATGGGCACGACGTGACGCTCGACTCCGCTGGCGGCTGGGTCCCGGGCTGCATTCAGAACGGCCTGCGCCTCAGCACGACGCACGGCGAGATCGCCGACTTGCCGCTCTCGTCAGGCGATCTCACGTTGAGCTTCTGGGTGCGGCCGCTGTCGTTCAATACCCTGGTCCGCACCAACGTCGGCAGCCTCTATCCCACGTACCTCTTCGGCAACGCCCGAGGGAGCAACTGCGGGCTCGGCTGGCCGGGGATCGAGTGCCACTTCTTCGTGCCGGTCAAGACGCTGTGGGGATCGCCGGACGAGCCGCAGCTCGTCTGCTGGTTCGGCGGCGACGTCGTCGAGTCGATCCAACCGCAGCAGCCGCTCGCCACCGGGCTCTGGTACCACGTCATCGCCACGCACTCCGCCGCGGGTGTCTCGACGCTGTACATCAACGGCAGGGGCGCTCAGCGCACCGACGGCAGCGGCGCCATTCCCACCAGCACGCGACCGTTTTCCTTCGGGACCGGGAGCCGTGGGGCGGCGTGCGGCTCACCCTACAACCCGGACGCCGATCTCGCCGCCGACGCGACGATCGACGAGCTGCGCATCTATCCCCGTCTGCTGTCTTCCGCCGAGCTCGTGGCCCTGCGCGAGTGTTCGTGCTCCGCGCCCGTCGACATGGCGGTCCCCGAAGACCTCGCGGTGCCGCGCGATCTGTCGGTGCCTACCGATCTGTCGGTGCCTACCGATCTGTCGAGCTCGAACGATCTGACCGGCACGGTCCGGGATCTGTCCAGCGACGACGGGGGAGGTGGCTGTGGCACCAACGACCTCGGACAGATCGCGGTGCCTCCGGAGGTCTGCGCCCCAGGCTTCGACGATTCTGGTGCGGGCTACAATGCGTGCGGCGAGGCGACTTGCCAGAAGGCGTGGTTCTCCGCCGATCCGACCGGCGGCACGTACCACACGGGAGACATCTGCAAGCTATGGGGTTATCGGGCGGTCGGCGCGTTCGGCACCATCCCCTGCGGCGGCGTCTGCGACTCGAACTGCGGAGACGTCCTCCACACCTGCAGTGCGCCGGGAGGCTCGAGCTTCAATGGTCTTGGACAGACCGGCTCGGGACTCAACGGTCCCATCCTGCAGGGCAAGGTGATGTGGACCTGCGTACCGTGACCGCTCGCGGTGAAGAGCGAAGCGAGGGTCCTGAAGTTCCTCGATCTCGCCTGCCTGCACGACGGACTCATCCTCAGCGGCATGGGCTGAGGCTCTCGCATCGGTACGCCAGGTCGACGCTGGACGAGAGGCGGACGCGCGCACACCCCTGACGCGGCCGCACGCCGAACGCGCGCGATCAGAAGCGGATCTTGCCGCGCAGCGCCTCGCCGAGCGCGAGGGAGCGGG
>CAZPEY010000374.1:0-5125 GCA_964585665.1 uncultured Polyangiaceae bacterium | reverse complement strand
GTAGGGGATCAGGGGTCCCGTCCCCCCGCGCGCAGATTCCTCGCCCGAAGCTGCATGGCCGCGCGAGCCCGCAGGCACGCCCGAACCTCCACGGCCGTCCGCCCCGCACGGTCGGCGAGGAATCGAGCACGGAGGGACGGGAACCCCTGTCCCCGGCACGCTGGCCCCCCGCCGTCCCCGCGCCCCCCCGCACGCGCACCCCTGCGGTCCCCCGCCCGCCGTCGCGCCCGCGTTCAGGCGCCGCGGCTCAGATCTCGACGGTGCTCGGCTCGGGCAGGGCGCGCTCTTCGCAGTCGCCCGCCGTGCCGTCCTCCCACGACAGCATCAGCAGCGTCGCGTCTCCGTCGAGCGCGAAGATCGGATGGTGCCACAGGCCGGGCCGGTAGTTGACCGCCTGCCCGCGCCCGCAGACGAACGCCGAGAGGCGCTCCCACACCGGCTCCCCGTCGGGGCCGCTCGGTGCCACGACGACGAGGAAGCGGCTGCCCTCGAGGAGAGAGAAGAGCTGGCTCGAGTGCGGGTGGCGCTCGACGAGGCGCAGCCGTAGCGGCCGCGGCTGCGGCCCGGTGCAGAACAGCGCCAGGTTCGCCTTGGCGTGCGGCCGGAGCGAGGCCAGCTCGGCGGTGAAGTCGATGCGGCGCGCCGTCCCCTGGTTGGCCGCCTGTCCACCTGGGCCGGCCTCGACGAGCTCCCCGAACTCGGCGAACGCCTCCTTCGTGATCGGCCGCGGCCGCAGGATCATGAGCGCCCTCTTGACGGCGCCCGTCGAAGTTGGCAAACAGGGAGCATGTCCAAGCAAGAGTACATGGATCCGCCGGACGACTGGACCGTCACCAAGCTCGTCGGCGTCGTCTTCGTCACGCTCTCCATCGCCTTCGCCATCATCTACACGATCTCGCCTTAGCCTCGCCCTCGCCTCGCCAGCCTCAGCCGAGCGGCGCCTGGTAGAGCTGCTCGAAGTAGTCCCGCACCATCCGGTCCGACGAGAAGCGCTCGCTCGCCATGGCGATCGACGACTGCATCATGTGCGCCCAGCGCTCGCGGTTCCGGTACGCAGGCAGCACGTCGCCATCGAGCAGGTCGTGCAGCGCCCGCGCGTCTCGCAGGTCGAGCGCCGCGACCTCGCCCATCGCGTCGGCCTTGAGCGAGGTCTGATCCTCCTCGACCGTGGTCTCGCCGCCGATGTGCCAGCCGTTCTTGCCGTGGTCGCAACCCTCGGGCCACCAGCCGTCGAGGATCGACAGGTTGAGGACGCCGTTCATCGCCGCCTTCATGCCTGACGTGCCGCAGGCCTCGAGCGGTCGGCGCGGCGTGTTGAGCCAGATGTCGCAGCCCCGCGTCAGCAACCGCCCGAGCTGCAGGTCGTAGTTCGGGATGAAGGCGACTGACTGAGGGTAGCGCGCCGCGAGCGCCGCCATCTCGGCGACGAGGCCGCGCCCCTGCATGTCGCGCGGGTGCGCCTTGCCGGCGTAGACGAGGTGCAGCTCGCCCGAGGCGAGCAGCTTCTCGAACCGCGACTTCTCGTGGGTGATGAGCAGGGCGCGCTTGTACGCCGTGGCCCGGCGCGCGAAGCCGATGAGCAGCGCCTTGTCGTCGAGGCGGCGGCCGGTGCGGTTGAAGATCTCGTGCAGCAGCTCCCGCTTCTGCTGCTGGTGCGCGGCGAGCAGCGCGGTCGGCCACGCGGCGCTCTCGCGGATGCGCGCGTCCTGCCAGACGCGCGGATCGACGCCGTTGGTGATCGACAAGATCGGCGACGCCCCATCGACGTGCGCCCACATGCGGCGCGCCGTCTGGCCGTGCAGCTCGGCGACGGCGTTGCTGCGCACGGCGAGGCGCAGGCCAGCGACGGTCATGCCGAACGGATCGCCGCCGATCGCCTTCAGCTTGTCGTGCGAGAAGCCCAGGGTGGCGCCCATCTTCTCGAGGCGGGCCAGGTCATGCGACTCGTTGCCGGCGGGCACCGGCGTGTGGGTCGTGAACACGATCTGCTGCTTCGCGTGCGCCCACGCCGTCGAGAAATCCTCGCCGAGCGCCATGCGCCGGCGGATCAGCTCGAGCCCGGCGAAGGCCGCGTGGCCCTCGTTGAAGTGGTAGAAGCTCGGCTGATAGCCGAGGGCCTCGAGCGCGCGCACGCCACCGACGCCGAGGATGATCTCCTGCGCGACGCGATCGTCCTCGCCGCCGCCGTAGAGGCGCGCCGTGATCCAGCGGTGCTTGGCGTCCTTGGGCTCGAGGAGATAGAGCGTCGCGTTCTGCAGCGTGTCGACGCGGAAGATCGCCAGCTCGACCGCCTGCCCATCGATCGTGACCTCGACCGACACGTCCTCGCGCTGCAGCCGATAGCGCGGCAGCGGCGTCGGCAGATCTTCGACCTTGCCCTCGCCGTCGAGGCGCTGCGTCGTGTAGCCGTCCTGCCAGACGAGGCCGATGCCGACGACGGGCGCCTTGACCGCGTAGGCGGAGCGGAGGAAGTCGCCGGCGAGAACGCCGAGGCCGCCGGCGTACAGCGGCAGGTACTCATCGAGGCCGAATTCCATACAGAAGTACGCGACGGGACGCTGGGGAGAGGGCATGAGGCCGGTAGCTAAGCGGACGGCGTCGCGGTTGTAAAGGGCGAGCGACGCGGCGGGCGGGGCGCTACGAGGCGGCGGCGGGTTTGCTGAGATCGCGGAGGATCGTCGGGCCGACCCGCTCCTCGATCTGTGCGAGGACCTCGCGACGTAGGCCGAGCGCGAAGCCGGCCTCGGCGGCGACGAACAGCGGGCCGACGAGGAAGCCGACCAGGTCGTCGACGAACGCCGGCTTCTTGCCCTCGAAGTAGTGGCCAACGAACTGGATGATCCAACCGACGACGAACAGGCCGAGGCCCGCCGCGAGCCACACGCTCGTCGACTGGGCGGCCAGCGCGCTGCCGCCGTAGACCATGGCGCTCATGATGGCCGTCATCGCGACGCCGTAGCGCCCGTCGAGCCGGAAGTAGAAGTAGATCGTGCCGAGCATGGCGAGCACCGCGGGCGACAGCGCGATCGGCAGCCCTGCGACGGCGAAGGACGGCCGGGCCAGCAAGGTGGCGACGCCGAGCAGGATCATCGGGATGCCGACGAAGTGCGTGGCGATGTTGCGGCGGTCGCGGTGATACGAGGCGTACTGGGCGAGGTGATCGACGAGCGTCTTCATGGTGCTTGGCCTTTCGAAAGAGAGTCTGCCCGAGCGCGCGGCACGCCACTGTCGGCTGCTTGACACAAGTCAAAGACATCCCGAACCCGTCGATATGGTAGCCTTTTTTCGACCATGAAGGAGCGAACGGCGCAGGACTATCGGGCGCTCTTGCGCGCGGGGCGGTGGTTCGCGGCGCTGCCCGAGGCGATGCAGGAGGCGCTGCTCAGCGAGGCGCGCGTGCGCCGGCTGTCATCGGGTGAGGTGCTGTTTTCGCGCGGCGATCCGCCGACCGGCCTCTTCGCAATCGTCGAGGGCGAGCTGCGGATCAGCACCGTCTCGGACGTCGGCAAGGAGGCGCTGCTGCTCCTGCTCGGGCCGCCCAACTGGTTCGGTGAGGTCTCGGTGCTCGACGGACAGCCGCGCACGCATGACGCCGCTGCCGAGGGCGACGCAGTCGTACTACAGGTGCCGCAGGCCCCGCTCGACGCGATCCTCGACGGGCAGCCGCGCTACTGGCGCTACCTCGGGCTGCTCGTCGCGAGCAAGCTGCGGCTCGCCTTCGAGGCGATGGAGGACGTCGCGCTCCTGCCTTTGTCGATGCGGCTGGCGCGACGGCTCGTCTTGATGGCCGACAGCTACGGGTGGCTGCCAGGGCAGACGCGGCGACGCCTCGAGGTCAGCCAGGATCAGCTGGCGCTGATGCTCTCGACGTCGCGGCAGACGGTCAATCAGCTCTTGAAGGAGCTCGAGGAGCGCGGGATGGTGCAGCTCGGGCGAGGCGCCGTCGAGATCCTCGACGTCGTCGGGCTGCGCGAGGCGGCGCGACTCTAGATCGCCGCCGCGATCATGGGGTGCAGCAGACGGTCTTCGGGCCGGTTGGGGCGCTCGTCCCCGACGGCGCGAGCACCGCCGTGCCGCAGGTTCCCGACGAGGTCGGCGGCAGGACCTTCACCTTGGACCAGCTGTTGGTGACGTCGGTCCACGGCGTGCAGCTCGCCGATCCGAACTGACCATCGCCGGTGCAGGTGTTGTCGAGCTGGACGCCGTTGCTGCAGCTCCCCTGCGCGCCTCCGTTGCAGCCGAAGTTGCACTGCAGGGTGTCGCTGAAGTCGAGGTAGTACTTCGTGGTGTCCTTGGTAAAACCGCCCGGACATGCGACCTGATCGCCGTCCTTGAGCACGCAGTGGTTGGGCGCGTGCGGCACGCACACCTTGCCGCCACCGCAGCCACCGCCGACGAGTGTTGCGCCCGTGCAGAAAGCCTCGCTGCCGCTGAAGGACGGGGCGGTCTTGGAGGCGGACCCGCTGTAACAGCCTGGGCCGTTGAACCAGGCGGGGGGCGTCCACAGGTAGTAGGTGCCGGACGGTACCGCCGCGAGCGGGATGCAGCCGTCCGTGCTGTTGATCTGCAGGGGCGCCACCCCGCTCGAACAGTCCGACGATCCGGGGTAAGAGTAGCGCCAGGAGATGCACATACCGGGGTCGGTGCTCGCGCACGAGGCCGTTCCGAGCTGGCAGCTCGCTGCGGTGAAGCCCGACTTGAGGGCGGTGCGCGTCGGGTGGCTCGATGGGCAAGTGGTCAGGGCGGTGAGGCCGAGCGTCGCCGAGCCTGGATCGGTCACGCAGTCGGCCTTGGGCGTTGCGCCGGCGGTGCAGAACGGATCCTCGCAGTCGATCAGGCCGTCGCAGTCGTCGTCGATCCCGTTGAAGCAGTTCTCGTCGGCAGCGCAGCCAATCAGGTCGGCCGCCGGAGCCAGGTCGGAAGCCGTGACGACTCCGGTCAGATCGCCTGAGGGCGGGGCTAGATCTTCGGCGCCGTTGCCGTCGACGACCGTCAGGTCGAGGGACTGCCCCGTCAGGTCGAGGGACTGCCCCGTCAGGTCGGGGGACTGCCCCGTCAGATCGCCGCTCGCCTTGGCGAGATCGGGCAGCGGCTCGGAGGAGACGGTCAGCGACACCTTCTGGCA
>CAZPEY010000373.1:0-5133 GCA_964585665.1 uncultured Polyangiaceae bacterium | reverse complement strand
GGCCGCGGCTGCCCCGTCGCCGGCCCCACCCCCCGAAGTCCCCCTGGCCGGCGCTGCGCCGCCGCCCGAGCGTCCGATCGCGTTTGGCACCCGCACCCTCAAGAGCAAGCAGCCGCGCGCCGTCAAGATCGCCGGCCTCGCGCTGCAGGCGCCCCTCACCGCCTTTCGCATGACGCCCGGCGACTTCTTGATCGATGTCATGGATGGCAAGCGCCACCGGACGGTGAAGTTCAGCATCAAGATCGGTCAGCTCACGACCATCGATCTCGACAAGAAGTAGCTCCGACCGGCCCACCGACGGAATTTCGCAGTGCGGCGCGAAATTCCCTTGCGCCCCAAAAATTTCCCGCTAGAAGATGCCGCCCCAGTGATGGGGCCCCTTCCAACGCACATGCGATCTCCGTCGGTGCGCGGCAGTTTGCCGCAGCACGCGGCAACGTGTCGCTTGTCGCTTCCGGCCCCTCTCCTTAACCCACCATCCGGGACCGAACTTCCCATCGAACTGCGAATGGAGCGGACGTGAGTCGCTTTCTCTTCCCCAAATGGACCAACCTCTTGCCGACGGTACTGGCGCTTGTCGCCGGCGGCGGCGTCACCGCCTTGACCGCCGGAGTCTGGTACTACGGCACCGACAAGTACTGGTCGGTCGGCTACGAGCCCGACCAGCCTGTCGAGTACAGCCACAAGCTGCACGCCGGTGATCTAGGCATGGACTGCCGGTACTGCCACTACACCGTCGAGAAGGCCGGCTTCGCGGCGATCCCACCGACGCAGGTGTGCATGAACTGCCACACCAAGGTGCGGACCGACAGCGTCAAGCTCTTGCCGGTGCGCGAGAGCTTCGCGAGCGACCTGCCGATCCCGTGGATCAAGGTCCACAACCTGCCGGACTACGTCTACTTCAACCACTCGGCGCACATCGGCGCGAACGTCGGCTGCGCGAGCTGCCACGGCCGCGTCGATCAGATGCCGATCGTGCGGCAGGACCAGTCGCTGACGATGGGCTGGTGCCTCGACTGCCACCGCAACCCGGCGCCGCACCTCCGCCCGGCCGGCGAGAGCGTCACCAACATGGCGTGGAAGCCGAAGCTCGAGCTCGACGGGAATCAGGGCCCGTGGGTCGCCGCCAACAAGCGTCAGGTCCAGCCGCCCACCAACTGCTCAGGATGCCACCGATGAAGCGCGCACCCTTCCAATACGGCGTCACCGAAGAGGGCGGCGCCAAGTACTTCCGCTCGATCGACGAGTATCTCGGCACGCCCGAGTTCCAGAAGGCGCTCGAAGAGGAGTTCCCGCAGGGCGCGTCCGAGCTCGATCCGGACGACCGCGAAGGTGGCTTCACGCGCCGGAGCTTCATGAAGGTGATGGGCGCCTCGGTGGCGCTCGCCGGCGCGACCGGCTGCCGTCGTCCCGAGGAGAAGATCCTCCCCTACGCGCATGCTCCCGAGTCGGTCATCCCCGGTAAGCCGCAGTTCTACGCCACGGCCGTGCCGTGGAACGGCACCACCGTCGGTCTCGTCATCGAGAGCCACGGCGGTCGCCCGACCAAGATCGAGGGCAACCCGCAGCACAGCGAATCGGGTGGCGGCACTAACGCCTTCCTGCAGGCGATGGTCCTCGGCCTGTACGATCCGGAGCGCTCGCAGTCGCCGAGCATGAAGGGCGCGCCCAAGTCGTGGGACGACGCCATCGGCGCGCTCACCGATCGCACCGACAAGCTCAAGGCGCAGGGCGGCAAGGGCCTGGCGATCCTCGCAGAGCCGACGCGGTCACCGACGCGCGCTCGCCTCTTCGGCGAGCTCAAGGCGGCCTTCCCGCAGGCGCGGATCGTCGAGTGGGAGCCGTACTTCGACGACGGTAGCTACGAGGGCACCAAGCTGCTGACCGGCGCCCCCGCCGACGTCGTCTACGATCTCGACCAGGCGGGCGCGATCCTGTCGCTCGACTCCGACTTCTTGCAGACCGAGCCCGGCGCGATCCGCAACTCGCTCGCCTTCGTCGCCAAGCGCCGCCTTCAGACGGGCGCCGACAAGATCCAGAATCGCCTCTACGCGGTCGAGTCGCAGTTCTCGATCACCGGCAGCAACGCCGATCATCGGATCCGCCTCCTGTCGCGCGACATCCCGGGCTTCCTCGGTCTGGTCGCCACGGCGCTCGTGCAAAAGGGCGTGCAGCTCGACGGCGCGCTCGTCCAGGCGCTCGCGGCGCGCAAGGTCACGACGGCGGCCAAGCTCGACAAGCTCGTGCCGGCGCTGGCCAAGGACCTCGTCGAGAACAAGGGCGTGATCCTGGTGGGCCGCGCGCAGCCGGCGGCGATCCACGCCGCGGTGCACGCGATCAACGCCGCCCTCAAGGCGCCGGTGGCGCTCAAGAAGGCGCCGGCCTCGAACGCCGAGCAGGGCACCGCGGCGCTCGCGCAGCTCGTCGCGGCGATGAAGGGCGGCGAGGTCGACACGCTGCTCATCCTCGACGGCAACCCGGTCTTCACGACGCCGGCCGACCTCGGCTTTGTCGAGGCGCTCGGCAAGGTCGCGGCCAGCTTCCACCTCGCCGACTCGGTCGACGAGACGAGCGCCAAGACCACCTGGCACCTGAACCGGGCCCACTTCCTCGAGTCGTGGGGCGACGCGCTCTCCGCCGCTGGGCAGCTGTCGATCATCCAGCCGCTCATCGCGCCGCTGTACCACGGTCGCTCCGATCTCGAGGTCGTCGCGCGCCTGCTCCAGCCGATGGTCAAGGGGCTTGACCTCGTCAAGGCGACCCACTCGACGATCACCGGCAAGGACTGGCGCAAGCTCGTCCACGACGGCGTCCGGCCGATGGCCGGTGAGGCCGCGGCGCTCGACCCGAGCAAGGTCGCAGCGGCGGTCGGGCAGCTGCCGACGGCGGCGGCGGGCCTCGAGGTTCGCTTCGTGCCTTGCGCCCACACCTGGGACGGCCGCTTCGCCAACTCAGGCTGGATGCAAGAGATGCCCGACCCGATGACCAAGATCACCTGGGACAACGCGGCGCTCGTCTCGCCAGCGCACGCCAAGAAGGCGGGCTGGAAGGACGGCGATCTCATCCAGATCACCGTCGATGGCAAGAGCGCCAAGCTGCCGGTCTTCCAAGTGCCGGGCACCGCCGACGACGTGATCGTCGTGCAGCTCGGCCAGGGCCGCAAGAACGTCGGCAAGGTCGGCAAGGACGTTGGCTTCGACGCCTTCCCGCTGCGCAGCACCAAGGGGCTCTACTTCGCGACCGCGACCGTCGCCGCGACCGGCGCCAAGCACACCCTGGCGCAGACGCAGGAGCACTTCGCGATGGAGGGGCGCGCCATCGTCCGCGAGGCGAACCTCACCAAGTTCGCCAAGGACCCTGCGTTCGCCAAGAAGATGGTCAAGTTCCCGCCGCTGCTCTCGCTGTTCCCCGACTACAAGTACGACGGGCACAAGTGGGGCATGGCGATCGACCTCAACAGCTGCATCGGCTGCAACGCCTGCATGGTCGCCTGCCAGGCCGAGAACAACATCCCGGTCGTCGGCAAAGAGGGCGTGCTGCGCACGCGCGAGATGCACTGGATCCGCGTCGATCGCTACTTCGTCGTCGAGGGCATGGAGAGCGAGGACGAGATGCTGCACCACCCCGAGAAGATGGGGGAGGCGCGCGCCGTCATGCTGCCGCTCGGCTGCCAGCAGTGCGAGAACGCCCCGTGCGAGCAGGTCTGCCCGGTCGGCGCGACGACGCACTCGCCCGAGGGCCTCAACGACATGGCCTACAACCGCTGCATCGGCACCCGGTACTGCATCAACAACTGCCCGTTCAAGGTGCGGCGCTTCAACTTCTTCAACTACAACAAGGACATCCCGGCCTCGCGCCAGCTCCAGTACAACCCCGACGTCACCATCCGCTTCCGAGGCGTCGTCGAGAAGTGCACCTACTGTGTGCAGCGCATCCAGAACGCCAAGATCGAGGTGCACCGCGACGGCAAGGATCGCGTGCCCGACGGGACGATCCAGACGGCCTGCCAGCAGGGCTGCCCGACCAAGGCGATCACCTTCGGCGACCTCAACGACAAGAACAGCGCCGTCAGCAAGGCGGCGGCGAACCCGCGCAACTACTTGCTGCTCGAGGAGCTCAACATCCGGCCGCGGACGAGCTACCTCGCCAAGATCACCAACCCGAACCCAGAGCTGGAGGGCGCATGAGTTCCGGCGCTGCCAATCAGAAGCAAACGCACGACGAGGTGGATCTCGACGGACCACCGCTCGTCCTCGGCAACCCGGCCTTCACCGACGTCACGGAGAAGGTCGCCGAGATCATCGAGAAGAAGACCCCGCCCGGCTGGGTGATCATGTTCCTCGGCGCGCTGTCGGCGCTCGGCATCCTCGGCGGCTCGCTCGGCTGGCTCGTCTGGGAAGGCACCGGCGTCTGGGGTCTGAACAACACGACCGCCTGGGCGTGGGACATCACCGGCTTCGTCTTCTGGATCGGTATCGGTCACGCCGGCACGCTGATCTCGGCCATCTTGTTCCTCTTCCGGCAGCAGTGGCGCACGTCGATCAACCGCGCCGCCGAGGCGATGACGCTGTTCGCCGTGCTCGCCGCGCTCATCTACCCGGGCTTCCACGTCGGTCGTATCTGGCTGGCGTACTACCTCGGGCCGATCCCGAACCAGATGTACACCTGGCCGAACTTCCGCAGCCCGCTGCTCTGGGACGTGTTCGCCGTCTCGACGTACGGAACGGTCTCGGCGCTCTTCTGGTACGTCGGCCTCGTCCCCGACCTGGCGACGATCCGCGATCGCGCGACGACCAAGTGGAAGCAGATCATCTACGGCGTCCTCGCCTTCGGCTGGCGCGGCTCGCACCGCCACTGGCTCAACTACGAGAAGGCGTACCTGCTGCTCGCCGGTCTGTCGACGCCGCTGGTGCTCTCGGTCCACACGATCGTTTCGTTCGACTTCGCGACGTCGATCATCCCCGGCTGGCACACGACGATCTTCCCGCCGTACTTCGTCGCTGGCGCGATCTTCTCGGGCTTCGCGATGGTCGTCACGCTGATGGTCATCGCGCGTAAGGCGTTCGGCCTCGAGAAGATGCTGACGCTGCGCCACCTCGAGAACATGAACAAGATCATCCTCGCGACCGGCAC
>CAZPEY010000372.1:0-5144 GCA_964585665.1 uncultured Polyangiaceae bacterium | reverse complement strand
GCATGCGCATCGCCGACGAGGCAGCGCTGCGGATCTCGTTGACGCTCGGGCCCATTGCGCGCTCGGCATCGGCGGCCGCCTGCTGCCGATACTGCGCAAACGGATCGGGCCGCGGTGCCGGATCGCCAAGCCCCGGCGCGCTCGGTGCGGCGCCAGCGTTCGCCGCGATCAGGGTCGCCGCATCGGGCTTGCCGAGGCGCACCTCGATCAAGCGTCCATACTCGTCCCCTGGCGGCATCGCGACGTAGGGTAGGTCGCGCTCGTCGCAGAACAGCACACAGAGCGGCTTGGCTGGCGCAGGCGCGAGCGGCTCGCGCAGCACGGCAAAGGCGTCCCGCACCTCGAGCGCACCAGCGACGACCAGGACGGAGCCGTCGAGCTCTGCGTCACGGCGCAGCGCGCGCAGCACGTCGCGTCGATCGGCACGGCAGGCCAGCTCCCAGCCTTCGACGACGACCACGCGGCGGTTGAGCTTGCGCCCGACCGCCGCGCCGAGCGCCAGCGCGTCGCGGGGCGACGCTCCCGTGACGAGCGCCAGCCGGGTCTCATGACCCACGAAGTGGCGCAGCGGATCCTGGAGGCGCGGTCCGACGGCGAAGCGGTCGGCGAAGCGCTGCGCGCCCGCGGCGTCGGCAGCCGGCGCCGGGATCGCCGTCACCCCGTCGAGCCAGCTCGGCGGGGCGCCCATCGGATCGCGAAAGAGGCGCAGCGCCAGCCCGGCGCCCAGGCCGAGCGGCGTCCTCCCTTGCAGCGCCCCGTCGACGAGCACCAGCGCGTGCCGGCGCAGCTTCGCGGCCGGCTGCAGGCGCTCCTCGATGTCGCCAAGCGAGCGATCGAGGATGCGCGCCAGCGAGGCTGGCGTGAGGGCCGTCGGGTCGGCGTACGCCCCAAACAGCGCGGCCAGGATCCGCTCGTCGAGGGCATCGAGCCCGAAGCCGCGCACGCAGGCCGCGAACGACGAGCCCTCGCGCGGCGCCGCTTCCCAGAGGGACGCCGCGTCGACGCGCTTGTCGGCCGCCGAGCGCAGCCAGCTCTCGAACGCGAGCTGCAGCGACGGAGAGGCCATGCTATTCGGTGATCACGTCGACGCGCCGGTTCTGCGCTCGACCATCGGACGTGTTGTTGTCGGCGATCGGCCGCTCTTCGCCGTAGCCGACCGCGGTGACCTTGCTCGGGTCGACGCCCTGACCGATGAGGTAGTTGCGCACCGAGTCGGCGCGCTGCTGCGACAGGGTCTTGTTGGACGCCGCCGAGCCGACGTTGTCCGTGTGTCCCTCGACGCGAATCCGCTTGTCGGGGTTCTGCTTGGCGTAGTCGGCGACCGCATCGAGCCCGGGGTTCGGATCGGGCGTCACCTTCGACGAGCCGGTGGCGAAGTTGTTGAGCGAGGTCGGCGGCGGCGGCGGGGCCGGGGGGGGCGGCGCGGGCTGCGCCGATGGCTGGCTGAGCTCGCCCACCATGACGAACAGCCCCGAGTGGGCGATCTCGATCGCCTCGATCGCGATCTCGTTCTTGGTCCCGTCGAAGTCGGGCCCCTCCCACTTGGTGACCCAGGCCTTCGAGAAGCCGTACTTCGCGGTCGTGCCGTTGGGCCCCTTCAAGATGATGACGCCCGAGAAGCGGTTGGGCGTCTCCCAGCCGCGCTTGAGCGAGGTCGTCGTCGCCGCGGCGTTCGAGCCGGGGAGGTCGAGCTGGAACTTCTGGCGCAGCTTCCACAGCTCGGAGTCCGCACCGCAGAGGCCGCCCTTCAACACCAGGTTCGGCGTCTTGGTGCCGCCCATCAGGCGGCGCGGGCTGACGTTGTAGCCGCCCTCCTCGACCTCGACGACGGTGCGCTCGCTCTTGAGGCCGGTGCACGAGCGGAACGGGTAGCGGACGCCGCCCAGCTCGAGCTCGAAGTAATAGGGACCAAACGCCTCGGAGCGACTCATCGCGGTGTCGACCTTTCGTCCATTCTACTCGCTATCGTGGCGAATCCAACAGCGACAGTCGTGCCTGCAGCTCGACGTAGTCGACGGCGGTCGCGACGGTGCGCGCCGGCTCGCCGTCGGCCTCGGCCAGCGGAGGTGCGACTTCGACCAGATCCGATCCCCACAAAGGGTATTTTCGGCCAATCCGCTCGATAAGTTGCGTCACCGTCGCTGGTTGCAGACCGCCCGGCTCGGGCGTGCCGGTGGCGCGGGCCCAGGCCGGGTCGGTGCCGTCGATGTCGTTGGAGACATAGCAGCCCTCCACCCCGGCGGCCTGCCACAGCGCGCCGATCTCCTCCGCCAGCTCGTCGACGGAGCGCGCGCCGACCTCGTCCATCCAGATCTGGCGGACCCCGAGCGCGCTCTCCCACTCGGACCGCGTCCGTCGGGTGGCGCGGATCCCGACCTGCACCAGCCGCCGCTGCCTCCCGATGAGCTCGTTGGCGTGGTAGGCCCAGGTCGCGAAGCAGTTGCGCACGCCCATGCGCTCGGCGAGCAGATCGGTGTGCGCGTCGAAGTGCAGGATTCCGAGCCGCTCGGCGCGCCCCTCGGCGACCACCTTGACCGCGGGCCAGGCGACCGAGTGATCGCCGCCGAGCACCAGCGGCACGGCGTCCGGCGCGAGCGCGCGCACCAGCCCGAGCGCCCGCTCCGCGATCGACAGCGGCGAAGCGGGCAGCGGCCTGTCCGGATCGCCGTAGAGCGCGGCGCGGCTGCGCGCCAGCTGCGCGGCGCTCACCATCTCGTCGTCGAGGAGCTGAGGGATGACGCGCACATCGCCGAGATCGACGACGCGCTCGTCGCGATAGAGGAAGGAGTCGCGGCGGACGAGCTCGGCGCGCAGCGCGATCGGCCCCAGGTTGGCGCCGCGCGCGAAGCCGGCCCCCACGTCGGAGGGGACGCCGAGCACCACCAGCTTGGCGGTGGACAGCCGCGCCAGCGCGGCCCGCCAGCGTTGATCAATCTCCTTGACCAAGGCCTCGCTGCCGTCGAGGAAGCCGTCGCCGATCCCGTAGATCTTGCGCTGCGCCGCGAGGATCGCCGCGGTCCCGGTCGAGAACACGATGATGCCACCACCCGCCGGGCGAAGGAGCTGAGCCAGCTCTTCGAGCGCCGCGGCGCGGTCCGGCGGCGGGGTCACGGCGCGCGCCTCTTGCCCCGCGGCAGCAGGCCGGCCAGCAGCCTGGGCCCGAGGCGTCGCTTCGGATCGCGCTCGCGCAGCGCCAGCAGGTTGTCGAGGCCCGCCTGGATCGCGTCGCGCGTCCGATCGCGCAGCAGGCGCGCCGCCTCGTCGGTTTGCTCGAGACCACGCGTCTCGATCGGCGGCAGGATCTCGAAATAGAAGCGCTCGGCCCGCGGCAACATCATCGGCCCAAGGCCGCGCGCCAGCGGCGGGATGAAGTCCTCACGCACGTTGAGCTTGCGCAGGAGGCCGCCGAGCGGCGAGGCGAGCAGATCGTTGGCGTCGAGGACGATCTCGAACGCGTCGTCGACGCCCACCGAGGCGAACGGCACGATCGTGCACTGGTGCAGGATGGCCATGCGGGCAAAGCCGAGGCGCTCCTTCCAGATCAGCCGGTACTCCTCACCCCGGCGCTTGGCGACCTCGCGCGCCCCGCCGGGAAACACCAGGATGGTCTCGCCCGCCTCCATCAGCGCCGCGCAGTTCTCGCGCGTGCCGTCGACGGCGCCCCAGTGCGCGAGCATGTCGCGCCAGAAGGGGATCTTGAAGTGCGCGTGATCCGCGAGGCCACGCAGGAAGATCTGCTTCTTCTGCCACAGCTCGCGCCACAGAAAGCCGATGTCGAGGACGCCATAGAGCGTGTGGTTGCCGACGAAGAGCAGCGGCCGCTCGTCGGGGATGCGCTCGAAGCCGAGGAACTTGGGGGCGACCAGCTTGCGCCAGGGCTCGAGCAGCGCCATGGCGCGCTCGAGGTCGCGTGCGGAGGGACGATCGACAGCGATGCGCGCAGTCACGCTCGCATCATCGGCCGAGATAGCCGCCGAGCGCAATCAGGCCGCAGCCAAGCAGCGCGACGCCGCAGCCGACCGCCCCGGTGTAGCACCATCCGAGCACGACGGAGCGCCGCTCCGGTGGCAGCAGATGATGTTGCTCGAGGGGCCGCAGCCACCAGCGCGCTGGCAGCTTGCCGGCACAGGCCCGATGCAGCAGGACGTGATAGACGACGCCAGTCGGGATGCCGACGGCAAGACCGAGGACCAGCAGCGCGAGGCCGCCCAGCAGCATCGCGTCCCACGCCAGCTTGGTGAGGAGGAAGCCGGCTCCGAGCAGGCCCCCGAGCAGCACCGCGACGAGCACGAGCTCCACCATCGCGACTACTCGTCGTCGTCCGCCGGAGGCGCGGCAGCAGCGCGCCGCGTCGGCTTGGGCAGGACGATCTTCGGCTCGTGCGGGTGGCGCTTGTAATAGAGCAGGACGTGCCCGACCGCGCCGACCAGCTCGGCCTTGCAGCGCTCGGCGAGGGCGGGCGCGAGGTCCTCCTGCTCGGGCGCGATCACCTGCGCGAGCTTGACCTTGATGAGCTCGTGATCGAGCAGCGCCGCGTTGACCGCCCCGACCACACCGTCGGTGAGGCCGGCCTTGCCCAGCTGAACGATCGGTTCGAGCGCGTGGCCGAGGCCACGCAGGTAGCGACGCTGCTTTCCAGTGAGCACGACGGGGTTATGCTACGAGACGAGGGGGGCTTGTCCACCGCGATCGTGTCACCGACCGCGCATTTGCGTTTGACAGCCTCGGGTGGAGCGATACTATCGGCCGGTTATATAGTCGCTTTCCATCCCCTTGCTCTCGGAATGAGGCCTTGCCCCGCACCATCGCGGTGACGATCGCTGGACAACGCTACACGCTGCGCAGTGATGCCAGCGAGGAGTACGTTCGCCGTCTCGCGGCGCTCGTCGAAGAGCGGCTGCGACGCAACCTCGATCAGAGCCGCCGCCACTCGACGCAAGCCGTCGCCGTCTTGACGGCCCTGCAGCTCGCGGACGCCTGGCAGAGAGAGTCCGAGAAGCGACGTACCCTGCGCACCGAAGTGCGCCGCAACCTCGTCGCCATGCGCGCCCTCGTTGGTGGGCAGCGACGGGCCGCCCACAAGGAGACTCCGTGACCGTCGTCACCGCGATCATCCTCTGCCTCGTCGCGCTCGCGCTCGGCGT
>CAZPEY010000371.1:0-5144 GCA_964585665.1 uncultured Polyangiaceae bacterium | reverse complement strand
CGCACGATCTCGGGGAAGAACTCGCGCACCCGGCGCTCGACAGTCGGAGCGGGTGCTGCGACGGGCGCCGCGACCGAGCCGCTGGCGGTGAACGCACCGCTGAGCGCCTCGGGCGGGAGCGTCAGCGTGACCATCTCTTCGAAAATCGACGACGCCGTCGACGGAGCAGCCTGGCTCGCCGAAGCGGCGGGCGCCGTCGCGGACGAAGTTGCCGGGCGCACCGCCGGGCGCGCCTGCTGCGTCGGCAGATCGTACCAGGGCTGCACGACGTTCATCGCCATCGGCGCCACATTGGCCCGCGGCACCGTCGGTAGATTGAAACCGAAGTGGAAGCTACCCAGCCAGCTCGACATCAAGCGCTCGGCAAAGCCGAGCGTACGCGCCGCCAGCATCTGCGTCGGTGCGTAGAAGCGCCCGTGCCACCGCTCCGCGGCGCTCTCGTACGCCGCGACGGAGCGCGGGATGAAGACGCTCATGGCGGTGTTCGACTGGTTGGCAGTGCTCATCAATACTCCTTGTGCTCCTTACCTACGGCTTGGTCCCACCGCCGGCGGGCGGAGGCGTTGGGATCACGAACAAGCCCTCGTGCGCGATCTCGATCGCCTCGATCGCGACTTCGTTCTTCGTCGCATCGAGGTCGGGGCCTTCCCACTTGCAGATCCAGCCGTTCGAGAAGCCGAACGACGCCGTCGCGCCATTGGGTCCCATTGCGGTGATCTTGCCGGAGAAGCGGTTTGGAAGCTTGCGGCCTCGCTCAAGCTTGGGTGCTGGGGAGCCTGGAAGCAGGTCTTGCTGAAACTTCTGTCGGACCTTCCACAGCACACTGTCAGCCCCAAGGAAACCGTGCTTGAGCACGATGTTCGGGAACTTCGTCTTGCCGATGAGCTTGCGTGTCGTCGTGTTGAAGCCACCTTCCTCCATGTCGACTACCGCCGACTCGGACTTGAGGCCCGAGCAGGAGCGGAATCGAAACCCTTCCGGAGGCGCCGATACCCCCATCGCGCTCGGGAAGTCGAGTTCCACCTTGAACCAGTATGCGGGGAAGGCCTCTTTACGCGTGGCAGCCATACATCGCTCCTTGACTACGTCTGTCCAGCCGTGACGCTGTTGCCCATCTTCTGAACCAAGCTGAAGATCATGAACTCCGCGGGCAGTGCGGGCGCGATCCCAATCTCCGCGACCATCTGCCCCGCGTCGCGCAGGTCGTTCGTCGTCGTCGATCCATCGCAGCGGACGAAGAAAGAGTCTTCTGGGGTGGCGCCGGCGAAGTAGCCCTGCTCCCAGAGGCTAGTAAGGAAGAGCATGATCTCGCGCTGCAGCCGGCTCCAGGTCGACGCGTCGTTGGGCTCGAACGCCGCCCACTGCGTGCCTTCCTCGAGGGCGCGCTTGAGCATGATAAACAAGCGGCGCACGTTGACGTAGCGCCACTGGAATTCATCGGCCGTCGTGCGGGCGCCCCAGACGCGGACGCCGCGCCCCGGAAAACTGCGAATCGCGTTGACGCCCTCGGCGTTCAAGATGCCGAGGTGCTCCTCGGAGAGGTTGATCGTCACGCCGCTGACGCCCTGGATCGTCTCATTCGCCGGTGCTTTGTAGACGCCGACCTTCTCGTCGCAGCGCGCGTAGATGCCAGCAACGTACCCCGACGGCGGAACCTGCGCTCCCACGTAGCCACCCTCGGGAGCGACCCACGGATAGTACAGCGCCGCGTACGACGAGTAGAGCCGTCGCCGCCACTTGCGGACCTCCTCGAGGTCGCGGGTCGGCGGGGCGTCGAGGATCGCGATGCGATCCTTGAGGTTCTCACAAACGTCGACGAGCGCGTCCTGGACGCGCTGCACGTCGCGCTCGGCGGCCGGGCCCGGATTGCGCTTGTACGCGAGCATCGCGTCCGGCACCGCCATCATCGACACCGCCTCGACGTTGGCCAGCGCCATCACGCCCGAGCGCTCGCCTGGTCCGCGATCCTCGCCGACGAAGTCCTCGACGGTGAGCACGCCAACGCCGTCGCGCCCGCCCTGCAGCCGCACCGCCGCGCCCGCCTGCGGCAGGTTGTGCGGCAGCGGCGCCTTCGAGGCCATGTCCTCGAAGCGCACCAGCGTCGACTCCTCGTTGACGACGCGCCCGACGTACCGACGGGAGAGTGGCGAGATCTGCAGGTTGCGGAAGGTCTCCCGCTTCTCGCGCAGCGCCGTGTGGACCTCGAGCTCGTGGACCTCGAGATACGTCGGTCCCGCCGCGCGGTACTTGCGCAGCACCGGCGTAGCAGCCGACCAACGGATCGTGCGGTCCCCAACTTCGGTCACGATTAGGTAATCGGAGTTTTCGCGATCAAAGATGCGTACTAAAGCGCCTCTTTCGAAGCCTCGTACACTTTGGACCCGCGCCTCCCCTGCACCGATGTCCAGGTCGAGCGTCATCAGCGTCTTGGCCGCCGTCGACGTCGCGACGCGCACCCAGATGCTGTTGCCCCAGTGTCCCTCGTTGAGGGCCCGCGCCCGCAGCGTCGGCTTGTCCCACCCGTCGATGAAGACGTGCGCCGCGCAGCTCGCGTGCTGGTCGGTCAGCGCCTCGCCGTGACGGGGCAGGTGAGCCACCCGAACAATATAGCAGCGACGGCCCCCGTTGAGGAAGAAGCCCTCGACGGCGGACGCCAGGTAGCTGTCTGGCAGCTGGCCGTAGACATCGACGAACTCGTTCCACCCGCCAATGAGGCGGGGGGTGTTCATCGGTCCTTTGGCCGAAATACCGACGAACCCCGCGATGCGGGTGTCGGCGACGCCAAGCGGCTTGGTCTGCTGCTCCTCTTGCGCAGGGTAAATCCCCGGTGGTCTCAGCTCCCGAACGAATCTCATCGTCGTGTCCTCTTAGGCGCCGTCAACGTTTACGCGACTCGTTGATTTCCTTGTTGATGCGCGCGATCTCTCGCAGCCAAATATGGCGCTCGTCGTGCTCCATGCTCAGCACGTCGTCGAGCGGCCAGTGGAAATGATACGCGATATACGCTACCTCCTGGTAGAGCTGTTCCAGGGGGTAGCACGCTATCCCCCCTGGCCTACGCGGCCATCTCCTCCAAGCAGATCGACGTCGAACTCATGTTGGCAGGAGGGGCACTTGGCGTGGACCTTGGGCGCCCCCTCTTCGTTGACTCGCCGATAGAACTCTTGCAGGTAGGCAAGGTCCGTCGAGAACAGGTTCTCGATGATCTCGGTGTCGATGTACTTGATATCGCCCAGCTTCACGATGACGCGGCTGAGGAGGATGATGACCAGGTACGCGCGGTTCTGCTGAACGCGGTAGTCCTGGAGCGGGATGATCTCGTCCTTGGCCGTCGCCAGTCGCATGACACCCTCGCGATGCAAGGTGCCCTCAGCGTCGACGTAGCCCTTGGGGAGAGTGAAGGGGAACTCGGTTCTGAATGCCATTGGGCCTTTGCCCCTGATAAGGAAAGGGGCGAGCGGACCGAGATCGGCCCGCTCGCCCACTTTGGTTTGAGATCAGACTACGCCCAGAACTTGTTGCCCTTGATGCGAATCTCCTCGCAGTACATTTCGCACTTCACGCGACGGATCGCCTCGGCGCCCGCCTCGAGCTTGTCGGGCGTGAGCTTGAAGATACCGCAGCGCTGGAGCTCGAGCTCCATGAGGACGGTCTTGCGCGCGTGATCGAGGTACTGGATCGCGAAGGTCTTCTCGTTGCCTTCGTGGCAGTTGCCCTTGATCACGAAGTCCTCGTGCCAGTTGTAGAACTCGTCGGCGTGCGACTCCGCCACGGTGACGACGAGGTTCGGGATTTCCATCGAGGCCGGCTCCTTCTCGTAGTCACGGAGCTCGCCGACCGCGTTCTCGGTCACCTTCTGCTTGATCGAGAGCGCCTCGATCTTGTTGCAGCGCGACAGCGCCGTGTCGAGACCCGAGGCCGAGACCTTGAAGTTCGCCGGCGACCAGTTGTGCTGGGCGCGCTTGATGGCGGCCTTCGGAGCCCCACCGGGCTTGGCGACGTAGCGCGTGTACTCCGGCGCGAACGCCAGGGTCAGCTTCGCCGCGTCCTTCGACGCCGCGTCGAGCGCCGGGAAGCCGACTTCCGTGATCAGCGCGTTGTGGAAGTTCATGCGGGAGACTTCCTTGTAGTTGAAGTCGCACCCGATGACCGCGCCGTTCTTGCGCGTGTACTTGAGGTTGAGGGAGCTCTCGATCCACTCCCAGAACACCTTCGACATACCAGCGCCGCAGGCGACCTTGATGTCATCGTACTTGACGTTCGCGATGTGCTTCTTCGCGAGGCTGTCGCCGGCGATCTTCTCCGTCACGACTTCGCTGGCCGCGATGCCACCTTCGACGGACATAATCCATCCGGCATCCACGCCATCGATTTCGAAACCGAGCTTTCCGCCAACTACGCCACGCTTATCTGATGTAGCCATTCTGGGCCTCCATTTCTGTCTTCCAAGACAGCAGGGCGGCGGGCCCCTAGCCAAAGGGCCCGTCGCTGTACTACCGAATCAATTACTCTTCGACGCCACCACCGGCCGGCATTTGGCCGATGCGGAAGATGACGAATTCCGCGGGCTTCGAAGGAGCGAGACCGATCTCGACGATCAACTGACCGACGTCGACAACCTCAGGCGGGTTGGTCTCGTCGTCGCACTTGACGTAGAACGCCTTGTCCGGCGTCTCACCGACGAGCGCGCCCGTACGCCAGATGAGCGTAAGGAACGACGAGATGGTGCGCGTGACGCGCTTCCAGAGCTTCGAGTCGTTGGGCTCGAAGACGACCCACTGGGTCGCGCGCTCGATCGACGTCTCGACCATGATGAAGAGACGGCGAACGTTGATGTAGCGCCACGACGGATCCGACGACAGCGTGCGGGCGCCCCAGATACGGATGCCGCCGCCCTGCATCATGCGGATGCAGTTGATGCCCTTCGGATTGAGCAGGTCCTGCTCGCCCTTCGAGATGTTGTAGCGCAGGCCGAGGGCGCCGCGCACGATCTCGTTGGCCGGGGCCTTGTGGACGCCGCGCTCGTTGTCGACGCGGGCGTAGACGCCAGCGACGTGGCCCGACGGCGGAACGAAGATGTTGCCACGCTCCGGATCGTAGACCTGGATCCACGGGAAGTAGTACGCACCGTACTTCGAGTCACG
>CAZPEY010000370.1:0-5145 GCA_964585665.1 uncultured Polyangiaceae bacterium | reverse complement strand
AGCGAGACGCACTCGTACGCGTCGCGCAGGCCCTTGAGCTGCGTCGGGAACACCTGGCCCGCCAGCCCCTCCTCGTCGAGGATCTTGCCGACGACGGCGCGCTGCAGGAAGTTGCGCAGCACGACGATCTGGCCGCCCTTGGCGAGCCCGGCCAGGCGCGCTGCGATGTTGACCGACGTGCCGAAGAAGTCGATGCGACCGTTGGCGCCGACGATGAGGCACGGCCCGGTGTGCAGGCCGATCTTGAGGCGCAGCCGCGGATCGAGGCGCTCTTGCGGGAGCTGCATCGCCAGCGCCGCGCGCATGCCGGCCTGCGCCGACGGGAAGGTCACCATCACACCGTCGCCCATCGTCTTGACCAGCGCGCCGCCGAAGCGCTCGGCGACGTGCTCGATGGCGTGAAAGTAGCCCTGCACGAGGGAGAAGGCGCGCGCGTCGCCGAGCTCCTCGTAGAGCGCCGTCGAGCCCGTGATGTCGGCGAACACCAGCGTCGCCTCGCCGATCGCCAGCTCCCCGCCGGCGCGCGGCGCGTCGTCCGCGAAGCGATCGAGGAACTCAGGGACGTTGAGGAGGTCGCTCGCCTTGCAGACGCGCCCGACCTGCGGACGCTCGAACAGCGCCACCACCCAGCCGTCGGTGTGGTTGTGCAGCGTGAACGCGGTGCCGTCCCAGGTCACGTCGAAGAAGGTGCCGAGGTGGATCGTGCCGTGCTCGCCGCGCCAGCGCGCCGAGAGCACCTCGGGATCATGGATCGAGACGACCAGCTCGTCGGGGAGCGCCGCTGGCTCGAGGCGCACTTGCTGGCCTGCGGCGACGGGCATGAGCGCGAGCAGGTGCGCCTGATGCCAGGGACTCGAGTCGCAATAGAGCTGCTGCTGGATCGGCCGCACCGCCGGGTGGACGCGGAAGGTCGCCTCGAGGTTGGCCGACAGATCGACGGGGAACTCGCCGCCGCAGGTCTGGCAGGCGACCTCTGGTGTCGTCGCGTGCAGCTTGCCGAAGTCGCCCGCGCTGACGCGGCAGACCGGGCAGATGGCGCTCCAGCGCAGCTCGAAGAGGCCGGTCTCGGTTCCGATGAGAAAGGCGCGCAGCAGGCTGCGCTCGTCGAGTCGCCAGGCAGCGGCGACCTCGAAGGGGCGCAGCGCCCGCAGCTCGTCGTCGGCCCGATCGCGGACGAGCTCGATCATGCGCGTGGCCAGCGAGGGATCGCCGAGCCGCTGCGCGAAGCGGCGTCCGACGACAGCCAGCTCCTCGGCGTTGGCCGGGGTCGATGGACCGGTCAGCTCGGCGGAGAGGCGCTGCGCGACGAGCTGTGAGCGCAAGAAGGTGCACGGCGAATCGTCGAGCGAGCGGGGCAGGGCCGCGACCGGCTGCAGCACCTCTTCGAGGAGATCGAAGTAGCGGCGCATGGCCGGCAGCATCTTCTCGTCGAGGGCGGCGTCGACCTCTGGCGCTGGCGGGCGCTTGAAGTGGACCCATCCCTCCATGTCGACGTGGCAGCCCGTCTCGCTCGGTTGCACCCGCAGCACGAAGCCGCAAGAGCGCCAGTGCCCGTCGAGAAATGCTCGCTCGGCGTGGAGCGACTTGCCCTCGATCCACGAGCCGATCTCGCGGAAGCGCGCCTCCTTGCCCCAGTACATCGGCAGCCGGCCGATGCGCTGGACCTCGCGCACGCCGTTCCACTCGACCTCCTCCATCGCCCAGGTCGGCTCGGCAAAGCCGACGAGCCGGTTCCAGCGGTTCGTGTCGGTCGCCAAGGCCCAGACGAGATCGGCGGGCGCGCTCAGGTCGCGCTCGATCCGGTAGGTGCGGCGCACGTCGGTGCTCATCGAGCTCGACGATACCCTATTTGGCGGTGAGCGGCAGCACCACGACCCCGTGCAGATGGCCGGGGTGCGACGGCAGCGCGATCGCCTTCCACTTGCTCTGCGGGATCGACTTGTCGAGCGGAATGAGCACGCCCTTGTGCTTGCAGGTCTTGGGCGTGAACAGATCGGCGACCAGCTGCTCGTCGGGCGTGAAGCCGTAGAACGAGACGACCGAGTCCTTGCCGATCGACCACTGCACCGGGCGCGGCTCGAGGCCGAAGACGACGGTGCGATCGGCGCCACAGCGCTTGCCCTCGGAGTAGACCATCGGTCCAGGCAGGATCGAGCGCTTGCCCGAGGGCGAGGCGATGCCTGGCAGCGTCCCTGGTTTCATCGGCGACATCTTCTTGCCGACGAGGTCCAGCACCGAGAAGTCGGTCTCCTGCAGCTTGAGCACGCCGTCCTCCTCGCCCTGGTTGGCGTACATCTGCATCAGGACTCCTTCGGCGAGCGGCTGGCGCAATGGCCCCGGCACGAAGGTCTGTGACAGCTTCAAGATCTCGGTGTCGCGCTTGCCCCCGTCGAGGTTGACCAGGACGAACTCGAAGACCTCGAGGGGCGCCGAGTAGTCGCGGATCGTGACGAGCGCGAGCTTCCCGTCGCCCGCCACGTAGGGGTTCTCGAACTCCCAGTTGCCGGCGCGCCGATAGTTGATCTTGTCGGTCGTCTCGCCGCGCGTGACGACGAGGATGCGCTTGTCCTCGATGCTGAGCACCAGCTTGCCATCGTCCGAGACCGCCGGCTGCCCTTCGATCCCCTGCGCCAGGCGCTGCAGCGCGCCGTCGGCGAGACGGTACAGATCCTTGTCGATCACCAGCAGGAGCTCGCCGGGACGGTTGCGCAGCGGCAGGAGGCGCTGCGGCGCCTTCTGCAGCAGCGGCACCGCCTTCTGCCCCGACAGCGGCACGAGCAGGTTGTCCTCGGGCAGCAGCACTGCGCCTTGCGTGAGCACGGTCGCAGCGTCGGACGCGAGCAGCGGACGCTCGCGCGCCCCGGCGTCGCCGGCGAGCAGAGCGAGAATTCCCAACCCCAACACGGAATAAGTTACGCGCATGGACGTCATGGTACTTTGACGCGGGAGCAAACCAAAACATGCGATCTTCTGGGTACGAATTCAGGGGTGCGCTGCTGCTCGTGGGGCTGCTGGCTGGTGGCAAGGCAGCCCAGGCCACCGAGTGCGGCACGGCGCGGCGTCAGGTCGAGCAGCTCAAGGCGGCGATCGCCGTCGACGAGTCGGCTCGCCGAGGCAAGGAGGTCGCCGCGGCGCGCGCCAAGCTGCAGTCGCTGCAAGCGACGGTCGATCGCACCTGCACGACCAAGCGCGCCACCATCATCGCGCTGCCGCTCGGCTACGTGACGTTGCCCGAAGGCAACGCGAGCAAGAGCGAGATCACCTACAGCGAGAACTGGGAGATCACGCTGACGACGCAGGCGGGGGCGCGGCACGGCATCGCGTTCAATACGCCGGCCACCGTCACCTCGGCGTGGGGCACCAAGATCACCGCCGACGAGAAGAGCGGCCTCAAGCCCGGCGAGACCCTGGTCGCCGTCGCGCTCGGCGCTTCGCTCGTGGTCGAGGAGCCACGGCCCGGGGAAGGGACGTGGAAGATCGCGCTGGCAGCACCGCCGACCCTCATCCCGGCCACCAAGCTGCGCGCTTGCGCCGACGGCAAGCTCAAGCTCGAGAAGCTGACGCCGTTCTCGTGCGAGGTCGCGCTGTCTGCGTATCCGCTGCCGTTTCCCGACTCGGTGCCGGGGCGAGGTCGCGCCGTCTATGTCGGTGAGTGGCAGTACGGCTGGCAGGCCGGCCACGTCCTCGTGACCGAGACGATGGGCGGGGTCGCCGAGTCGAAGGATCCGGTCCGCTTCGATCTCGAGCTCGAGCTCGATCAACCGCTCGGCGCGATCACGACGGGGCTCAAGCGCCTGCCGGTGACGATCGAGGGCAATCGACAGGCCTCCACGGACGGCGTGACCATCACGCTCGGCCACACCTGCAACGATGACGAGGCGTGCGAGAAGAAGCACTTTGCCGCCGAGATCTGGTGGGACCGCGTGTTCGCGATGCCGATCCTGCGCCAGCCGCAGTCCGTCGATCTCGTCGCCAGCGGCAAGGTCACCGACCGCCTCGCCAAGCCGATCGCTGGGCAGCGCCTGCTGCTCGAGGGCAAGGGGCGGCGCATCATCACGTCGACCAACAAGGACGGCGAGTACCGCTTCACTGCGCTCGGCGGCGGCGAGTACACGCTCTATCCGGTCGGCAAGAGCCCGACCAACCTGCTCAAGGGCGGCGAGGAGAAGCGCACGGTCCAGATTGGCTTTGCCGAGGCGAAGCTGCCGGTGCTGTTCCTCAACCGGCTCCATGAGTAGCGGCGTGCAGACGTGGGTCGAGTTTACGACGGTGCGCGGCACCGCGGCGGCGGTGTTCGCCGGCGATCGACTGGTGCGCCTCGCGCTCGCCGAGGTGGGCGATCCGACGGCGGCGCAGAGGGCGGTCGAGCGGGCGCACCCCGAGGCACAAGCGGGTAGGCCGACGGCGGCGCAGAAGCGGACGCTCGCGGCGATCGTCAAGTATCTTGACGGTTCGAGCCGCAGCCTCCCCGACGATGTGCCGCTTCACCTCGAAGGGCTGCCGCCGTTCTTCGCGCGCGTCTACGAGGCGCTGCGCCGGGTGCCGCCTGGCAAGGTCGTGACCTATGGCGAGCTGGCCGAGCTGGCGGGCAACGCGGGGGCGGCGCGCGCCGTCGGAACGGCGATGCAGAAGAACCCGCTGCCGCTGGTCGTGCCGTGCCATCGGGTGGTGCGCGGCGGTGGAGATCTGGGCGAGTACTCGGCACCGGGCGGCGTCGGCCTCAAGCGCCGGCTGCTCGAGCACGAAGGCGCGCTGTCGCCGCCGTCGATCGACGAGGCGCTCGCGACGCTGCGAGCGCGCGATCGCAAGCTCGCCGCGGTGATCAAGCGGGCGCCGCGCTACGATCTCATCGGCTCGACCGACTTCGATCTGTTCGAGGCGCTGTCGCGTACGATCGTCTACCAGCAGCTGTCGGGCAAGGCGGCGGCGACCATCTACGGCCGCGTCGAGGCGCTGCTCGGCAAGGCGCCGAGCAAGCGGGCCGCGGTGCTCCAGAAGCTCCCCGATTCCGCGCTGCGCGGCGCTGGCCTCTCGACGCAGAAGACGCTGGCGATGCGCGACCTCGCGGCCAAGCACCTGGCCGGCGCGTTGCCGAGCACCAAGGAGCTCGCCCACCTCGACGACGAGGCGATCGTCGCCAAGTTG
>CAZPEY010000369.1:0-5181 GCA_964585665.1 uncultured Polyangiaceae bacterium | reverse complement strand
GCGTCGCGCGTCATCAATCAGGTCTACATCGACGATCGCCTGCGCGACTACATCATCAACGTGGTGCACGCGACGCGCGAGCCGGCGACGCACGGCCTCAAGGATCTGTCGGTGTTCATCCAGTACGGGGCGAGTCCGCGCGCCTCGATCTTCCTCAACCTGGCGGCGCGCGCGCACGCCTTCCTGCGTCGACGCGGCTACGTCACGCCCGAGGACATCAAATCGGTCGGCCTCGACGTGCTGCGCCACCGTGTCAACCTCTCCTACGAAGCGGAAGCCGAGAACGTGACGAGCGAGGACATCGTCCGCCGTCTGTTCGAGCACATCGAGGTTCCGTAACTCCGCGCGATGCTCACCCGCGAGCTCATCAAGAAGATCCGTCGCATCGAGATCATCACCGCCCGCCAGGCACAGAACCAGCTGGTCGGTGCGTATCAGTCCGTGTTCAAGGGCATGGGCATGGCTTTCTCCGAGGTGCGCCCGTATCAGCCCGGCGACGACGTGCGGCGCATCGACTGGAACGTCACGGCACGCTCGGGCGAGCCACACATCAAGCTCTTCGTCGAAGAGCGCGAGATGACCGTGATGCTGCTCGTCGACGCGTCGGCCTCGGGGCTGTTTGGGACGCGCGAGCAGAAGAAGCGCGAGATGGCCGCCGAGATCGCGGCGCTGCTCGCCTTCTCGGCGATCAAGAACAACGATCGCATCGGGCTCATCATCTTCACCGACCGCGTCGAGAAGTTCATGCCGCCCAAGAAGGGCAAGAAGCACGTTCTGGCGTTGATCTCCGAGATCCTGACGTTCCAGCCGCAGAGCCGTGGCACCAACCTCGGAGCGGGGCTCGAGTTCCTGGGCCGCGTCGCGCGCCGCCAGTCGGTGGCCTTCCTCCTGTCTGACTTTCTCGTCGAGGGAGGCACGGCGGACTACGAGAAGCAGCTGCGCATCGCGGCGCGTCGCCACGACCTCGTGCCGGTGACGATCCAGGATCCGTTCGAGGAGGAGTTGCCGAAGATCGGCTACGTCTACTTCGAGGACATCGAGACCGGAGAGGTGGTCGCCTTCGACACCAGCGGCAGCGGGCGCGAGCGCTTCGCAGCGCTGGCGCGGCGGCAGCGCGAGGAGCGTGAGGCGCTCTTCCGTCGCTACAAGATCGACTTCATTCGCGTGCGCACCGATCAGCCGTACCTGACGGCGCTCATCCAGTTCTTCCGGACCCGCACCAGCCGGATGAAGCACTGATGGCGAGATGATCCTGCTGCGCTGCAACATAATTCGCGGCCTCGCGGCCGCGGCCTTGGTCGCCATCGCGACGCCGGCGCAGGCGGAGCCCGTCGATCTGGCGCCGCCTCTCGACGGCGCGGTGCTCGACGCGGCGCTGCCGCCCGATCCCGATGCGCCGACCGTCGGCGTCTCGATCGATCGCAGCGAGGCGGCGATCGGCGATCGGCTCAACCTGACGATCTCGGCCACCAGCCTGGAGGGCGTCGTCGTCACGCTGCCCAACGCGATCGAGCTCGGCAAGTTCGAGGTGCTGTCGCGCGACGAAGGCGACAAGACCGGCATCGACGTCGGCAATGGCCGCCGCGCGCGCCGCTTCGTCCTCGGTATCGCCTCCTACGAGATCGGCACGCACGCCATCCCGGAGATCCGGCTCTCGTACATCAACCCGAAGGGCGAGGTGCGCTCGGTCGACACCGAGCCGTTGATCGTCACGATCACCGGCCTCATCGGAGGCAACGAGAAGCCCGAGACGCAGGCGATGCGCGCCCCGCACTCGACGATGGTCGAGGATCGCCGTGCGGTCGAGGCGATGCGCTACGGTGGGATCGCGCTCGCCGCGCTCCTCGTGCTGCTCCTGCTGCGCGCGATCGTACGCCGGGTGTTGCGCCGCCGCCGCGCCGCGGCCGAGGTCGGTCCGCCGCCGCGGCCCGCCGACGAGGTGGCGATGGAGCGCCTGCAGGCGCTGCGCGCCCGCGGCAACTTCTCGCTCGATTCGTATCGGCCCTACTACTTCGAGCTCGCCGAGATCTTGCGCGCCTATCTCGGTGCGCGCTTCGAGTTCTATTCCCTCGAGCTGACCTCGGCCGAGCTGCTCGACGTGCTCGCTGCGCGTGCTCCCGAGCTCGGCGCCAAGGATGGCGGGTTGGCGCGCTTCTTCGAGGAGGCCGACCTCGTGAAGTTCGCCAAGTTCGGTTCCGACGATGCGGCGGCCGAGCGAGCGTTCGGCTTCGTCCAAGCGACCGTGCTCTCGACCGCCAAGCGGCTCGAGGTCGAGTCGTCGACGGAACAAAAGGCCGCCGCCGCCAAATCCGACGGCAAGCCGGCGACGGGCGCGGGAGGCAGCGATGCAACCTAGCGAGCAGCGGCGCTGGCTGGTGCCGCTCGTCACGTATGGCATCGTGCTCGCGCTGGCGGGCGCGCTGGCCCTCTCTCTGTGGCCGCGCCTGGCGCGCAGCGACGTGCACTTTCGCTATCCGTTCGCGCTCCTCCTCGGATTGGCGCTGCCAGTCGTGGCGTACCTGTCCTTCCACGCCGCTGGGTGGCGCGCGCCGACGATGGCCTTCTCGCGAGCCCGGGCGCTCGGCGCGGTCGATCAAGGGTTGCTCGGCTACCTCGTGCACTTGCCCCGCGCGCTGCGACTGGTGGCGCTCGGCCTGCTCGTCGTCGCGCTGGCACGCCCGCAGAAGTTGTCGACGGAGCAGAGCGAGGTCGAGGGCATCGACATCGTGATCGCGCTCGACGTCTCGAACTCGATGCAGGAGACCGACCTCGATCCCGATCGACTCTCTGCCGCCAAGCAGGTGATCGACGACTTCATCCGGCGCCGCCCCACCGATCGGATTGCGCTCGTCATCTTCGGCAAGGAGGCGTTCACCCAGTGTCCGCTCACCCTCGACACGCGCGCGGTTCGCAACCTCCTCGCCGAGGTTCGCCTCGGCCTCATCGATGGGCAGGGCACCGCGATCGGCAACGCCCTCGGCACAGCGCTCAACCGTCTTCGCAAGTCGACCGCCAAGAGCAAGGTGATCGTCTTGGTCACCGACGGTGACGACAACGCCAGCAAGCTCGATCCGCGACAAGCGGCCAAGTTCGCGCAGTCGCTCGGCGTGCGCATCTTCACGATCCTGATTGGGCAAGATTCCCTCGGCGCCAATGCACCGCCGGCGTTCGATCCATTCGGCAACATCACGGCGCGTCGCCAACGCTACCCGGTCAACCCGCGCCTCCTCGAGGAGATCGCGCAGCAGACCGGCGGCGTGCCGTACCTGGCGACCGATCAGCACGCGCTGCAGCGACGGTTTCAGGCGATCCTCGAAGATCTCGATCGCAGCAAGCTACGCTCGCAGATCCCGCACTACACGGATCTGTATGCGCTCTTGGTGTTGCCTGCGCTCGTCTTGCTCCTCCTCGAAGTGGGGCTGTCGCTGACGCGCTTTCGGAGGTTCCCGTGACCTGGGCCGACTCGCGCATGTTGTGGCTGCTCGTGCTGCTGCCGCTGCTCGTCGTGGCCTTTGCCCTCGACGGACAGCGACGGGTGCGCCTGCTCGAGCGGCTCGGCCACGTGCCGGCCCTGCGCGCGCTCATCGCGAGCTTGTCGCCAGGACGACGTCGCCTGCGCGTGGTCATGTGGGTCACGGGACTGACGCTGCTCCTGGTCGCGTTGGCGCGGCCACAGGTTCCGGGCAAGGCGCGTCTCGTCCAAAGCCGCGGTCTCGATCTGGTCGTCGCGCTCGACTTTTCGCGCAGCATGCTGGCGCGCGACATCTATCCGACGCGGCTCGATCGCGCCAAGACCGAGCTCGGCCGGCTGATCGACACCTTGAAGGGTGATCGAGTCGGACTGGTCGCGTTCGCAGGCGAGACGATGAGCTATCCGCTCACCACCGACTACGAGGCAGCCAAGCACTTCTGGACCGACCTGACGCCGGACGACATGCCCGTCGGGGGCACCGATCTCGGTCGAGCGCTGCGTGCCTCGATCGACTTGCTCAAGTCCGTCGAGCGCAAGAGCCAGCGCCGCAAGCCCGCCCAGGCGATCATCCTCCTTACCGATGGCGAGGACACTGAAGGGCGGGGCCTCGAGGTCGCCAAGGAAGCGGCGCGGCTCGGCATCCGTATCTATAGTATCGGCATTGGATCGCCCGAGCGCCCGATCGTGCAGACCTACGATGAGAGCGGCAAGCCGGCAGGGTACCTGGCGGACGAGGAGGGCAAGCCCGTGCGCGTCGGTCTCGACGAAGTGGCGCTCAAGCAAATGGCTCAGACCACCAACGGTGCGTACTACGCGATCGATCCCGATCGCTTCGGCATGGACCGGGTCGAGGAGGCGATCGCCGGGTTGCAGCGCACCGAGGAGGAGGCGCGCTACGAGCGCGAACCGGAGGACATCGGGAGGTTCTTGCTGATGCCGGGCTTTCTCCTTCTCGTCGCCGAGGCGTGTCTGCGCGACCGCAAGGCGCGGCGCAAGCCGAAGCAGGACGCAGCCCTGAGCACCGAACGCAAGTCGCTCGGCGGCGACAGCCAGCGCCGCGTCGCAGCGTTCGTTCTCGCGCTGTTCTTGCCGGCGCTGACCGGCTTCGATCTGTGGAAGCGGCGCGAGCCCAATGTCGAACAGGGCAATCAGGCGCTCGCCGGCGGCAAGCCCGAGGAGGCGCTGGCGGCCTACGAGCGCGCTCTCGCCGAGCGTCCGGACGATCCAGTCATTCACTACAACCGCGGGCTGGCGCTCCATCAGTTGAAGCGCCTGCCCGAGGCGCTCAAGGAGTTTCAGCGAGGCACTGAGAGCCGCGACCCGCAGCTCAAGGCGGACTCCTACTACGGGCTCGGCAACACGCAGCTCGAAAGCGAGAGGCCCAAGGAGGCCATCGAGGCGTACAAGCACGCGCTGCAGCTGCGCCCGGACGACAAGCGCGCCAAGTGGAACCTCGAGCTGGCGCTGCGCAAGCTTCAGCAACAACAGCAGCAACAGCGCCAGCAGGACAAGAACGACAAAAAAGACAACAAAGACGATAAAGACGATAAAGACAAGAAAGATAAGAACGAGAAAAAAGAAGAAAAAGAGAATAACAGTCAAGATCAGGACTCCCAAGGCCAGCCAAAGCCGGGCGAGCAGAAGCCCGAGCCACGCGAGCAGCAGAAGCCGGGCGAGCAGCAGAAGCCGGGCGAGCAGCAGAAGCCGGG
>CAZPEY010000368.1:0-5206 GCA_964585665.1 uncultured Polyangiaceae bacterium | reverse complement strand
CGAGGACGACCATGCCGTCGGGATCGCAGGCGTCGTGGTTGTACAGGCGATCGGGCCAGTAGGCGTCGAAGATCTTGTCGCCCACCATGCGCCGAACTTCCCAGTCGTGCATGCGGCGGTGCAGGGCGGTGGCGATGATGATGTGGATGTCGTCGACGCCGAAGTCGGCGCACATCTCCATCAGGATCTCGAGGATCGTCTCGCGGATGTCCGGCCGCTTCATCGGCGGCAGCGGCAGCGAGATGTCATCGACGGCGATCGTCAGCTTCATCCCCGGCTTGAGCAGCGCGTGCAGCGGCTCGAAGTCGATCGGGTTGGCGAGCGCCTGGCGGATCGCGGCGCGCGGGTTGGGCAGGCCGGCGATCGGGCGTCGCGGATAGATGACGCGCGTGCCGACTGGCAGGTCCTCGACGAGAAAGTCCTCCCCGTAGAACATGATGCGCGGGGCGGAGTCCTTGTCGATGTAGACGATGCTCTCGTCGTACGAGCTCTGCGAGCGGGGGCGGATGTCAGACATGGTGGGGTCTACCGGAGGTCCAAGATGGGCCAGTTGTAGGAGCGCGCGGTGTTGCGCAGGCGGAGGTCGGCGTTGACGGCGGCGGGGTGGCCGACGATCGCGAGCATCGGGTAGTCGGAGTAGCTGTCGCTGTACGCCCAGGAGCGTGACAGGTCGATGTCATGCTTCTGCGCATAGTCGCGGATGATCGCCGCCTTGCTCGCGCCCGCGACGAAGGGCTTGCCGAGCTGGCCGGTGCAGATGCCGCGGTCGAACTCGAGCGTGTTGGCGATGAGATCGTCGGTGCCGAGGTGCTTGTGCAGCGGGCGCATCGCGAAGTCGAGTCCGCCGGTCACCAACACCTGGTGGAGGCCGCGACGCTTGCTCTCCTCGATGAGCGAGTAGGCGCGCGGGTAGATGCTGTCGCGGATGACCTCGTCGAAGAGCTCGTCGGCGAGGAGCACCAGGCGATCCTCGCTCTGCCCCTTGTAGTAGCCGTAGAAGATCTCGTTGAAGAGCTTGCGCGAGAGCTGATCGGCGACGAGGAAGGCGGGGATCGAGGCGACCGTCTTGACCGTCGACCACAGCGAGTCGCTCGGGCGGCTCTGGTTGCGCGCGTACCACGCAAAGACGTGGACGATGTTCGTCTTGATCAGCGTTCCATCGACGTCATAGAAGGCGGCCGGGCGTCCCACGGCGCGCTTCATTGCACACTTTGCCGTCTGACGGCAACGGCCTCAAAATTGGTCGGACGACTGGCCGCACTCAGCGCGGCTGCGCGAGGGCGTCCGCGACGGCTTGCAGCAGATCGTTCGAGGCGAACGGCTTGCTGACGAAGCCGGCCAGCTTGCACCCGGCGAGCTTGGCGAGGGTCTCCTCACGGTCGTGGCCGCTCATCACGACGAAGAGCAGATTGGGCTCGAGCGCGACCATGGCGCGGCAGATCTCGCCGCCGTCGCGCCCTGGCATCGTCATGTCGCACAGGACGAGATCGAACGCCGCCGGATCGCGCTCGAAGGTGCGCACCGCCTCGTCGCCGTCCCTGGTCTCGGTGACGCTGGCGCCGGCCTGGCGCAGGATGCGGGCCGCGGTGTCGCGGACGATGCGCTCGTCCTCGACGAGGAGCAGCCGCGTCCCCTCGAGCCGCTTCGGTCTCGCGGGCGGCGTCGCTGGACGCTCGAGCGGGGCGCGCGACAGCGGCAGGACGATCTCGAACCGCGTCCCCTTGCCGAGCGCGCTGTCGACGCGCAGCGCACCGCCGTGGCTGCGCACGATGCCGAGCACTGCGGAGAGGCCGAGGCCGCGGCCAGAGAACTTGGTGGTGAAGAACGGGTCGAAGATACGCCGCTGCAGCTCCGGCGTCATGCCCTGGCCGTCGTCGCTGACGTGCAGCATGGCCACGGGGAGCCCTTCGAGCCGATCGATCGGCAAGGTCGTGTCGAGCCAGCTCGTCGCGTCGAAGGGCTTTTCGCGGATGCTGGCGCCGATCTCGATGGTGCCGCCGGCGAACGGCAGCGCCTCGCTGGCGTTGACGACCAGGTTCATCAAGACCTGCACGAGCTGCGACTGGTCGGCCTCGACGACGATCGGCTGACTCGGCACCTGGAGGTGCAGGCGCGCCCGCTTGCTGATCGACATGCGAAGCAAGCCAACCACCTCGTGCACCAGCGCCACCAGATCCACCGGCCGGACATCGACGGTGTGTCGTCCCGCGTAGGCGAGCATCTGCTTGGTCAGATCGCCCATGCGCCGCGCCGACTCCTCGATGTCGGCCATCGGCTCGTCGACGCTCGGCCCCAGGACGGGCTCGATCTCCGTCGCCTGCTCGCGGATCATCGTGACGTTGGCGAGGATGCCGGCGATCAGGTTGTTGAAGTCGTGGGCGATGCCGCCGGCCAGCACGCCGAGGCTCTCGAGGCGCTGCGCGTGCTGCATCTGATCCTCGATGCGACGGCGCTCGCGCTCCATCTCGAGGCGGGGCGTGATGTCGCGGATGATCCCGACCAGGAACTTTCGGCCATCGGGGGCCCGCAGCAGGCTCTTGCGCGTGCTGATCCAGTGGATAGCGCCGGCGGAGTCGGTGATCTGCTCCTCGTTCTCGTCGACCTCTCCAGTCGAGAAGACGCGGTCATCGTGCTCCCAGAAGACGTCGGCTTCGGCCTTGGGGAAGAAGTCGTAATCGCTCTTGCCGAGCAGCTCGTCATGAGACTTGCCGAGGAAGGCGCAGAGCGCGTCGTTGAGCAGGACGAACTGGTGCTGCTCATCCTTGACGAACACTGGATCGGCGAGGGCCGAGATGACCAGGCCCATCCATGATTCGGGTGAAGCTTGTTGCGGAGTCATCACCAACGCCCCCAACGATTGCCGTCGCGGCACGATCGCAGAGGGCTCGAAAATTGGCAACGGCAGATGCTCCGCCGCTCCGGCCGGTTTCGACGCAGTCGCGAATCGCCGCTCGCGTTACCCCCTTCCGATCTGCTAAACTCCCGCGCCATGTCCGAGAAGCTGTCCCAAGGAATCGAGAAGTTTGGCGTCGACGAGCGCAAGTGGCGCGACGTCGGATCGGGTCTGGCCGTGCTCGATCTTCATGAAGAAAATGGTCGCCGCATCCAGATCGCGCGGCTGTCGCCCGGCGGCCGTATCCTGGCCCACACGCACTCGGGCGCCGAGGTGATGTACGTCGTCCGCGGCTCGCTGGTCGTCGACGGTGTGCGCATGAAGGCCGGAGACGTCTCGGTCGCGCCGAACGGATCGATGCACCGCGAGACGTGGAGCGCCGAGGGCTGTGAGCTCGTGATCGAGTGCTCGCCCGACGACGCGCTCCTCCCCTCGTAGTCGCACGACGACCGCGCCGATGGCTGACAAGAACTACCTGACGCGCGAGGGCTACCAGCGGATCATCGGCGAGATGACCGAGCTCACCGTCGAGGAGCGGCCGCGCATCGTGCGCGAGGTCGCGACCGCCGCTGCCGAGGGCGATCGGTCCGAGAACAGCGCGTACATCTACGGCAAGAAGCGACTGCGCGAGATCGATCGGCGGTTGACCTTCCTCAAGAAGCGGCTGCGCGACGCCGAGGTGGTCGACAAGCCGCCGACGCAGCCGAGCAAGGTGGTCTTCGGCGCGACCGTGGACATCGAAGACGAGGAGGGGGAGCTGCGCGTCTATCGAATCGTCGGCGTCGACGAGGTGGACCTGAAGCGCGGGCGCATCAGCTGGCGCTCGCCGGTCGGCCGCGCGCTGCTCGGCAAGAAGGCCGGCGATACGGTGACGGTGCACGCCGCTGGCGGCGAGCGTGAGCTGGTCGTGGTGCGCGTGCGCTGGATCGAGTAGGTTCGCTCGCCATGGCACAGAAAACCAACGCGGAGATGAGCGCGGCGCTCGCCGCTGTGACGGAGCGGGTCAAGCGAGGCGGCGCGCCCAAGTACCACCAGAAGAACCAGGAAGAGGGCAAGCTGTTCGCCCGGCAGCGCCTGGCGCTGCTGCTCGACGACGAGGGGCGCGACTTCGTCGAGGACGGCCTCCTCGCCAACAACCTCGCCGCCGAGCTGCCTGCCGACGGGGTCATCACGGGCCTCGGCAAGATCCACGGGCGCACCGTCGCTGTGATGGCCAACGACTCGACGGTCAAGGCGGGCTCGTGGGGGGCGCGCACCGTCGAGAAGATCCTGCGCATCCAGGAGACGGCGGGACGCCTCGGGGTGCCGCTCTTCTACCTCGTCGACTCGGCCGGCGCGCGCATCACCGATCAGATCGACATGTTCCCGGGGCGTCGCCACGCCGGGCGGATCTTCCACAACCAGGTGCAGCTGTCGGGCAGCATCCCGCAGATCTGCCTGCTCTTCGGCCCGTCGGCGGCCGGCGGCGCCTACATCCCGGCGTTCTGCGACGTCGTCTTCATGGTCGACAAGAACGCGTCGATGTATCTGGGTTCGCCGCGCATGGCCGAGATGGTGATCGGGGAGAAGATCACGCTCGAGGAGCTCGGCGGCGCCCGCATGCACTGCGAGGTCTCGGGCTGCGGCGATCTGCTCGCCAAGACCGAGGCAGACTGCATCGCCGAGGCGCGGCGCTATCTGCAGTACATGCCGCAGCGCGCCGGCCAGAAGCCGGCGGCGATCGCCAGCCACGCGCCCGCTTCGGGCAAGTCGATCGACGAGATCATGCCGGCGAACCACAACCAGTCGTTCGATGTGCTGCAGGTGATCGCGGCGATCGTCGACGAGGGGAGCTTCTTCGAGGTCAAGAAGCTGTTCGCGCGCGAGGTCGTCACGGGCTTCGCCCGCCTGGACGGCAAGGTGATCGGCATCGTCGCCAACCAGCCGAAGTGGAAGGGCGGCGTCCTGTTCGTCGACTCGGCCGACAAGGCCGCGCGCTTCGTGTGGCTCTGCGACGCCTTCGAGATCCCGATCCTGTTTCTGTCCGACGTTCCTGGCTTCATGATCGGCAAGGTCGTCGAGCGGCAAGGCATCATTCGCCACGGCGCCAAGATGATCTCGGCGATGTAGGACGCGACGGTGCCCAAGGTCTGCGTCGTCCTCCGCAAGGCGTACGGCGCGGGCCTCTACGCGATGTGCGGGCCGGGCTTCGAGCCCGAGGCGACGCTGGCGCTGCCGCAGGCCTCGATCGCGGTGATGGGGCCCGAGGCGGCGGTCAACGCCGTCTACTTCAACAAGATCCAGGAGAAGCCCGAGGCCGAGCGGCCGACCTAC
>CAZPEY010000367.1:0-5229 GCA_964585665.1 uncultured Polyangiaceae bacterium | reverse complement strand
CGGGCGACGGGATTCGAACCCGCGACGTCTAGCTTGGAAGGCTAGAGCTCTACCAGCTGAGCTACACCCGCGTGTTGCCGTCGCTACGGACGCGTACTTCGTGGAGGGAGATGGATTCGAACCATCGAAGGCGTACGCCGGCAGATTTACAGTCTGCTCCCTTTGGCCGCTCGGGCATCCCTCCGGTGCTACGTATTCGGTTGTCAGATCTCAGAGAGCTGGCGACGGGAATCGAACCCGTTACCTGCTGCTTACAAGGCAGCTGCTCTACCGAGTGAGCTACGCCAGCGATTTGTCGTTTTCCGTCGAGCGCAGGGCAGAAAAGTCCTGTGCTTTCAGGGCGCACGGTTCTATAGCGAGGCACTGTCACTGTCAAGAACGAATGACGCGCAACGGCGACCTTTTTGCAGTGCGGTTGGAGGTCAGTTGGCCGGCGCAGTGTGGGGCGCGGCGCGGTCGAGGCCAGCAGGGGCGTCCGGAGCGGGCGGCGCGCTCAACCCTGCGGCTGCCGGCGCCCCGGGCAGGAGCAGCGCGCGCAGCTCCCCGAGCTGGGCCACCGAGCGCTCGCGCCACTCGTTCTTGACGCCCACCCGTTCGGCCATCAGGACGTTCCGCTCGAAGATCCCGACCGCCTTTTGCAGGAGCGGCTGGATCTTCTTGCGGAGCTGATCGACGTAGACCTCGCGCAGCTCGCCCTTGGCCTCGGGCGGCACCGGCGCGCTCAAGAAGGCGTCGTACATCTCGCGGTACAGCGCCCCGATCTGAAAGCCCGCCGCGACGGCCCACTCGACATGGTTGACCTGCATCGCCTCGAGATACCGTCGCTGCGCGGCGAGCAGCATCTGCGCCTTGAGCTCGAGATCTTGCTGCATGCGCGACTCGGGGAGGCGGATGGGCAAGAGGCGGAACTGCTCGTGCGAGATCTGCCCAAGGAGGTACGCCGCCTGCGCGAGGAAGTAGTCGCTGTCGAGGCGCTCCTCGAGCTTGTGGTCCTTGTAGTGGGTGATCGCGCTGCGCAGCACGCGCTCGGCGCCGTCGTAGTCGCGCTTGGCGAAGCGGGCGCGCCCCTCCTCGCTGGCCGCCTGGATGCGATCCGACAGCGTCAGATCGGAGCGCTTGGCCAGCGCCGCGTAGTGCGCGGCGGCCTCGTCGAAGCGGGTCTGCTGGAGGAGCACGGTGCCGGTGCGGTAGAGCGCGTCGAGGTCATCGGGAAGCTGGCGATAGCACGCGATCGCCTGGTCAAGCTGGTTGACCTTCTCGTGCGCGAGGCCCTGGTTGTAGAGCGCCGCGGCGCGCAGCTTCGACTCGGGGAACTCGCGCTGCAGGCGCAGGAAGGTCGCGATCGCGTCCTCGTACTTGCCGTCGGTGAACTGCTGATTGGCGGCGGCGAGCAGGCGCTCGGCGTCGACGAGGGTCACCTCCCCGGACGGCGCCTTCTCGAACCGCACCGGCTCCATCTCGACGACGCGCGGCCCGGCGGGCGTCGGGTTCGTCGGCGGTCGGGCGGGTGCGGTGGCACAACCAGCGGCACCAAAGGCGATCACCACCGTCAGGGCGTGCGCCCATCCGGGCCGCCGTGCGAGTCGCATGCGCTTCACTATGGCATGCAACGCGCCGCCTGGCAGTTGGATCTACACCGCGCTACGCAGGCGTCCCATCGCGGTTCGTCGTCGCCCCGAGGTTGATCGGCAGGCGCAGGTAGCGGCGCCCCGCGCTGTCCGCCTCGGGCAGGCGCCCCGCGTCGATGTTGACCTGCACGCTCGGGAGGAGCAGGCGCGGCGCCGCCAGCGTGCGATCCCGCGCCGTGCGCAGCGCCACGAAGTCGAGCTTGGTCGTCTGCTGGCGGAGATGAACGTTGGCCTCGCGCTCCCGGGCGACCGTGGTGACGAAGCGCAGCGGCCGGCCGTCTGGCTGGTAGTCGTGGCCGACATAGAGCTGGGTATCGGGCGGCAGCGCGTAGAGGCGATCGTGCACCGAGTCGTAGAGCGCCGCCGCGTCGCCTCTCGGGAAGTCGCAGCGCCCGGTGCCGGTGTCCTCGATGAAGACCGCGTCCCCGGTGAAGACCGCCGCCGCTGCCGGGAGGTGGTACGAGACGCAGGCCGGCGTGTGTCCGGGCGTCGCGATCGTGCGCAGCCGCAGCGTCCCCGCGTCGATCGTCTCTCCGTCGTGGAGGAGGCGATCGAACTGCGAGCCGTCGGTCGGCACGTCGAGCGCAAACAGCGGCGCGAACACCGCCTGCACCTCGCGGATGCGCTCGCCGATCGCGACCTGGGCCCCGAACAGGCGCTTCAAGTACTGCGACCCAGACAGGTGATCGGCGTGCGCGTGGGTCTCGAGAACGTAGTGGACACGGAGCCCGAGCTCCCGCACCCGCGCGGCGAGCCGATCGCTCGTCTGCGTCGAGGTGCGCCCGCTGTTCGGGTCGAAGTCGAGCACCGGGTCGATGATCACGGCGTCCTGCGACTGCGGATCGTGGACGAGGTAGGTGAGCGTGAAGGTGGCGGCGTCGAAGAACGGCTCGATGATCGGCTGTGGCATGAGGAGTCTCCGTCCGAGCGATGGGTTGATCCATGGGTAAGAGCCAGCCCGGCCGCGAAGGGTTCGCGCCGCAGATGCCCTCGACAGGTGGCGGCGAAGCCGATATATGCATCGCCCATGACGGCGTTCTCGGATGTCACGGCGCGCATTCCGCATCGCGCCCCGTGGCTGCTCCTCGACTCGGTGCTGGCCACCGAGCCGACGCGCGTCACCTCGCAGCGCCGGCTCAGCGTCGGCGATCCGCTGCTCAGCGATGGGCTGGCCGAGACGCTGATGGTCGAGGCGCTCGCGCAGACCGCCGCCTGCCTCGTCGGCAAGGAGCGCGGAACCCACCAGGGCTACCTGGTCGCGCTGCAGGGCTTCCGGTTTCACCGACGTGGGCAGGCGGGCGAGACCCTCGCCTGCGAGGCCGAGCGCACGGCGGTCCTCGGCAATCTGCATCGCTTCACCGGACGCATCCGCAGCGACGGGGAAGTCCTGTGCGAAGGGCAGATGACCTTCGCCATCGTCCCGGGCGAGGCGCAGCCGTGATCGCCGCGTTGATCCCCTGCTTCGAGGGTGCCGGCAAGGTCGGGCGGGTCATCGCCGAGGTCCGCGCCGTCGCGCCCGCGCTGCCGATCGTCGTCGTCGACGACGGCTCCACCGACGAGTCGGCCAAGATCGCAGAGGCGGCGGGCGCGATCGTCCTGCGCCACGCCCAGAACCAGGGCAAAGGCGCGGCGCTGCAGACGGGCTTCGCCTGGGCGAATCAGCACGGCTACACCGGCGTCTTGACGCTCGACGCGGACGGGCAGCATCGCGCCGCCGAGATCCCCGCCCTGCTGGCCCTCCATGCCGCGCACCCGACGGCGCTCATCCTCGGGGTGCGCAGCTTCGATCCCGCCAAGATGCCGCGCCGCAGCCGCATCGGGAACCGCATCTCGACCTGGTGGATCTCCCGCTTCGCCGGGCACCCGTTCTCCGACACGCAGACCGGCTTTCGCGTCTATCCGGTCTCGCTGGTCTCCTCGCTGCCGCTGCGCACCTCGCGGTTCGACACCGAGACGGAGATTCTACTCTGGGCGGCTCGTCGCGGTACGCCGATCGTCGAGCACTCGATCGCCACCGTCTACGATCGCGACCACGTCTCGCACTTTCACGGCTTCTCCGACACGATGCGCGTGATCCGGCTGGTGCTTTTCTCGCCGCTGTGGCTGCGGTGGCGCGAGTGAGGCGGGCGCTCCTCGCCCTGGCGGTGCTGGCCGTCGCGGGCAGCGGCGGTTGTGCGGGGCCGCGCGTGCGCCTGCCGTCCGCGCAGCCGACCACCGAGCCAGCCTGGCGCAGCATGCAGGCCGAGCACCGGGTCAACGTCGAGTTCGCGACGACCGAGGGCAAGATCGAGCGCAAGGCGCTGCGCGGCGCGATCGCCATCGAGCGGCCGGGCAAGCTCCGGCTCGCCGCGCTCGGGCCGGGCGGGATTCGCCTCTTCGACCTGCTCCTGGCAAATGGTCAAGTAACTGTACTATACACCTTCCGCGCCATCGAGGGCTCGGCCTTCGGCGCGGCGATCCAGTCGATGGCCGGCGACCTCGGCGCCGCCTACCTCCTCGAGCCGGCCAGCCCCGAGCGCGCCGTCGAGAAGGACCGGGACGGCGAGAGCGTCACCATCAAGGAGCCGGGGCGGACGGTGCATCTGCGCCGCTTCGTCAGCGCGCGCGGCCTCGCCGTGCCGACGCTCATCGAGGCCAAGACCGACAAGTACCAGTTCGTCGTCGACGTCGTCTCGGTCGATGTCGATCAGACGCTCGACCCGCGGCTCTTTTCTCCCTAAACGCAGGAAGGCCCCATGACCAAGTCCGACGTCCAGCTCAAGCCCGCTCGCGAGTTGATCTCCGCCACCGAAATCCAGAAGCGCATCGCCGAGCTCGGCGCGCAGATCGGCCGTGACTACGAGGGCGAGGACGTCGTCGTCATCGCGGTGCTCAAGGGCAGCTTCATCTTCGTCGCCGACCTGGTGCGCGCCATCGCGAGCCCCGCGGTGCAGATCGAGTTCCTCGCCCTGGCCTCGTACGGCGACGAGACCAAGAGCTCGGGCGTCGTGCGGATCACCGCCGACCTCAGCAAGCCCATCGAGGGCAAGCATGTGCTCGTCGTCGAGGACATCGTCGACACCGGCCTGACGATGACCTACCTCCTCGACAACCTGCGGACCCGCAAGCCGCTGTCGGTCAAGCTGTGCTCGCTGCTCCACAAGCCGAGCCGCATGCAGCGCGAGGTCGCGATCGACTACCTCGGGTTCACCATCCCAGACCTCTTCGTCGTCGGGTATGGCCTCGACTACGCGCAGCGGTATCGCAACCTGCCGTACCTCGGCGTCCTCGAGTAGCTCGGCTCGAGTAGCCACCGCTCGGGTCTCCTGACCCAGCCGCCGCGGCTCGCTGCGGCCCCGCCCCGTCGCTACCCCACCGAAATCCCACGCGGTTCCCCTGGCACGGCCCATGCTCAACCACGGTGCATGAACCGGCTCCAGCTCGCGCTGCTCGTCTCCTCGCTCTCGCTCGCCCTCCCCGCCTGCGGTCCGCAGGTCGATCTGCCGGGTGCCCCGGCCCCGCCAGCCGCCTCGGCGAGCGCCCCGGCGCAGCCGGGAGCGAGCGGCCAGGGCGCGGGCAGCGGCCCGGGCCTCGTCGGCGGTGGCGTCGATCCCGCGCAGCC
>CAZPEY010000366.1:0-5237 GCA_964585665.1 uncultured Polyangiaceae bacterium | reverse complement strand
GCTAGCCGATCGGCTCGGGCGGCGGGGCGATGAGCTTCAAGTTGAGGCCGCCCGGATACTGGTAGCTCGTGTACGAGCCGTAGCCGATCACCTGGATGCCGATCGGCACGTCCGAGTCGATCGAGTGGATGCCGCCGGCCGTGCTGTTGAGCTTGACCCGCACCAGATCGTAGTCGCTGCCGATCGCCGTCGGCGTGCCGCCGATCGGCGCGCCGTCGAGCGTGATCGTCGCGCCCTTGGGCAGCACGATGTCGACGAAGCTGGTGTCGTAGTCGTCCGGCGCGAGGAAGACGTAATTCTTGCGGAACTGCTCGACCGCGACGGCCGAGGACAGCGACGGGTCGCCCTTCTGATCGGGCGGCGAGCTCGCGCCGTCGACGATCTTGGCGCTCTTCTGCACGTTGACGACCGCGAACTCGTGATCGCCCTCGACGATGAAGTTCGACGCCGAGTCGTCGATCTCGATCACCTGGCCGGCGTTGATCGTCGTCGCCACGCCCGACAGCGCCGGCGTGAACGTCAGCTTGGTGCCGTCGACGTTGCCGACGATGCGCACCGTGTGCTTGGTGTCCTTCTGGTTCTTCGGGCCGCTCGGCACCGTGACGACGTACTTCCTCCCGAGCGTCTCCGCCGGCATGACGATCTCCTCGACGTGGTCGCAGGTCGGCGGGTCGAAGTCGAGGAGCTGCGGCTTCGGGTTGGCGAGGCAGTTGTCGCCCGCGATCACCTGCACGGGCTTGTCCGCCTGCACGAGCGCACCGGAGAGCTCACGCGTGTCGGGCGCCGACTGGAGCGGCGGCGTGCCCGGATCGCTGACGATCTCGACGACGTCGCCGGCGTTCATCGTGAACGTCACGGTGTCCCCCGCCTTCATCGCGGCGATGCCGCCGCCGGCGAGCGTCTGCATGTTCTGTGCGGCCTTGATGCTGACGGTGGTCGCGTCTGCCGTCGCGGTGATCGCGAAGTACGCGCCCGCGCCGCCGCGCGCGAACGAGGACGCGACGCGGTAGTTGCCGGTCATCGCCGTCGACGGCAGGAGCAGCGACGCGTCGTTCGACACCGAGTAGCAGTCGGCGGTGCCGCCGGCCTGCGCCTCGCACATCTTCCACTGCTTGCCCGGTCCGCCGCCCTGCGCCTTGTACTCGAGCGGGTTGAACTGATAGACGACGACCGGCAGCGAGCTGACGAGGTGGTAGGCCGCGCCGGCCGACTTGAGCGACGCGCTCATCGGCTGCGCGACGCCGTACTCGCGGTCGGCGGCCGCGGGCGGGTTGATCGCGTCGACCCACGGCAGGTAAATCTTCTTGAGCGTGCCGGCCGGGACGGTCTCCATGAGATCGACGGAGCCGGGACCGGTGACCGTGACGGTCGCGTCGGCCGAGCCGACGTTGGCGACGATGACGGTGAAGTCGAAGTCGGGCAGCACCGCGTTGGTCACCGCGGTCGGCCAGTAGTCGCAGCCGACGTAGCTCTTGTTGGCCGCCGCCTCATCGCAGGTCTTCGGATCTTCGGCGACGACCACCGGCGGATCGCTCGGCTCGATGCCGGCGAGATCGACGTCCTCGCTTGGGTACGGATTGGGATCCTCTTCCGCCAGATCGTGTGTGAGGCCCGCGTCCTTCTTCCCGGTGTTGTTGTTGTTGCCATTGCGGCGAGCGGTCTCGGGACCGCACGCCATGAGGGCCAAGCTGAGCGATACCGAGGCAAGGCCGAGGACGCGCATCATTTATTTCCTCCAGAAAATCCGTATGGCGGCGCGCACAATAGGCCGAGCGATTCCAAAAAAGAACATATTTTTCGCGCACTTGTATTACGCGTAGTGAACCTTACGAAGGAGATTCTAGAGGGGTGTTACGGACGCAGGTGGATCGGGGATCTTGGTTCGACCGGCTCCGGTTTGATCCCTGTTTGGTGGCCGTTTGATCAGCGCAGGTGCGTGCCGAAGTGTGCCAGCGTGCGGCGCCACGCGTCGTTCGCTGCGGCAGGGTTGTAGACCGCCGCCCGGGTGTCGTTGAAGAAGGCGTGGCCGGCGCCGGGGAACACGACGAGCTCCGTCGGCACACCGGCGGCCTGCTGCCGATCCACGAAGGCCTGCGCGTCGCTGACCGAGAAGTAGCCCTCGTGCTCGCCGAAGAACAGCAGCCCCGGGGCGCGCACCGTCGACAGATCGGCGTTCGGGGGGAACCCATAGAACGCCACGTACGCGTCGACCTCGGTCGCGGCCGCGCCGAGCAAGGTCAGCGCGCCGCCCATGCAGAAGCCGACGATGCCCACCTTCTGGCAGCCCTCCTGCTCGCGCAGGTGCCGCACCGCCGCGGCGATCTCGCGCGTGGCGCGCGCCCAGTCGAGGTGCCCCATCAAGTGCGAGGCCTCCTCGGCGTCGAGCGCCTTCTTGCCGTGGTAGAGATCGGGCGCCAGGGCGACGAAGCCGTGCTGGGCGAAGCGGCCGACGACGTCCTCGATGTGCGGGACGATCCCCCAGTACTCCTGCAGCACGACGACGCCGGCGCGCACGCCGCTCGGGCGGGCCAGCACCCCGTCGGCGTGGCCGGTCCCGAGGGCGATGGTGACGTGCTCGTTCCGTGAATGGGTCTGCTTGGTCATGGCGCGCACGATACAACACCCGCGCGCGCAGGTCAGGTCACGGGCGCGTCACACATTGCTCCATTCCCGCCGCGCGCGATCGAGGGTAGGTTTTCGGTTCATGCGTGCGCCCCCGTGGCAGATCTCTCCTGGCGAGCCGCCGAGCTCGACGCGCTGGCGCTCGGGGGATTCGTCGTCGCTGCTCGACGAGTGGGCGCGCTGGTTCGTGTCGAACGAGCCCGAGGATCGGCAGCGCTATCTCGACGAGCACCGCGCGCCGGCCCTGTGGCGGCGCTGGCTCGACGGCTACCTGACGGGGCGGTGGGACAACCCGCCAGCGATCTTCTTTCGATTTGACGCGCCGATGGCGCGCCTGGTTCCGCCGACGGTGGCGCAGCCCGACGCGCTCGAGCAGCTGGTCGAAGCGCTCGAGCGGGGTCGGCCGCACAAGACGACGGGCGCGATCGTCGAGGCTGCCTGGCGGAGCGGCGAGAGCCCCTGGGGCATGGTGGCGCTGCTCGTCTGGCTCGGGCGCGGCGAGGCCGACGAGGCCGTGCACAAGCTGCGCAAGGTCGAGCGCGGCGAGAGCACACCGGGTCCCGTCGGCGCCTGGCTGCGCGACCGCGTGCCCTGCCCCACCGTCGAAGAGATCCGGCAGCGGCTGGCCGTCTTGCATCCGGGCGCGGTCTGGCCCAAGCAATCATGAAGGAGTGCGTGGTTTGTCTCGCTGGTTCCTAGCTTGCTCAATTCTCGTCGCGACGACGGCAGCGGCGTCTGCGGCGGCGGCGTCGACGGTGGTGCGGATCGAGGGCGGTCGCGAGGTGGCGAGCTCCGTCGACGAGGCGCGCGCCAAGGGGCTGACGATCGTCGACCTGTCCGATGAGTGGACGCCCGTCCTCTTCGCCACGCAGCTCGACCCTTCGTCCGGGCAGCCGGTGCAGGCCCGCTATCGGACGATCCTGGTCGGCATGGCCAAGGACGAGGTGGATGGCGACGGCGTGCCGCTCCGCCCCGGAGAGCACAACTACCTCGAGCTGTTCGGGGTGATGCCGGCGATCTCGGTGCTGCACGCGCGCTTCCAGATCTCGATGGCGCCCGACGAGCCGTGCAGCAAGATCGACTACGAGAAGCTGCGCTCGGTCAAGTCGCTGAGCTCGCCGACGAGCAAGAAGCCCTTGCCTGCCGCCGAGGCGGCCGTCTTCGCCGAGGTCGAGGCGCGCCTCGGCTGCGAGAAGATGTGGCCGCCCAAGATGAAGCACCAGAAGGGCGTGCTCGACGACGCGATGCGCGACGCGCTCAAGCGCTTCCAGTTCCGCAACATGATCTACGATCGGCAGGCGCTGCTCTCCGAGACGATGGCGGCGCTGGCCCGCCCGCCCGTCGAGAACGACCACCGGGCGCTGCTCCGCGCGCTCACCGAGCGGGTCGTCTCGGCGGCGTCGATCCTCGAGGACGGCACGGGTGACAACGGCCGCAACCTCGTCGAAGAGTTCACCCAGGCGGCGGCCAAGCAGCTCGGCTGGGACACGCTCGAAGGCGCCAAGGCCTTCTTCGCGCGCCACAAGAAGGAGGACTTCGCGACGCTGCAGGTGGCGCTCGCGCTGCCGGCGCTGCCCGAGTACTACGCGCCGCACATGGATCTCGACGTGGAGATCGATCGCGGCGACGTGTTCTACGACCCGCCATGGGACGAGAACGGCAAGGCGGTGAACCAGAGCCGCAAGGTGTTCCCGTCGATCACCGTGCGCGTGAAGCACAACGGCAAGTCGATCCGCCTCATCAAGTGGCGCACGACGATCGGCGGCTGGCGCTCTGACTTCGCCCCGAACGGCTACGAGTATTTTCGCTACAAGGGCTCGGACGTCGGCCCGCGCGTCTGGCGCAACGTCGTCGCTGGCCCGGTCTGGATCGCGCCCGACTCGACGCCGCTGCGCTCGCTGGTCAAGTCGAAGTACGTCAACGGCACCGAGGACTGGGTGGTCAACTACGACGAGATCGGCCCCGGGTACCTCTCGGCGTACGGCGTGGTCGCCGCGTACAACGTCGTGCCCGGCAAGGACGGCAAGCCCGACTGGGACAACGGCGTACGCGTCCACGGCTCGTCGGAGATCTACTCGATCCGCAACCCCGAGGCGTACTCGCACGGCTGCCACCGCCTGATGAATCATCTCGCCGAGCGCCTCTTCTCGTTCGTCATCAGCCACCGCAACAAGACCGTCGAGGGAGAGAAGAGCCTCAACTTCTCGCGCCAGTTCCTCTACAAGGAGCGCGTCTTCGAGCTGCGCCTGCCGACGCGCGGCTTCTGGTACCGCCTCGAGCCGCCGGTGCCGGTCAACGTCCTCGAGGGCAACATCCAGAGCAAGTTGAAGAAGCCGCCGCGCACGTACATCCAGAAGCCGGGCGTGGTCTACCCGCCCGGCCCGATCCCGCTGCCGCCCGATCTGCCTGAGTCGCGCGCCGGAGGTGGCGAATGAGGCAGCGGAGGAACGCCGCGATCTCCGTCGCTGCGCTGCTGCTCGCGGGCGCCGGATGTCCCCGTCCCGAGGGGCCAGCGCAGTCGCCCAAGGCGAGCGCGGCGAGCGACGCGGGCCCGGCCCGCGCCACGGCAGCGACGACCGCGCCCGTCGCTGCGCCACCGACCGCACCCGCTCCGA
>CAZPEY010000365.1:0-5243 GCA_964585665.1 uncultured Polyangiaceae bacterium | reverse complement strand
CGGTGCTGCAATGGACGAGACGCGGCACCCGTCGCGTACAGCGCTGGTGGCCGCCCCTCGCCGCCGCGCTCGGCCTCTTCGCGATGCTCGGCACGGGGAAGGATACGGACGTCACGGCGCACCTGTTTGGGCTCGTCGCCGGCGTCGTCGTCGGCGTTGGCGCGCACCTGCTCTTCGCGCTGCGGCGCAGGCTCAGCCCGGCCTGACCCCACCCGGCGGGACGGGTCGGCGCGCCACACCCCGGTGCTCTACATGGTCGAGGTCGAGGTCTCGATACGCTCGAGGGCGCTGATCGGCGCACTCCAAGACGTGAGCGGCCGCCAGGTGCACGCACAAGAGGTCGACGAGCAGCGCGATTCGATCGGGTCGCTCGATGCCGAGGTCGAGCAGCGCCGGCGCGAAGCCGCCCGACATGTTCGGCTCCAGCCCACGCGCCTCCCGCACTCGCTCGACGGCGACCTCGTGCGCAGCCCAGAAGCGTCTGGTGCAGCGACCTTGGCCTTGCATCCGCGCGGCGAGGGCGAGGTAGCGCTCGTCCTGGGCTCGAAGCGCGATACCCCATCCCGGCAGCAGCTTCTCGCTCAGGATCGCGTCCTGGGCGGACCGATCGCCGGCCGCCAGGGCGCGCTCGAAGCGCATCAAGAACGAGGCGGCCAACGCGACGGTGTATGGGCCAAGGCTGCTCAGCCGATCGTAGGCGAGCACACTCGCGGCGAGGCCGATCCCGGCCGAGCCATAGCTCGCGACGATTCGACCAACCTTGAGAGGCCAGATTCGCGCGTCTGCGGCCGTGATCGTGATCGCCAGATCGTCGAGCACGCGGCGGCTCTCGGCATCCGGCAACGCGTCGTTGCACGCCAGGAAGAACATGTCCGTCAGCGAGGCGTTGCCGAGGAGCTCGCCAAGGACGCGGTGGCCCTGGAAGAAGTGCTCTCCGACGCCACCCCACGCGACGCGCGACGTGATGGTCGGTCCCTTGCTACTCATGGTCGTACTCGACGGCAGGGAGTGAGAAGGGGTACTCCTTGAAGAAGCCGTTGGCTCGATGCGCGAACGCTTCGGCGCTCGCCACCGGAAGCCGCGCGAGCACCAGGGCGCGCGGTAGCAGCTCTCTGGGGATGCCGCTCTCGATGAGCAGCTGAACGCCCATCGTAAAATCGGACACGGGCAGCTGCCACGCTACGAACCCACCGGCGTCATCTCCCAGCTTGGCACGAACGCGCTCCCCGAGCTCACTAGCCGCTGCCTGACGACGCTGCGGCAGCGAAGCCACGATGGACCTGTGCGCATCCTCGAGGAGATCGGGTGCCTGCTCCGCCAGGGCGAGCGCAGCGATCCCCTGGATCGCGGAGGGGTCGGCGCCGCAGAGCCGAGCCAGGCTCGCAGCGTGCACGGGGCCGGACTCAATCGAGACCGCCGAGATCACGATGAAGCCGATCTCGAACCCGCGAAGCTGGCGTCGGGTTGGCAAATCTCCCGTCAGAGAGAGGTACAGCACGGCGGCCAGGCAACCCTCCGTCGCGAGCTCCCGCACGGAGTAGCCGAAGAGGCAGCGGTCCTCCTCGGCGCTGACCGCACGGGACCAAAGCTTCGTCGGGGCCTGGTGATCATCGAAGAGGCTCTTTTTCATCGGTTCATGAATCCAGAGAGACCTGAGGTGCGCTCCCCCGCCGGCGGTGCGGTCGCAGCGTTGGTGCGGATCTCGAGGAGCGCAGGGCCCCGTGTCGCGAGCGCGGCCTGCAAGGCGGGAGCGAACTCGCCCGGTCGGGCGACCACGGCCGCCGACATGCCCATGGCGCGCGCGATACCAGCGATCTCGCAGGGCACGCTCGAGGTCGCCGCGGCCAGGGGACGCCCACCCGAGAGCTTCATCGAGATGTGATGAGTGATGCCATGCATCTGATTGTTCTCGACGATCCACACGACGCGAGCTCGCTGTTCCACGGCGGTGAGGAGCTCCATGCCGTTCATTTGAAAGCAGCCATCACCAACGATCGCGACGACCGGAAGGCTGGGATCCGCGAGGCTCGCGCCAATCGGCGCGACCGTGCCGTGACCCATCGAGCCAAAGCCCAGATTGAGAACGAAGCGCTGCCCCTTTCCTATCACCAGGTAGTGCAGGTTGAAGAGCATGTGACCGCCAACATCCGAAAAGACGACGGCAGGAGTTGGCAGGTGCTCGATGAGCTCGGCGCGCCACCTTGCCGGACTCAGCGGGACGGAGTCGTTCTTCAGCTCCTCGGGATTCAGGAAGCGCGTCGGTGAGTGGTCGATCGGCTTCCACCGGGACCAGATCGACTGGGGCGTAGCGCCGTCGCGAATCCGGCGGTGAACGTGATACAGGAGCTCGACGAGAATCGACTGCGCATCACCGATCAGGCCGAGGTCGACGGGGTACGAGCGGGCGATGCGATCGACGTCGATGTCGAGCTGGATGAGCGCCTTCTTCGGTCTCAGGAGGGGAGACCAGTTGAGCGTCGTCGTCTCGTTGAGCGACGCTCCGACGCTCATCAGTACGTCGACGGGGCCTCCGAGGATCGTCGACCTGGCTTCCTGATGACCGGCGAGGCCGAGGACGCCGAGCGAGCGCTCGTTGTCCTCGGGGAAGAGCCCCTTGGCGCGCGGGGTCGTAGCGACCCGGGCGTCGATCAACCCGGCGAGCTCGGCGACGTGCTGCTCGGCCTGCGCGCTGCCAACCCCGCTGCCGACGAGGATGACCGGGTTCTGCGCCTCGAACAGCAAGTCTCCTGCCTGTTGAACCGCCAGCCGGTCGAAGGTGCGATCGTGCGGCCGATAGGTGGACGGGGAGAACCACGACTCCTCCACCTTCTGGGACCATATGTCGACCGGAACGTTCAAGTGGACGGGCCCCATTCTGCCGGTGAGCGCGAGGCGCAAGGCGCGCCGAACGTGCCGCCCAAGGCTCGCTGCCTCGGTCACCGTCGCCGAGTACTTCGTGATCGGCTTGAACATGCCGACCACATCGATGTCTTCGCGCCCGACCTCCTGAGAGGCTCCCTTGCCGATCGCGTGCGTAGCAACCTGTCCGGTGACGACGAGGACCGGAACACCGTCGGCGAACGAACACGCAACGCCAGTCAGGAGATTCGTGGCGCCTGGGCCTGCGGTGCTGATGCAGAGCCCGAGGCGCCGACCGACGCGGGCATAGCCGTCGGCCATGAACGCCGCGCCCTGTTCGTGCTTGGTCGTGACCAGCTTGATGTCTGGATCGAGCTCGAGCGCCTGGAACAGCGGATAGGTGAGACCACCGACGACGCCGAACGCGGTCGTCACGTGCTCCTGTTTCAAGTAACGGAGGAACGCGCTGATTGCCGTGTCGCTCATCCCAAACGCACCTTAGGCCAACCGTCTGATACTGACGACGCGCTTGAGCAGGAGCTCTGCCGGCTCTGGTTGCGTCGCTCTTGGAGGGGACTGTACCGGAAAATGAATCCAGAAGGTGGTTCCGACGTTCGGCTTGGACATCACTTCAAGGCGTCCACCGATCTCGGCGAGCAGCTGGACGACGACGGACAGTCCCAGCCCAAGGCTGTTCTCGGCCCGCTGGTCGACAGCCGAGGCGCCAGGAGAGAAGGTCCGTTCGAGATCCTCGGGAGCGATCCCGCGGCCCGTGTCGCTCACCTTGATGATCAGGAAGCCAGGTGCGCCGTCGAGCTCGACGACGATGGAGCCGCGCGCCGTGTACTTGACCGCGTTGGTCAGCATGTTGTCCATCACGCGATCGAAGAGGACCGGATCCTGCTCGATGCTCGACGGTGCCTCACGAGTCTGGAAGGCGGAGGTTCGAATCTCCTTGTCGTGCGCGAGGGCCTGTAGCCTTCGACGGACTCGCTCCGTAAGATCGGCGACAAGGAGCTGTTTCGCCGTGAGCTGACCGGTTCCGGTCGGCTGGCTCGCGATCCTGGTCAACTCAACCAGCAGCTCGTTCATCTGACGAACCGACCAATCGAGCTCATCGATGACCTTGGCGGCTGATTCATCTGCGACGCCGGTCCGTCGGAGATAGTCTGCGCCCAGGCGCATGACCTGGAGTGGGTTCCTCAGGTCGTGCGAATAGCCGCGAAAGATCCTGCTTCGGTGTTCTTCGTCCTTCTTGAATTGGTCGGTGATCTTCTGAATGGCCAGCGACCGATCGCGACTCTCCTCCTCGAGGATGCGACTCCACTCGCGCTGACTTCGATGCAGATCCAGCAGCTGGGTTCGGGCTTCGGTCTCCGTCTCGACGGCTTCCTGCAACGCGTCGATCATCAGCTTGTCGGTCGCCCGATTTGCCTTCTCGATGGAGTTGACCTCGCGAAGGTAGCCGAGCAGTCCACCGATCGTTGACAGGAACCCAACCGATCCGGCGCTCGTCACGCCCAAGTGCCACAGGCCGGCGGCGCACAGCGCACCCAGAGCGGCGAACGCGACGGAGGGCAGCCAGTGCACCTGGTCGTACCAGGTGAAGTAGTAGACGCACGCCTCGTCGCCGAGGCCCATGCACGAGCGCTCTTTGATGACGGCGGGAGGGAGCCCCCACAGCGTGGGCATCGCCGCCGCCTGCCCGTGCCGCACCAGACAAACGAGCCTGTGAACCGGCGGGGACGCCTTCCACCGAATGAGAATCGAGGTTCGGGTTGCCTCGAGGACCTCATGCTCCCCGACGTGTGAGACCATCGAGAACCGCTCGATGGATTGGCGAAACACGTTGGCAGGGGTCATGGCCCGGAGCGCGAAGCGCAGCGCGCCATAGGCCTCGGCGAGGTGGTAGGCGCACGCCTGCTTGAACAGGTCGTCGGACCCAACCACGGCGCGTGCCTCGATCAACAGCCGCTCGAACTGCGGTGCGGAGACCCACTGCGAGGCGTCGCCCAATTGACCAACCGTCAAGCCGCCCGCTGCTGCAACTTCGCTGAGGGTCTTCGCGTCGAAGTGGTCCTGGAGGTAGAGCGCCAGAGAACGCAGGATGCGAAGGTTGTAGTCATGACCGGGTCGAGCCGACGCGTTGGACACTGCACGATTACACTACTGCGGAGGCTCCTTCCGCTTCAATGTCAGCACGTGGTGACGGTGTAGGCGGCTCGCGCGGACAGATCAGCGCAGGCCGTCGCGGATCCACGCAAAGCCCCGCCGGTCGGCGTCCTCTCGGAGCCGCTCTCTCTCGTCGGCGGATGCTGCGGCGCCGAGGAGCTCGAGGCGGGTCTTGCGCATCGCCAGCGCGTAGCCGAGCAGGCCCTTCTCGT
>CAZPEY010000364.1:3655-5243 GCA_964585665.1 uncultured Polyangiaceae bacterium | reverse complement strand
ACGATGGGCGGGCCGTCCTCGCCCAGCGTCTTCCACACGACACCGCCCCAGCCTGCCGTGAAGGCGCGGACGACGTTGTATTCCTTGTCGGTGGGCGGCGCGGACGCGAGCCAGAAGGGGTTCGGCGACTTGATGCCGGCGCAGTTGGTCTCGAGGCTGGGGCTAACCACGGGCGGCTCCTTCCAGGTGGCGGCTGATGCTCTGCGCGGCGCGCTTGCCGTCCGCGGCCGCGTTGACGACCTCGTGAGCGACGAGCAGATCTCCGCCCGCGAACCAGGGGCGGGCGATGCCGCTGAGGCGCAGGTTGTCGTCGACGACTGGAGCCCCGTCGCGCAGCTCGACGGTGGGGAAGTGGCTCTGCAGCAGGGCGCCCAGCTTGCTCTGGCCGATCGCCAGCAGGACCAGGTCGGCTTCGACGGTGAACTCGCTGCCGGCGATGGGCCTACGCTGGGCGTCGGTGCGCAGGCAGCGCACGCCGCCGACCTTGCCGTCGCCCACAAAGGCGATCGGCTGGCTGTGCCAGGACGCGACCGCGCCGGCGAGCTTGGCGCCCTCCCACTCGTGGGCGTAGCCGCTCATCTGCTGCTCGTCGCCACGATAGATCATCGTCACCGACGGGACGCCGAGACCACGCAGCTCGCGCAGGCAGTCCATCGCGGTGTTGCCGCCGCCAATCACCACCGCGCGCCGGACACCCTCGAGCGAGACGCGCCCGAGCTTCATGCGCTCGATCCACGCGACCGCACCCTCGATGCCGGCGAGCGCCTTGCCCGGGACGTCGAGCGACGTGTCGGCGCCGAGGCCGGTGGCGACGAAGATCGCGTCGTGCTTGCCGTCGAGCTCGGCGAGGGAGACGTCCTTGCCGACGGTGCAGCCGAGCCGGGTGTCGATGCCGCCGATCGCGAGGATCCAGTCGATCTCGGCGAGCGCGTCGTCCGCCTTGAGCTTGTAGGGCGCGATCCCCGAGGTGTTGAGGCCTCCGAGCCGAGCGGCCTTCTCGTAGATCGTGACCGCGTGGCCGGCGCGGCGCAGCTCGTGCGCGCAGGCGAGGCCTGCCGGGCCACCGCCGATGATGCCGACCGACTTGCCCGTCGCTGGGCCCGCCGTGAAGAACTGCCAGCCGGCCTCGATGGCGCGATCGGTCGAGTAGCGCTGCAGGCGCCCGATCGCGATCGGCTCCTGGCCATGGTGGTTGTGGACGCAGGCGCCAACGCACAGCTCCTCGACGGGGCAGACGCGCGCGCAGCTCTGGCCGAGGATGTTGGCGTCGAAGATGGTGCGGGCCGAGCCGCGCACGTTGTCCGTCGCGATCTTGCGGATGAACTGGGGGATGTCGATGTGCGTCGGGCAGGCGGTCTGGCACGGTGCGCCGGTGCAGTACAGGCAGCGCAGCGCCTCGGTCTGTGCCTGCTCGCGCGACAAGCGCGGCTTGCCGTCGACGAAAGAGCACTCGCTGCGATCGTGGCTGAGACGTTCTTGCACACTGCCCTCCGCTGGGACCCTGCGTCGCCGGCGTCGGGCGACGTGAGGAGTAAAGGCGGGTGCCTATCACGGGCGGAAAAAGTGGTCAAGGAAGCGGACCAAGTGG
>CAZPEY010000364.1:0-3555 GCA_964585665.1 uncultured Polyangiaceae bacterium | reverse complement strand
CTGCTCGCCGACCCAGTAGAGGTCCATCTCGACGTGGTAGAAGCGCTTGGCGTCGGTGTTGTAGGTGTAGTTCGCCTGCGTGCCGGGGACGCCGACCTGCAGGTTGACCGTCTTGCTCGCGCTGTAGCCGAAGACGAGGTAGCTGACCTTCTCGCCCGCGGCGACGGTGATCTTGCACTCCTCGGCGGCCGACGAGCCGGTCGACTTGCACTCGGCCGTTTCACGCGTGATGCCCTCGCCCTTCTTGACGAAGAGGTCGGTGTCGCCCTCGGTCCCCGAGGTCTTGAAGACGATCTCGCCGGCGACGGGAGAGACGTATTCGCCCTTCTTCTCCTCGTCCTTGGCGAGGTCCATGTTCGGCAGGAGCTGCTTGTAGTCGAAGCCGAGGCCAAGCATCTTGATCGCCTCGGCCTTCGTGAGCTCCTTGAGCTTGCCGTTCTCGGCGTTGGTGATCTTGTAGCCCTCGACCGGCTGGTTCCAGACCTCGTAGTCGGCCGTGCGGTCGACGACGAAGCCCTGCTTGCGCTTGCCGAGGAGGTTGGTGGCGATGACGAAGATCGTGCCGGGGTTGTCGCGGCACTCCGTCTGGACGACGCGGCCCTGCGAGTCGGTCGTCAGGTTCTTGTCGAACGAGTTGCAGCGACCCGAGAGGAACTTGGTCGGCAGGTCACGGCCGTAGATGAACGACATGAGCGCGGTCAGGTCGCCCGGGTAGAAGGTCACGCCGTTCTTGACGACGGGCTTGACCGGTGCCGGCTCGGAGACGGCGTAGGGCGCCCAGCCGTGGCAGATGCCCCACCAGCTCGGCACGCAGCGCCCCGGCTTCTCCGAGGTCTCCGGGTTGCGTGGCGTCACGCAGCTCGCGGTCTTGTCCTCTTCGTCCTTGCAGTCGTCGTTGGTCTTGCAGGCCGTGAAGCCCGACTGATAGATGCCGAAGTTTTCGGTGACGTACTTGGCGTAGCCCGGCAGGTTGAAGGCCTTCTCGATCTTCTCGGCGGGCGAGAGGTCGTCGCCGTTCCAGCGCACGTTGATGCTGTCGGAGGCGACGGCCCAGTAGTCGCCGGCGATCGGGACTTGCGGGGTGTGGCCTTCGACCGGGAGGTCGGCCGGATCGTAGATGAAGGTCTCGCCGATATAGGCGGGGTTGTCGCGGCCACGGAAGGCGTCGGACTTGGTGTTCTCGACGCTCTCGACCTCTTCCGGATCGAGCTCCGCAGGGGCGCCACAACCGATCAAACCCGACAGGCCAGCTGCTGCGACGAGGGTAGTAACCTTGGTCCGACTCATTTTCGTATCCTCCTGGTCCGGACAGAGAGCAGGAGGCGTGCCAGATCCGTTCTCGACGGGAAGGTCGCAAGATGCAGGTGGAGTGGCCAGGTCTACCGGGATTCTGCTAGGGCCTGATGACCCCTGCTGGGGCTAGGGACAGCTCCTAGCGCGCGATGAGCGCGGTCGGCAGCCAGCGGTGGAGCACGGGCAGGAGACGCGCCTCTTCGGAGGCCGCCATATGCTCGAGGCGCACCTCGACGGACCCGGTCTCATCCCCCACCACGCGGAGCTGGCCCGCTCCCAGCCGGAGCGACACCATTGCGAAGCCGCGCGCGAAGGTCGTGGGGTTCCAGTACGATCGCTCGATGCGGAAGCGGAGATCGATCTGGTCGGCGGTGGCCTGGGCCGCCGCGTGCTCGCTGTAGGGGCCGCTGGCGCCATCGAGGACCTGCTCCTCGATGGCCCAGACCAGGCTGTCGAGGCTTGGCACCAGCTCGACGGCAAGGACCGTGGCGAGGTCGTTGACCAGCTGCTTGAAGGTCGTCTCGGTCTGGGCGAACACCTGCTCGGCGGGCCTGGCCCCCGCAGCGGGGGGCGTCGGCGCGCGCAGCTCGTTCAGGCGCTGCGCGACGACGTGGCGCACCTCGGAGAGGACATCCGCACCGTGATGGCGCTCGATGTGCTGGTGAAGGTCGGTGCGGGTCGCGAACTGCTCCATGTCGCAGCCCCAGTCCGAGTCGAGCCGGGTGCCGATCGTCTCGACGAAGACGCCATCGTCGCTCACCCAGACACGCTCGTCGCCCGTGGTGCGAAAGTAGTGATTGGCAGCGCTCACGCCCGCAGCATACGGGCCGTGGCCGCGCGGAACCAGAGCTTCGGTGTGGAATTTGCCCCACGCTGCGGGGCCCAGAGGGACTAGAACTTCGGGTCGATGAGGCTGAGATCGTCGAGCTTCTTCTTCGTCGTGCCGGTCGACTCCCCCTGCGGCTTGGTCGCCTTGGCCGGCTTGCTCGACTTCGACGTCGCCACGGGCCCCGTGCTGGGCACCTGGGGCACCGCGTCCTTGATCAGCTGGAGGGCGATCTCCTTGTCGAGGTCGGTGGCGACCGAGGCCGTGGTCGGCTTGAAGCCCGCCAGCTTGAGCTCGACGAAGAAGGCCGCCGAGCCTCTCTGCAGCTCGAACGTGTAGGGCGTCGTGCCGACGGCCACGTCGGTCCCCGATCGGAAGACGCTGGCGCCGCTCGGCTCGGACGTCACGCGCACCTTGATCTTCTGGGGAGCGACGGGCGTCGTCGGAGCGTCTGGCTTCGACGGCTGGATCGTCGTCGCCACCGGCCCTGGCGGGGGCGTCACCGGGCTGGCGCCCGACTGCTTCCAGAACCAGAAACCGCCACCGCCGCCGAGCAGCAGCACCGCGGCGGCCCCGAGGAGCACCGACGAGCCGCCCCCCGAAGGCGCGCGGGTCCGCGAGCCAAGCTCGGCCGCCGCGCCCGACAGCGTGGTGTTCGGCCTCGGGCCCGGGCTCGAGCTCGAGGCAACCCGGCTGGCATCCCCGACCATCGTCGGCCGGGCCGTCACCTCAGAGCCGAACGTCCGGTTTGGCGTGTACCCGGGGATGGGGCGATAGGTCGCGAGGTGCTGCGCCGGGTCGCGCAGCGCCGCGGCGAACTCGCTCATGGTCTGGAAGCGACTCTCCCGTGGCTTCTCGAGAGCGTGCAGCACGATCGACTCGAGCTCCGGGGGGCAGCCTGGATTGATCGACGAGGGCGCCGGGACCGGCTGGGTGATGTGCGCGACGATGATCTCGCCAAACCCCTCGCCGAGGAACGGCAAGCGGCCGGTCATCATCTCGAACATGACGACGCCGAGCGAGTAGACGTCCGAGCGCGAGTCGATGTTGCCGCGCCCCTCGCACTGTTCTGGGCTCATGTACGAGGGCGTGCCGATCACCGCGCCGGTGCGCGTCTTGTTCTGGCCGGGGCCCTCGGTGTTCAGCTTGGCGATACCGAAGTCAAGGATCTTGACGAAGTTGCGATCGTCGCCGCGCTGGATGAGGTAGATGTTGTCGGGCTTGAGGTCGCGGTGGACGATGCCCTTCTGGTGGCTGGCGGCGAGGGCCGAGCAGCACTGCTGCATGATGTGCAGCGTCTCGTGGGGCGAGACGCCCGTCGTGCGCAGCCGCTGCTGGAGGCTCTGGCCCTCCAGGAACTCCATGATGAAGTAGACGACGCTCTTGCCCTCGTCGTCGGTCATCCGGCCAAAGTCGACGACGTCGACGATGTTCTG
>CAZPEY010000363.1:0-5266 GCA_964585665.1 uncultured Polyangiaceae bacterium | reverse complement strand
GCCGCCGCCAACGCCGCACGCGCCGGGCAGGCCGCCCGCTTCGTCGCGGGCGATGCGGCGGCGCACCTCGGGTCGATCCGCGCCGAGTTCGGGCACGTCGCGGCCGACCTCGTCCTCCTCAACCCACCGCGCCGCGGCTGCGACGCGTCGGTGCTCGAGGCAGCGGCCCGCACCGGTGCGCCGCGCCTGCTCTACATGAGCTGCAACGCCGCGACGCTCGTGCGCGATCTCGCCCTCCTCGACCGACTCGGCTACCGCGTGACCCGCCTCGAGCCCTTCGACATGATGCCGCACACCACGCACTACGAGGTGCTCGCGGTCACCGAGCGGCACGGAGCGTAGCGGGCGGCTCAGCTCTGGCGGATCCGCTCGACGATCGACGGCAGCGCGGCCAGGAAGCGCGCCACCTCGGCGGCGTCGTTCTCGGCACCGAGCGAGACGCGCACCCCGCGCTTGGCGCGCTCTGGTGAGTAGCCGACGGCGAGCAGCACCGGCGACGGCTTGATCGTTCCCGAAGAGCACGCCGCGCCGGTCGAGACCGCGAAGCCGGCCAGGTCGAGGGCCTCGACCAGCAGCGCCCCCGGCACCCCCGGGAACGCCAGGTTCACCAGGCCGGGCGCGGCGTCCTCGGCCGACGCGCGTTCGGCCCCGATCGCCAGCAGGCCGGCGCGCAGCTCGGCGCCGAGCGCCGCGCGCTGCGCCACCCGCGCCTCTCGCTCGTCCGCGAGCGCCCGCGCCGCCGCGCCAAAGCCGAGGATGCCGAGCTGATTCTCCGTGCCTGGTCGCCGGTCGCGCTCCTGGGATCCCCCGATCAGCACCGGCACGACGTCGAGCCCGCGCCGCGCGTAGAGCGCACCGACCCCCTGCGGCCCGCCGATCTTGTGCGCCGAGATCGTGCACAGGTCGACGCCCAGCGACGGAGCGTCGAGCGGGTAGCGGCCGATCCCCTGCACCGCATCGACCGCGACGAGCACGCCGCGCGCCGCGGCGAGGCGCGCGATCTCCGCCAGGGGCTGCACCGTGCCGAGCTCGTGGTTGACCCAGCCAAGCGCGATCCCGCCGACGTCGGGCGAGGCGAGGCGCGCCGCGAGCTCGTCGAGGACGATGCGCCCATGCCCGGGTCGGCCGGCGCCGTGGTCGAGTGGCAGCGGCTCGACGTCCACCCCCGCCGTCTCGGCGGCGAGGCGCAGCGACGGATGATCGGCCGGCGACACCATGAGGCGCCGTCGCCCGCGCCGCGCACACTCCGCTGCCAGCGTGCGCACCATCTGCAGGTTCGCCTCGGACCCGCCCGAGGTGAACACCACCTCGTCTCGCCCCGCCCCGAACAGCGCCGCCACGGCGTCGCGCGCCGCCTCGACCCGCTGCCGCGCCAGCCGACCTTCGCGATGCACCGAGGATGGATTGCCGACCAAGGCAGCGAGGGCCTCCTCCATGGCTCGACGGCTCGCAGGGTGGAGGGGCGCCGAGGCGTGGTGATCGAAATACGAACGCGGCAGCGACATGGCGACACACTCTGGCTTGACACATTCGTCCCCGCCACCAAAAGATGCGAGTGGCAATGGCCTCGACCGCTGGCAACCTCCTCGTGCGCGCTGGGAAGATCACTCCCGAGCAGCTTGCCAAGGCGCGCGCTCTTTCCGTCGAGCAGAGCTGTCCGCTCGCCGAGGCGCTCATCCGGTCGCGGGTGATCGACGAGCCGGCGCTCGTCGAGTTCTTCGCGCGGCGCCTGATGATCGAGCGGCTGCCGCCGTCGAAGCTGCACGCCATCCCGAAGCCGATCTTGCGCAGCGTGCCGCCCGATATGGCCAACGAGTTTCGCGTCGTGCCGATCGAGTTCGGCGAGGACGGCGCGATCGTCCTGGCGATGGCCGATCCGACCGACACGCACGCCGTCGATGAGGTTCGCTTCTTCACCGATCGCTTCGTCGTGCGCACCGTCGCGCGCCTCTCCGAGATCTATCACGCGCTCGGCGTCTACTACGGCGCCGACTTCGAACCGCTGCCGAGCGACGAGCCTGGGCTCTACAGCGATCTGCCGATCGACGAGGGCGACGACGAAGACGACTACGCCGAGTACGAGGACAACCGCGCCTCCTTGCCGCCGCTGCAGCCCAACGTGCCCCTGACGTCGCAGCCGCCGGTCAGCGACTCGACGTCGCCGACGCTGCTCGACTCGCCGATGCTGCTGACCAAGGTCAAGAGCCGCGCCGGAGAGATCGTCATCCCCGAGGCCAACGCGAGCGCGAGCCCGCCCGCCCCCGACGCTGCGCCGCTCGCCGGGCCGGAGACGCCCGCCACGTCCGCCGAGCCCTCCCCGCCGGGTCCGTCGCTCGATCAGGAGGCGATCCCGGTGCCGATCGGGGAGGCGCCCACCGAGCCGCTGCGTCCCACCCCCGTGCCGCGGCTGCTCGACGTTCCGGCGCTCGTCGCCAGCGCCAGCGCCGCCGTCGCGGGCGGCGCCGCGGGTGCCCCGGTCGATCCGGACGAGCCGATCTTGCTGACGCGCCCGATCAAGAAGCGGCGCTCGACCCTGCCCGGCGCGCCCGCTCCGGTGGTGCCGCTGCAGCCGATCCGCAACGCCACCAGCCGCGACGAGGTCGCGTCGCTGATGCTCGACTACGTGGCGCTGCTGTGCCGCCGCTCGCTGCTCTTCGTCATCCGGCGTGGGCAGCTCGTCGGCTTCGCGGCGCGTGGCGACGAGGCGCCACGGCTGGCGCAGCTGTCGCTGCCGCTCGACGCGCCGACGCTCCTGCGGGACGTCATCGTCTCGCGGCTGCCGTACCGCGGGCCGCTGCCGATCACCGAGGAGAACGATCGTTTCGCCGATGCCCTCGGCGGCGTCGCCACCGAGGTGCTGGTCATGCCGATCACCATCCGCGAGAAGCTGATCGCCCTGCTCTACGCCGACGGACCGCTGCGGCCGCTGCCCGATGCCGAGCTGCACGCCGTCACCCGCGAGGTCGGGCTCGCCTTCGAGCGCTTGATCCTCGAGAAGCGCCCCGGCTGAGGGGCTCCTCGATCCACCGCTGCGCGAGCACGTCTGTATTTCAGCTTACGCTCTACGGCGAACAATTTTGCTGACTTGAGCGCCGCATAGGCTAGAGTTCGCGTCGATGACAAGGTCTACGACGCCGAATGCTGCGCTCGCGATCGCTTCGACCCTCACTCGCCGCCCGCAAGGCGCGCGCCTCGTCGCCGCTCTTGGCGAGCTGGCGGCCGGGATCGGGCGCATGGTGCTGGTCTCCGGACCGTCGGGGAGCGGCAAGTCCCGCCTGCTCGCCGAGGTCGTTGGCATGGCCCGCGCCCGCGGCCTCCAGCTGCTGCACGTCGAGGGCGCGCACGGCGGCCATCCGCTGCAACCGCTGCAGAGCCTCATCGCCCAGCTCGGCGAGCTCGCGCCGAGCGGAGCCGGAGACGACGTCGCGGCCTGGCAGCGCGCACCGCTCGGGCAAGGCGATCTGGCCAGCTCTCCAACGGAGCGCCGCCGCCACTTCGATCGCATCGCCGCCGCTCTGGTCCGCGCCGCCGAGCGTCGTCCGCTCGTCGTCGTGCTGAGCGACCTCGACTCGGCCGATGCCTCGCTGGTGGAGCTGTGGAGTCACCTCGGCGACGCCCTCTTCTCGACGCCGCAGCCGCCGGCGCTGCTGCTCGTCGGCAGCACCCGTCTACGCCCAGCGCTGCACACCACCGCGCTCTGCGAAGAGCTCGCGCTCGAGCGGCTCGATCGCGACGCGATCCGCGAGCTCTTGTCGGCGCCTGAGATCGTCGACTTCTTCGCCGAGACCTCGCAGGGGCAGCTCTCCGCGCTGGTCGCGATGCTGCACCAGCTCCCGAGCGATCTGCCGTCGCTGTTCGCGGCGCGCCTCGAGCGCCTCGGGGAGGGGGCACGCTTCGTCTTGGAGCTGCTCGCCCTCGGTCGCCGCGCGCTGGCGATGGAGGATCTGCTGCTCGCCTTCCGCTTGTCGCTTCGCCCCGTCGAGGCGCTGCGCGGCGCCCTGCACGAGCTCGAGGCGGCCGGCCTCGTCGACGGCCAGACCGTCGACGGGATGCGCCGGGTGCAGCTCTGCGAGCGCGCCGAGCGCGACACCGTGGCGCGGGCCCTGCCTCCCGAGACGCTGCGGCAGCACCACCTGCTCCTGGCCGAGGTGGCGCGGCGGCACGCCCCCACCTCCGCCGAGGACTCGATCGCCGAGGCCGAGCACCTGATCGCCGCCGCGGCTGGCGAGCGCGCGGTCGGTGCCGCGATGCGCGCCGCCGAGCAGCTTCGCCTCGGCGCCGCTCCGCACCGCGCCATCGAGCTCTACCGTCGGGCCAGCGAGCTCACCTCGAGTGAGGTCGAGCGCGCCGAGATCGATCGGCGGCTGCATGCGCTCGAGGTCGACACCGGCGACTACCAGGCTGCGCTCGAGTCGGCGGAGCGCTTGCGTCGACGCGCCCCGACCGCGGCGCACCACCTCCTGGTCGCTCGCACCCACCTGCTCCGCGACGAGCACGGCCTCGCGCTCGCGGCGCTCGAACAGGGCCTGACGGCGCAGCCAGAGGGCAGCGAAGGCAGCGAAGGCGCCGAGATCATCGCGCTCGCCGCCGAGGCGCACTACCTGGCTGGCGACCGAGCGCGCGCCGCCAGCGTCGCGACGACCGCGCTGCAGCAGGAGCTGCCCGCGCCGCAGCGCATCGAGCTGCAGAACACCCTCGGCAAGATCCGCCTCGCCGCCGGCAACCTCGACGGCGCCGCCGCCCTGTTTGCCAGCAACGTTGCGGCCGCGCAGCAAGCGACCCTGCCGCGCGAGGAGTGCCGCGCTCGCTTCAACCTCGGCATCGTCGAGCTACAGCGCGGCGACCGCCTCGCCGCCGAGCGCGACTATCGCGAGGCGCTCGCGCTGGCCGAGCAGGGTGGCGACGTCCGCAACCGCGCCTTCATCCTGCAGAACCTCGCGGTCCTGCGCCACTGGTCAAGTGACTTCACCGACGCGATCACGCACTTCCGTGCCGCGATCGCCGCCTTCCGGCAGCTCGGCCAGCGCGGTCGTCTCGCGTGGTTGGCCCACGACCTCTCGTCGGTCTATCTCGACTTCGGTGACGCGGCCGAGGCCGAGACGCTGGTCGATCTCGGGGAGCGCTACGCCAGCGCGGCCCCGTCGCCGAGCCTCGACATCGATCGCCTGATCCTGCGTGGCCGACTGGCCCTGCTCGCCGGCGATCGCGCCACTGCCGCGCAGCGCCTGGAGGCCGCCGAGTCTGCCGCCGTCGGCAGCGCGGACCG
>CAZPEY010000362.1:0-5267 GCA_964585665.1 uncultured Polyangiaceae bacterium | reverse complement strand
AGACGGCGGAGGGCCAACGTACCGGGGACGGCGGAGGGCCAACGTGCCGGGGACGCAGGGTGTCCGTCCGTCCGTGCTCGGCACTTTCCTCGCGGGTGGTGCGGGGCGAGCGGCTGTGGCGGTGCGAAGGGGAGTGATCGGGCGGGCGGCGGTGCCTGTTGGGGCTCGGAATCTGCGCGCGGGCGGACGGACACCCTGCGTCCCCTACCAAGACCAATCCGCCGTCCTCGTGCTCGGCCGCGGCGGCCCGACGGTCTGTCGATTAGAGGGGTTGCTGCGCCGCACCGCCTGCTTGATGGGCAGGAAGATCAACGGGGCTTGGTCGGGGCTGTCCGTTGCGTGCCCCCCCGAGCGCAGCTTGCAGATCGTGGATCGCCGTTCGTTGGAGGTGCGCTCGACGGCCCGCGCGGGGACGTGCCGTAGACGGCGGAGGGCCAACGTACCGGGGACGGCGGAGGGGCAACGTGCCGGGGACGCAGGGTGTCCGTCCGTCCGTGCTCGGCACTTTCCTCGCGGGTGCTGCGGGGCGAGCGGCTGTGGCGGTGCGACGGGGAGTGGGTAGCTTCGCCAGAGAGGCGCTGGCAAAGTGTTGCGAGTTCCTCCTGTCCATCAAGCAGGCGGTGCGGCGAGCCGGCACAGCGTCGGATCGACGGCCGCCGCGGCCGAGCACGAGGACGGCGGATCGGACTCAGTAGGGGAGGCAGGGTGTCCTTCCGGGCGCGGACGAACCGCAGGGCGCCGCGAGCAAGCACCGACACGCCTCGTCGCGCACGAACGGATGCGCGGCACCGTCGCAGTCTACGATCCGCCCGAGGACCTGAGGAGCACCGGGAGGGACACCCTGCCTCCCCGGCCCGTTGGCGGTCCGCCGTCCCCGCGCCCTCCACCCGAGCAGCTCTGCGAGCGCCCCGTACCGTTACCGCTTGAACGCCTTCTCCGCCTGCGCCCGAAACTCCGGGCTGACGAGGTTGTTGTTGCCCTTGGCGACCTGCTCGGTCCGCTTCTCGAACTCGGCGACGAGCGCGGGCGCCGTCGGGACGACGATCATGCCTTGCGCCTTGAGCTTCTCGAGCGCGACGCCGTTGTCGCGTCGCACCAGCTCGGTGATCTTCTTCTCCATCGCCGAGGACTCCTCGCGGACGATCTTCTGATCCTCGGGCGAGATCTTGTCCCACGCCGCCTTGGACAGCACCGAGGCGCCGGTCGCCTGGCCGAACAGGTAGGAGGTCATGTACTTGGCGTGCCCAGACCACTGCATGGCGATTGCGGTCAGCGGCGTCGCGAAGAAGGTGTCGATCTGCCCGGTGGACAGGCTCGGCAGCACCTCCGGCGCGCCGAGCTTGACGCCCCGGACGCCGAGCGCCTCCAGGAACTGCCCGCTGACGAAGTCGTCGCTCCACTGCCACATCTTGGTGTTGCGCAGCTGGTCAAGCGTCTTGACCTCCTGCTTGGAGAAGATGTGGATCGGCCCGACGTCGCCCCAGCCGAGGAGAATGAAGCCCTTCTCCTCGAAGCGGCGGTTGATCTCGGGGCCGAGCGCCTTGCGCGCTCGATCGAGCTCGTCGTAGGAGCGCGCCGCATCGAGGACGCGAATCTCGGGGCTGATCGACTGCAGCCCGATCGCGGTCACGGCGGCGCCGTGCAGCTCGCCGAGCCGGATCTTCCGCAGGAAGTCACGCTCGTCGCCCTTGACCCCGCCAGCGTAGAGCTTGACCTTGACCCGCCCTTGCGTGCGCTGGTCGACGTTGCGCTGCCACTCGTTGAACAGCTTGGCCCACGACGAGCCCTCGGGCGCGAGCGTGGCGATCTTGAGGACGATGTCGGCGTGGGCGGCAGACGCGGTGAGCGTCGCGGCCGCGAGGAGGAGGGAGGAGATCAGGCGGCGCATGGAGCCTCGACTGGGTTGGAGCGATTAGGGGTTGGCGAGCGAGAACGGCAGGCCGTTGGCGAGGGTACCCGGCGTGATCGGCCGATCCTTGGCCGCGCCGGTGTAGCTCGTGTGCTTGATGAAGGTCGCGGTGGCGGCGCGCTGCGGGTTGCGCTCGTAGCTCATGCCGTCGGAGGCGGCATCGACCCAGGTGACCGAGTCGAGCTTGTCGGTCAGCGACGCCAGCGTGAGGTGCACCGAGTCGCCGTTGTTGCCGAGGCTGAGGCCGACGGTGGCGAAGAAGGCGCGCGCGTCGCCGATGGTGCTGGCCGTCGCGGCGACTGGCGTCGTGCACCACGGGGACGCGCTGGTGGCGCTGTTCGACGTGTCCGGGTTGCCGAACACCACGACCGCCTCGCCCGGCCCAAGCACGACGCTGGCGAACTTGTAGCGCGGGATGGTCGTCGAGGTGCCGTCGTCCCACAGCGACACGTCCTTGAGATCGAGCGGGTGGGTCGAGATGTTGACCAGCTCGACGTACTCGTCGCCCGAGGCGTTGCGCTGGCCGTTGCAGCTCGCGTCTCCGTCCGGGTACGGCGGTGCGTAGAGCACGTCATTGATGACGAGCTCCTTGGTGCTCTTCGAAGGGGCCGCAGCGGTCGTGACCACCTTGACCGTCATCGTCTTGATGGGCCCGCCATCGGTGGCGCTGATCGTCGCCGTGGTCGCGGTCGCGCTGTCGGCGCGGACGCGGAAGGAGCCTGTCGACTGCCCCTCGGGGATCGTCACATCGCCCGGGCAGGCGACGGCAGAGGGGTTGCTGGACTCGAGGAGGATGAGCGTGCCGCCGGCGGGCGCTGGATCCGAGAGCTGCACCTCGACGAGGCCGGTGCGCTCGGCAGCCGTTCGGCCGCCAGCCGCGCCGTGCACCTCGAGCGTCGCCGGGCCAAGCGTCGAGAGCGTGGCTGGGCCGGCGGTCGCCGTCACCGTGATCGTCGCCGTGACGGTCGCCGGGGTTGACCCGGCCAGGCCGACGGTGATGGTGACCGGCGAGGCGGACGTCATCAGACCGTCGATGACGACGCTCGTCGTGCTCTTGCCGGCGGCCACCGTGACCGTCGCGGTCTTCGGGTTGGCGATGCTGGGCGCGCTCGATGTCACGGTGATCGAGGTGTCGACGTCGGCGGTGCGGTTGAGCGTGATGGTCAACGTCCTCGACAGTCCGGTCGTCACCGTCGAGTCGCTAGGGGTCACGCTGACCAGGTTGAGCGGCGCGGCGGCGCCCGGCATGTCGTCGGCCGAGCGCGGCAAGATCTTGTAGTGCCCGTTGTTGTAGTCGAGTGGCCCCTGCACGAAGGCGAAGCCGTCGCCGACCTTGGGCGCCTTGGCCGTGTAGTCGTAGAAGCGATCGTCGACAGAGAGGCTGCCGGTGATCAGGAACTCCTTGTAGGTGTCCATCGCCTTGGTGCAGGCGACGTTCTCGACGCGCACCAGCACGCCCTCGTAGGGCTCGGCAGTCGTCTCGACGGTGAGCGAGGCGGGCGAGGCGACGACGGCCGGCGCCGGCAGCGCCGCCTGGGCGCCGATGTCGAGGACCGTGACGTCCTCGAGGTTGGTGCGGCTGAGCGCCGAGCCCGACGGCTTGAACTCCTTGACGGTGCCCTGCGCAATGACGGAGTCGCCGACCTTGGGCTTGGTCAGCGTCGTCATCGTCCCGAGGTAGACGGCGATGCCCGAGTACTCGGGGGCGCCGTCCGGCTCCTGGACGAAGAAGAAGTTGCTCTTCGGATCGACGGCGGTCACGACGCCGCTGATGCGTGCCAGCGAGCCGGTGGTGACGACGCCCATCTGGATGTCGCGGATGTCGACGTCATCGACCGCCACAGCGCCGTCGTCGGTGCCGCCGGTGGCGAGATCGTCGGTGGCGGCGTCCTTGCCGCCCGCAGCGTCCTTGCCACCCGCGGCGTCCTTGCCGCCGCCCATGTCGCCGCCGGGCTTGCGGAGGTCCTCTTCGACCGGCGTGTTGTCCGAGAGATCGGGGCGACGCCCGTTCGACATCCGGGTCTCGGGGGCACAGGCGTTTGCTAGGAATGCAAAAGAAGAAGCGAAAGCGAAGAATGCAAGATTCCGTTGGCGGCGCATTTTTTGTGGCTCCCTGACTTCGGGCGGACCCTACACAAGAGCGCGGCGCGGAATGCAAACGATTTTGCAACACTGCGCCGAGAAAGTGCGCAGTCGGTTGGGGCCACTACACTGGTTACGGGCGGGCGCTACTCGCCGACGATGCTGAAGTACTTGGCGTCCGGGTGATGGACGACGAGCGCCGAGGTCGACTGCTCGGGCACGAGCTGAAACTCCTCGGACAACGCCACGCCGAGTCGGTCGGCGCCGAGCAGCTTGAGCAGCGGCGCTTGATCCTCGAGGCGAGGGCAGGCGGGATACCCGAAGGAGTAGCGGCTGCCCTGATACGCCTGGTTGAACAGGTGCTCGATGGTCGGCGAGTCCTGGTGGTGGATGCCGAGCTCGGCGCGGATGCGCTTGTGCTGCAGCTCGGCGAGCCCCTCGGCGCACTCGACGGCGAGGCCGTGGAAGTGCAGGTAGTCGTCGTAGCGGTCCTCGGCGAAGAGCCGCTGCGCGACCTCGGAGGCGCGCGCGCCCATCGTCACGAGCTGGAAGGCGACGACGTCGCGCGTCCCCGAGGCGGCGCTGCGAAAGAAGTCGGAGAGGCAGAGGTGACGCCCGTCGGGCTGCCGCGGAAAGTCGAACGTCGCGACGATCCGATCCCGATCCTCGGGGTGGTAGACGTGCAGCCGGTTCTCTTCGCTGGCGCACGGAAAGTAGCCCCACGCGACCTTGGGCTGCAGCCACTCGTGGTCGATGACGCGCTGACACCACTCGTGGAACTTCGGCTCGACGACGCTCGACACGAAGCGCTGGTACTCCGCCTCGGCGCGACGCCCGCGTCGGTACTGCCACTGGCCGCGGAACAGCGCGCGGCGGTTGATGTACGGGAAGATCTCATTGAGCTCGCGGATCGGCAGCTCGCGCTGACGCGCGCCCCAGAACGGCGGCGTCGGGATGCGCTCGGCGGGGCGTACGTCGGACGGCACGTAGCGCCGCGCCTGGACGAGCGCCTTCTGCTCGCGCTCCTCGCGTGACTCGAAGATGGCGCGCGCGCGCTTGCGCCCCGGACCGGTGAGCTTGCGCGTCGGCTGGTGGCCGCACAGCTCGTCCATCAGCGACAGCCCGGTGAACGCGTCGACGCCGTAGTAGACCTCGCCGCTCTTGTACGCGTCCTGCAGGGCGCCCTCGACGTAGCCCCGGTTGAGCGCCGCGCCGCCGCAGATGACCGGGATGGTCATGCCGCGGGACGCCATCAGCTCGAGGTTCTCCTTCATGA
>CAZPEY010000361.1:0-5273 GCA_964585665.1 uncultured Polyangiaceae bacterium | reverse complement strand
GCCGTCGTCGGCCTCGGCGAAGCCGCGCACCGCGAGGTTGGCGAGGATCTCGGCGGTGCAGCACAGCACCGGCGCGTCGCGGTTGATCGTCGCGTCGCCGGTCATCATGCCGACCTTGTCGGCGCCGAGCGCGCCGCACAGCGCGAAGAACTTCTCGTTGACCAGCGCCTTGACCGGGCTGGTGTAGACCGAGCGCTTCTGCTGGCAGAGGCCCTGCCAGTGGACGAACAGCGCGACGAGCGACTTGCCCGAGCCGGTCGGCGTCGACAGGATGACGTGCTTGCCGGCGGCCAGCTCGAGGATCGACTCCTCTTGGGCCGGGTAGAGCGGGAAGCCCGCCTCGCTCGTCCAGTCGAGGAACTCGGCGAGGAGCTCGTCGCTGCCGAGCACGCCGGAGGCGGGGAGGCGGGCCGAGAGAGGGCGGCTCACAGCTTGGTCTTGCCGAGCTCGAGGAGGACCTTGCACTCCGCGGGCTCCACGGGCGTCACCGACAGCCTGCTGCGCCGCAGGAGCGACATGTTCGCCAAGCGGGGCTCGGCCTTGATCGCTGCGAGCGTCACCGGCTGCTGCAATTTCTTGTGCGGTGCAACATCGACGACCGACCAGTCGCCCTCCTCGGGGGTCGCCGTCGGATCGGGGTAGGCGGTGCGAACCACCTTGGCGATGCCGACGATCTCCTTGCCCTCGTTCGAGTGGTAGAAGAAGCAGAGGTCGTCCTTCTGCATCGCGCGCAGGTTGTTGCGCGCCTCGAAGTTGCGCACGCCGTCCCAGACGGCGCGGCCGTCCTTCTCGAGCTGCGACCACGCGTATTTGAAGGGCTCGCTCTTGACGAGCCAGTACTGGGGCTTTGCCTTCGCCTTCTGCATGACGGGCTACTCGGTAGCAAAATCGAGCGTCACGCGATAGATGCGTGTCTCGCCCATCTGCCCGGTGGCCCAGTCGATGCTCGGATCCCCGTCGACCGGCGAGGAGTAGTTGTAGACGATCAGGCGATTCGGGTTGCTCTCGTCGGCGAGGACCGAGGCGAAGCAGGTGTCGCCCTGGCCCGGCAGATCGAGGACGAAGCGGACCGACAGCGTTGCCCGATCGACCTGCCACAGGGCGCAGCGCTTGGGTGCGAGCGAGTACTTGGCGAGGTTCGACAGCGTCTCGATGACGCTCCAGGGCGCCCCGGGGTTCTGCTCGTAGTTGCCGGTGTCGGTGACGTTGCGACGGCCGATGAGCAGGATGCGCTCGTGCGCCCCCTCGCCGCGTCGGAAGACGAGCGGCGAGTCGTACTTCTTGGGGTCGTGCGCGCAGCGCCAGTCGGCGAGCGCGCCGCGCTTGGCCGTGCAGATCTTGCTGCCCCAGCCGGTGGCGTCGCCCGCCTCGTTGCGCACCACGGCGTACAGATCGCCCTTCGAGTCGAAGTCGAAGTCGGTCTCCGAGCCGCCGCCCGACTGCACCGTCGGGTGCTGCGCGTCGAACGGCGCCCACGTCGCGCCGTCGTCGGAGACGAGGAGCTGCACGTCGATCGGGAGGCCCGACAGATCGTAGATGTGCTCGCCGCCGCGGTACGCGATCAGCCAGGCGCGGCCGTCGCGCACCTTGGCGCGCCACGGGATGAAGTTCTCGGTCGGCGCGTAGAACGTCGTCGGCGTCGTCCAGTCGCGCTCGCCCTTGCGCTCGGACAGGAACATCCCCTGCGGCTCGAACTTGCCCGGGTCGGTGCCGAGCTTGGCGTAGAAGAGGAACAGGCGGCCCTTGTGCGACAGCAGGCGCGGCTCGCGGACGTCGGTGCCCGTCGAGAACATCGCCTCGAAGGTCCAGGTCTGCTCGTCGACGGAGCGCAGCACCAGCATGCGCGATGCGTCGGAGGCGAAGTGATCGCGGCTGGTCCGCAGCGCCAGGTACACTGCGCCCTCGTGGCGGACCACGTCGAGGTTGTTGTTCGACGGGCCGGCGACCGTCGTGTACTCGGTGGGCAGCGTCGCGCCGGGGACGATGCTCTGCGCTACGCCCAGCGTCGGCGTCGGCAACACCGAGTCGCTGCTCGCGCCGCCGCAGCCGACGCACAGCAGGGCCGGGATCAACCCGAGGCCGAGCAGGGCGTCAAGGCGCATCAGCTTCCGATCTCGGCGCGCGCCATGATCCACGACAGGAGCTCCGACAGCGGTGGGTGCTCGAGCAGCGCGCGGGCGCGGGATGCGGGGGTCGTCGCCTCGGCGGGCCCGAGCGTCACGAGGGCGGCGCGGTAGTCGCCCGTCGCTGCGAGGGCGACGCGATCGGCGGTCAGGCGCTCGGCGGCGCAGTAGGCCGAGGCGGCGGCCAGCGCGGATCGATCGGCGAGGCACTCGCGCAGCGTCATCTCGATGCGCGCCCGCGCTGGCGGCGGCAGCGACGAAGGCCGCAGCCCGATCGCGCCGAGCTCGGTGAGCCACGCCGAGACGAAGGGTCCCTGTGCTTCCGTGGTGACGCCGAACATCTGCGCTGCGGCGCGCACCAGGCCCATCACGTCCTCGGGCACGCGACCCTCGACGAGCGGCAGGCCGGCGGACAGCGCGTGCAGCGCGCGCGCCGTCGCGAAGCGCGCCGCCGCCTCGTCGATCAAGAGGTGGCGGGTCAAGAGGAGGCGCGGCGGGGTGGACGGCTCGAGCCAGGCCGGCCAGGCGGGATCGAGGAGATCGTGGGCGATCGCGACCTCGAAGCGATCGAGGCCGAAGGCGGCGCCGACCGGACGCAGCCGCTCGGCCCACATCGGATCGCTGTGCGCATCGACCGGCGCCGGGGGGAAGCCCGTCAGGTACGGCGACAGCGCGGTGAGTGCATCGCGCACGGTGCTGCGCGCCGACGGGTGGACGAGCTCTTGCGGCGGGATCGGCAGCGGCGCGGGCGTGCCGAGCTCGGTGAGCCGGATCGCCGCGGGGTGCGTGTCGTCGACGAACGCCAGGATGCCGTAGTGGAGCTGAGCCCGGCTCGTCTCGCCCGAGGTGTCGTAGATACGCCCCAGGATGAGGTGCGCCCCGAGCTCCGTCGGGCGGCTGCGTAGCCGATCTCGCAGCGCGGCCGCGAGCAGATCCTCGCCGCGCTTGCCGCCGCCGAGGGCGCGACATGCGGCGGCGATCGCCGGATCGAGGCGCTCGAGGAGGCGGACCCGCGCCTGGCCCAGCACCGCGGCCAGGGTTGCCGGCTGCGGCTGCATCTGCTGCAGGAGGAAGTCCGCGAGTGAGCCGTCTCCGTTGAGCGCCAGGCCGAGCGCCGCCTCGATGCCGAGCTCCCCTGGGCCGGCGCCGAGCTGGTCGAGATCGCGGAACACGTCGGCGAGCCCGGCGTAGTCACCCTCGGAGTAGTAGTAGGCGATGAGCCGTCGCAGCGTCGGCGCGTGGCCGGGGTGCAGGTCGGCCGCCTTCAGGTAGGCGTCGTTGGCCGCCTCGACCTGACCGAGGCGGCTGCGCAGGATCTCGCCGCGCCGGAAGAGCATCTCGGCGCGGCGCTTCGGATCATCGAGGAGCTGCGAGGCGCGCTCGTAGGCGCCCGCCGCCTCGGCGTATTCGCCGAGCTGCTCGTAGAGCCGCACCAGCTCCTCGAGGACGTCGCTGCGCGCTGGATCGACGGCGAGCACGAGCTCGAAGTAGTTGCGCGCCGGCCCGCTCTCGCCGAGATCGCGGGCCAGCCGCGCGGTGCGGAGCCGCTCCTGGGTCAGGCGCTCGAGCTCCTCGGGCGGCAGCAGGTCGAGGCCGATGCGCCGCGACGCGTACTCCGCTGCGGTGTCGCCGCGCTGCTGCGCGAGCTCGGCGAGCTCGAAGTGCGGCTCGGGGCGGCTCGGCGCCAGCCGCGAGGCGAGCGTGAACAGCGCGCGCGCCTCTTCGAGATCACCCGCCTCCTTGGCGAGGCGGGCGCGGCGCAGCGCGATCTCGTCGTGCCCCAGCGACGAACCGAGCTCGGCGAGCCGCGCGTAGAGCTCCCGCGCCCGATCCATCTGGCGCGAGCGGTAGAGCAGATCGGCGAGCGCGTCGAGCGCCGGCAGGAAGGTCGAGTCGGCCGCGATCGCGCGCTCGTAGTCCTGGGCCGCCTGCGCCGCCGAGCGCAGCTTCTGCTCGGCGAGGCGTCCGGCCTCGAAGTAGGCCGAGGCGCGCGCGAGCGAGTCCTGCATGTGCGGCGCGCGCGACCGCCACAGCGACGCCTGCCCCTCGAAGTCGTTGCGCTTCTGCAAGAGGCGCTTGCGCTCGGCGAAGGCCTGCGGATCGGTGGGGTTGCGGAGCAAGATCTCCTGCGCGCGAAGATCGACCTCGTTGTCGTCCCCGAGGCGGGCGGAGACCTGGAGCAGGCGCTGCAGCAGCTCGAGGCGCGGCGGCCCCTCCGGCTCGCTCTTCAGCTGGTCGATGAGCTCGTGCTGGAGCTGGAGCGGGGCGGTCTCGTCGAGCAGCGCGACGATCGCGGCGTGCGCCTTGGTCGAGTACTCGCCGCCGAAGCCGGCGACCTCGTCGAGGACGCGGCGCGCCGAGGTGGTGTCCGACGAGCGCTGGAAGAGCGTCGCGGCGCGGAGCAGGACGTGCGCGGCGGCGGCCTGATCGCCGGTGCGGACGAAGGTCCGCGCCAGCTCGACGCCCGCTTCGGCCGCGTCGTGGAGGCGTCCCTGCTCGGCGTAGAGGCGCACGAGGCGCTCCCAGGGACCGCTCTCGGTGTTGTCGGGGGGCAGCAGGTCGGCCGCCTCTTCATAGGCGGTCAGCGCCTCGGGGACGTCGAGGAGCCGCAGCTCGTACAGCTCGCCGAGCGCGTGGTACAGGCGCGAGCGCTCGGTCGTGTCCTGCGCCAGGCCGATCTCGCGTCGATACTGCTCGATCGCCACCGCCCAGTCGGCGCGCTCCTCCGCCATCTTGCGCAGCTCGACGATGGCCGGCCGCAGCGTCGGGTCGACCGCCACCGCCTCCTTGAAGGCCCGGTAGGCATCAAGGTCGCGATCGAGGTGCTCGCGCAGGAGCTGGCCGCGCTTCCACAGGAGCTGGGCGCGCTCCTTGCGATCGAGCGCGAGCGCCGAGACGCGGCCGAGCAGATCGGAGTGGCGCTCGTGCTCGCCGCGCACCTCGGCCAGGCGCGACAGTCCCTCGAGCGCCGGCCGGTGCGACGAGTCGATCGACGCCGCGAGCTGGTAGAGCCGCTCGGCCGTCGTGGCGTCGCCCTCCTTGAGCAGCAGATCGGCCGCCTCGACGGCGCACGAGGCGGCGCGCCCGGGCTCGAGATCGGGAGACTCGGCGGCCGCCATCAGGTGCTCGACCGCGCCGGCCAGGTCGCCG
>CAZPEY010000360.1:3054-5299 GCA_964585665.1 uncultured Polyangiaceae bacterium | reverse complement strand
CGCGCCGACGCCCGCGCCCGTCGCCGTCGCGCCGACACCCGCGCCCGTCGCCGTCGCGCCGACACCCGCGCCGGCCCCCGTCGCTGTCGCGCCGCCAAGGCCCGAGCCTAAGGTGGAGCCGCCGCGCCACGAGGACAAGAAGCACGAGCACGCCGCGCCGCCCGCCGCCGTCGCCACGCCGACCAAGGAAGGCAAGGACGGCAAGGCGACCAAGGACGTCAAGGCCACCAAGGTCGCGCCGACCAAGCAGGCCCTCGAGGAGCTCAAGCCCTCCGCGCCCGCCAAGCCCGGCAAGGCGCTGCCAGCCGGCTTCAAAGATCCGTTCGCCGAGCAGCCCGTCGCCGGCAACCCACGTCAGGCCGAGGGGCTGGTCAAGCTGGGGCGGCAGAAGCTCGCGTCGGGCGATCTCGGTGGCGCGCAGGCGCAGTTCAACAAGGCGCGGGAGGCCGATCCGAACAGCGCCGACGCGCTAGCCGGCCTCGGCGAGGTCGCCTTCGAGCAAGGTGACTACAGCGCCGCCGCCGGCTACCTCAAGCAGGCGCTTCGCTCCTCACCGAACCGCCCGCGCTACATCGTTCTCCTCGGGCAGGCCTACTACAAGATCGGCCGCGTCCGCGACGCGGCCAACGAATACCGACGAGCCCTCCGCCTCGATCCGGACAACGAAGAGGCGCAGCGCAGCCTCGAGCTCGCCGAGAAGAAGCTCCAGTAGGACCCGCCAGGGTTCGACGGGAAGGCGGCCTCAGTCCCAGCGGCAGCTGGGCTGAACCTCGAGGGAGATGTCGACGCCCGACTCGAGCCGCGTCTGCTTGACGATCTCCTGCAGGCGCCCGAGGTCGAAGGTCTTGCCCTCGAACAGCGTCGGGCTCGGCGAGAAGGTGAGGCGGGTGCCGCGCTCCTCGGTGCCATAGGCGCGGCCGAGCAAGCCCGTCAGGCCGCCCTCCTCGAACGACACGCGGTAGGCCGCGCCGGCGCGAATCGTCTTGATCGTCAGCTTCTTGCTGCAGGCGGCGACGATCGGACCGAGGAGAAACAGGTAGCCCCACAGATCGTAGAACTCGGGCGTCGGCTGGCTGCCGGTGAACAGCGTCATCATCATGACGTGGAGGCGCGGGTGGTGGACGCCCGAGTACTCGACCGGCTCGACGGGGAGCCCGACGCCGTCGTCGAGGATCGACAGGCCCTCGTCCTTGTAGAGCGTGACGACGATGCGCCGCGCCCCGTTGCGGTGCGTCGGCAGCGCCGCGGCGCGCAGGACCTGACCGACGAGCCAGTGCAACCGCTCGCTGCTGTCCTTGCCCTGGAGAAACATCGCTGGCCGGCGCCGAATCGCCTCGACGCCCTGCAGCACCTCGATGGCCATCGTGCTCTCGAGATCATCCATGGCGGCCACGATACGCGCACTCGCTGAGCGCAGCAAGAGGAGCCAATCAGCGACGGTGGAATGCCCTTGTTACGGGGTGGCAGGCGAGGCGGCTGGGGGAGGCGAAGCTGGGGGTGAAGCGGGCGTGGCAGCGGCAGCGCGCGTCGCGGGCCGACGCGCGGCGTAGGCGGCTGCGAACACCGCCAGGCGCTTGGGCTTGTCGGCGAACAGGTACCGTGCCGCCGCGCGCACCTCGCCGACGGCGTGCTGCAGGACCCAGAAGCAGCGGTTGCGATGCACCTGGGCGCGATTGCCCTCGTCGTTGTCCGCCCCCGCGGCGAGGAGCTCGGCGAGCTCCCCCATTCGGGTCGACGCGCCGTCGGGGAGGTGCAGATCCTCGGCGAACGCCTCGCCATGCGACGCGATGAAGCGCTGCAGGTCGCGGAGATCCTGGATCAGGTCAGCGAGGCCCTCGCCCTCCTGAATGTGATCGAGCTCAGCCTGCGCCGCAGCGTCGTGGCGCAGCAGATATCGTCCCGAGGCGATGGCCGCAGCGCGCAGATCTTCGGCCTCGCGTCGCTCGAGCCCGAGCGGTGAAGACTTCTTGTCGAGGCGCAGCCGCTTCCACGCATCCTCCGCGTCGTCGAGGGCGCCGGCGAGCTCGCGCAGGCCATCGAGGTGCTCGAGATCGAAGCCGGCCAGCTTGGCGAAGCGATCCCGCGCCCGCTTGGCTTCGCGATGGACCCGATCCGCCTCGAGCAGCGCCTGGGCGACGGGCATCGTCGGATCGGTCACGGCAGCATCGAGCGACAGCGCCGCCAGGCGACGCTCGAGCAGCGACGGTGGCTTGGCGGGTTTTCCGTCGCCGTTGGTCGCCTTGGC
>CAZPEY010000360.1:0-2954 GCA_964585665.1 uncultured Polyangiaceae bacterium | reverse complement strand
TCCTTCTCGGCCTTGCGCGCCGCCTTGTCCTCGTCGCTCGTGTGCTTCTGCTTCTTCCCCATGGTCGCTACGATCGATCCGCCCCGGGTTTTGATCAATGCCGATCTTGGACCCAGCGCGCCCCGACGCTGGTAGAGTGAGTCGTGCGTCGTTGCGCTCACCTCCCCACGCTCCTGTCGCTCCTGCTCGGCCTCGCCGTGGCGGGCTGCCAGTTCCAGTGGGACGACCTCGGCGGCGACCTGCCTACCGTCGGGGCGCCGCTGCCCAAGAGCGCCATGACCAAGCTCAACAGCGCGCCCGCGTCGCGCTCGACGTTCGTCTACGATCGCAGCGAGCGCCCGTACGTCGTGTTCAACGAGCCGATCGAGACCGACGCAGGTCCCGGCCTCGGCCTGCGCGTGCAGCGCCTCGTCGGCGAAGCCCTCGACTATTACGTCCTGGCCGCCGAGGTGTACATCTCGACCTACGCCTTCTTCGTGCTGACCAAGGAGGACGCGGGTGGCGGCCCGGACAACACCGCGACGCGACTCAACGTGCTCGAGGTCGGCGACCTCGACGGGGCGCGGAACTTCCTCGTGCCCAACGGCCCGGCGCTGCTGTTCCCGTCGGACGACGACCGCGTGATGTTCTACGTCGTGCAGGACGCTGACGTCACCGAGTACGATCTGCTACGGCTCGACGGCAGCTTCCGCCGCAAGATCCCGCTGCCGAGCGGCGTCGAGCCGATCGATCCGCTGTCCGGCATGACCTTCTTCTTCACCGGCGAGGGAGACGCGCAGCGGCTGGTGCTGCGCGACGCCGACAAGAACGTGACGCTGTACTCGACGACAGCGGTGACGGAGGTAGCGCTCGGCAAGATGGCCGGCGTGATCTGGTCGCAGGCGTCGCAGGAGCGCGTCTTCGTCTGTGGCGCGGACGGCCTGTTCGCGATGAGCTTCGACGGCAAGACCAAGACCGTCTTCGACGCGCGGCCGTGCGCCACCGACTTCACGCAGCTCGGCATCACCGACGAGCACATCTACTATGGCGTCGATCAGAAGCTCTACCGAATCGCGGTCGTCGAGGGTGCCACCCCCGAGCTCCTCGATCCGTCGCCGCGCCGCTTGCTCCACATCACCGTCGACGGTGAGGGCGGCGAGCACATCCTGGTCTCGAGCGATCCCTCGAGCCGCTACTCGAACGGCGCCGGCACTGGCTTCGTCGGCAGCTGGCAGTTCATGGAGCGTGGACGGGCGGCGCGCTACAAGCGAGATCTGTCGCGCGTCTTCTGGATCGAGCACGCCGCGCTGCCGTCGGGTGCTGGCGATCTGCTGACCGCGACCGTCCCCGGGGGCAACCCGCTGCGCCTACTGCGAAACGTGCGCAAGTACACCGAGCTCGACGACGGTCGCCTGCTCGCGACCGCCAACGTCGCCTTCCGCGGCGTCCAGAACCGCGTCGTGCTCGTCGACACCGAGCGCCGCGAGCAGCGGTGGGTCGCTGAGGCGGCCACCGACTTCCAGCTCATCCCAGGCACCAGCGACGTCATCCTCGATGTCATCGCCGGCCCCGAGTCGATCGACATCTATCGGGCCACCTTGCCCGCTCCGGCAGTCGACGGCGGCGCGCCCTGAGAGTAGATTGCGCCTCGTGAGCTTGTCCAAAGACGAAGTGCTGCAGACCGCGCTGCTCGCGCGCCTGCATCTCGACGAGAGCGAGGTCGACCAGGTCGGCAAGTCGCTGTCGGCGATCCTGGGCTATGTCGAGCAGCTCGCCGCCCTCGACGTCGAGGGCATCGCGCCGATGACCCACGCCGTCGTCCAGGAGTGCCGGCTGCGCGAGGACGTCGTCGGGACGCAGCTGACACCCGCGGAGGCGCTGGCCGATGCGCCGCGCCACGATGGCCCGCTGTTCGTCGTCCCCAAGGTGGTCGAGGGCTCGGGATGAGCGCGATCCACGAGCTCTCGGTCGCCGATCTGGCGAGCGCGATCGCGCGCCGCGCCCTCTCCGCCGTCGAGGTGACGCGACACTTCCTGGCCCGCATCGCGGCCTATGACGGCGCGCTCGGATCGTTCCTGCGCGTCGACGAACCGGGCGCGCTCGCCGCCGCCGCTGCGGTCGACGATCAGGTCGCGCGTGGCGAGCCGCTCGGTCCGCTCGCCGGCGTGCCGGTCGGCCTCAAGGACATCTTCGTCACCCGCGATCTCGAGACGACCGCCGGGTCGAAGATCCTCGCCGGTTGGGTGCCCCCCTATGACGGTACCTCGGTCGCCAAGCTGCGCGCGGCCGGCGCGGTGATCCTCGGCAAGACCACGCTTCCGCTCGCCGGCTACGACTGGCAGACGCGCCACCCTCGCCATGCGGTGACCAACCACCCGCTCGATCCCACGCGCACCTGCGGAGGCAGTTCGGGTGGTGCCGCAGTCGCCCTCGCGCTCGGCTTCACCTGCCTCGAACTCGGCGCCGACCTCGCGGGCTCGATCCGCGTGCCGAGCCACTTCTGCGGGACCTTCGGGCTGAAGACGAGCGAGGGACTGGTGCCGGTCGAGGGTCACGGGCCGCCCGAATCGCAGCGCGTCCACCTGGACATGGTGGTGGTCGGACCGATGGGCCGCTGTGTCGACGACCTGGCGCTCGAACTCGACGTGCTCACGGCGAGCGCTCACGCGCCGAGCGCACGCATGCCGCGTCGCATCGCCTTCACCGACACCCTGTGCGGTGTGCGCGCCGTTCACGAGACGCGTGTCGCGCTCGATCGTCTGCTCGAGCGCCTGCGTCGGAACGGGGTCGAGGTGGTGCGTGCGACACCACCCGCTTGCGAGGGCACGGCACCGCTGGAGCTGTGGGGAGCGATCAACGGTCATCAGTTCGCGCAGTGCTGGCCGTGGCCGCTGCGCACCTGGCCCTTGCGTCAGGGCTTCCGATTCGGACCGGCGGCGCTGGTCGTCGGCCGCAGCGTCTTCAGCCGCGCGCTC
>CAZPEY010000359.1:3019-5306 GCA_964585665.1 uncultured Polyangiaceae bacterium | reverse complement strand
GAACACCCCTCGGAGAGCGCAACAGGCCATGGCCAAGACACCTGACGACCCGCGCCGGGCAACTGGCGCGGGTCTTCTTTTTGATCCGATCGGGGTGGTCGGTTCGGGTGGGTCGGTTCGCGGTCAGTCGTCGGCGAACCAGCCGCGGACGCGCTGCGACGAGCTCTGCTTGAGGAGCGCCATCGCCTCGTCCGGGAGGTCGTAATCGCGGTCGAGCAGCGCCTCGTGGACGTAGCTCTCGGGGTGGCGCGCCAGGCGAAGCAGCTCGTCGGGCGTCGGCGGGCTCTTGTCGAGGTGATCGAGCAGGGCGTCCCAGGGCAGGGCGAAGAGCGGATCGAGCTTCGCGTACGCGGCCTCCTGCTCGGCGAGCACGGCCGAGGCGCGTGGCACCAGCTCTTCGAGGCGCGGCCCTTCGACGACCAGGGCGCGCAGCTCCTCGACGATCCACTGCAGGCCGTTGTCGAGGCGCAGCTCCTCGGGGCTGGCGCTCGGCAGGAGCGAGTCCCAGCGATCGAGCAGACCGCGCGCCTCGCAGTGCAGACGCAGCAGCTCGCGCCAGAGCAGGCCGCCGGTCCTCCAGCCGCGCTTCTCGAAGACGTCCTCGAGCTCGGCGATCACGTCGGAGTGCCGCCAGGAGAGCAGCAGCGCGTCGCGCTTGCGATAGGCGGGCGCGTCGGCGTCCTTGTAGCTCGGCGCAGCGCGCAGCAGACTCGGGCCGGTCCCGCCCCGCTCAGCGGCGAGCGCGTCGGCGACGGACTGCCCCTTGCGGACGCGATCGACGAGGCGGGCGGTGCGCGCGACATCGAGGTTGAAGTTCTCCCCCGCGGCGGCCGGGCCGAGGAGCACGGCGAGCGCGTGGGCATGCGCGTAGTGGCGCGGCGTCAGATCGCTCGCCGGCGGCGCACGCAGGATGTCGCCACAGAGCGCGCGCAGGCGGTCGGCGGGCTGATCGCAGAGCAGGTGGAACATCTCGTCGCGCTGCTCCCAGGCGGGCAGCCGATCGTAGTGCGCGAGCAGCGCGTCGAGGATCGGCGCGAGCCCACGACCGCGCAGCCCTTCGACCTCGTCGACGCGCAAGTTCTCGACGGCGTGAACGCAGCGCTCGAACGGGGCGTCCAGCAGCTCGTCGCCGTCCGTCGCCCGAAAGAGCGCGTCACACGCTCCGCCGTTGGCCTGCGTCGCACGCTGCTTGAGCGCGCCGTCCAGGCGCTCGACGAAGCGCGACGAGCTGCCAGCGATGATCACCGGGTGATCCGAGCAGGCGTGGAGCATGAGGCCGCCGTCGACGAGCGCCATGCGCATGACATGGCGCAGGCCGTTGCGTGGATAGAAGTCGGACGCGAGGCCCTCGTCGACGAGCAGGGTGGTGATCGCCTCCCGCACCGCCGCCTCCTTGGCCGGTGCGACGTGCCGGACCTCGACGGACAACCACTGATTGGTGGACATGGACTCTCAAGGCTCCTGGCTGCAGATCGCGTGGAGCTGTGCGTAGACGCGGCGATCGTGGCTTAGCGCGGTGTGGGTCATGCCGCGCAAGATCGTGATGTGGCTGGCCGGCAGCGACGGCGCTTCGAGCTGCTTGGCGGTCGCCGAGTGCAGCGGCACGATCGCGTCGCCGAACAGATCGCGCAGCCACGGCTCATCGGTCAGCGTCGCGGCGATGAGGAAGTGATCGAACTCGGGCAGGAGCGGCACCGGGTGGTCGCGATCGCGCAGCGCGTAGGTCCGCTGTCGTCGCTGACGATCCTCGTGGCGCAGATCTGCGTCGCCGAGGTCCTGGATGCCCGCCGAGCGCAGGTTGCCGAGGTCGGCGATGAGCCGCGTCACCGGATCGCCGACCACCTCGTGCGCCAGATCGAGCAGCGCAGTGAAGGTTCGGCCGGCGCGCTCGAGTGGCGCGCCGTGGTGGGGCGTGCCGAGGTAGACCGAGCGGCGGACGCGGCTCAACCAGCGGTGGCCGAGCACGCTGGCGTGGTGGCACGCCGAACGCAGCACGAGCCCGCCCATCGAGTGGCCGATCAGCGTCAGCTCGACGGGATCCGCGCGATTCCCGAGCGCTCGCTCGACGAGGTGCGCCAGCTCGAGGCCGTTGTCCGCGATGGCGCGACCGCTGTTGTAGCGCAGGTACAGCGGCGCCACCTGCAGGTCACGCCGCAACCACTCCCCGTAGCCTCCGTCGTCGAAGAACCAGGTGTTCTCGCGGTCCATCAGCCCGTGGACGAAGAGCGCGACGCGCGGCGAGGGCAAGGCGACCGGGCCAGGGGGCAGCGCCACCTCGCCGTCGATG
>CAZPEY010000359.1:0-3009 GCA_964585665.1 uncultured Polyangiaceae bacterium | reverse complement strand
GCGAGCGCGCTTCGCTCAGCCGATCGCCCACCAAGCCGTTGAGCGCCGACAGAGCGCGACCGAGCTGCAGCGAGAGCTTCACGACCTCGAACTCTACACGCTGCGCTCAGTTCGTGACACACGCACCCGAGGTCGCGTCGCAGCGGCGAACCTCGGGGGCGCAGTCCTCGTCGCTCGTGCAGCGGCACGGGGCTGGAATCGGCGTGCCGCCGTCGAGCGCTCCGTCGTGGATCGACCACCGCGTCGTGATGCAGCCGTTGCTGCAGAGCTGCACGACGTGCAGGGTCTGCGCCTCACACGAGCTCGGCGCAGTGACACCCGCGTCGAGAGCGGCCTGGCAGGCGGCCAGCGCCTGGCACTGGAGCGTGGCGCGTCGCGCTGCCTCGTCGAGGCTGTGATCGACGGTCGAGCAGGCGGCGAGGAACGCGAGGAGGCACGCCGCGAGCTCTCGAAGGGAAAGGGGCGCAGGCGGCATCGAGCATCTCCTCGGAATTGATGGGCGCGCGCTAGGCAGCAGGCGCGGCGAGCTGCTTCTTTCGCAGCAGTCGCGCCAGCGGCCAGTACGCGAGGCGCTGCACGAAGCGCGGCGTCAGCGCGTTCAACAGCATCAGCAACCAGATCACGAAGCCGGGGACGATGAGCGCCCGGCCGCGCTCGAAGGCGGCGAGTGACTGGCGCGCGCAGGTCAGCGCGTCGATCTCGACGATGCCTGGAGGATTCTGCCCGGTGAAGTTGCCGACGTTGTCGGCGAACTCCGAGCGCACGGGGCCAGGGCAGGACTGGGTGATGACGACGCCAGTGCCGGCGGCTTCGCAGCGTAGCGACTCGGTAAAGCCTGTCATGAAGTGCTTGCTGCCGATATAGCCCGCCATGCCGGGGAGGAACGCCAGGCCGAAGCCGCTCGAGATGTTGAGCACACCACCCCGGCGGCGGGCGATCATGCCGGGCAGGAGGCGCCGCGTCAGCACGATCGGGCTCTCGCAGTTGAGCCTGATCATGAAGAGCTGCTTTTCGAGGTCGCACCGTTCGAAGAGGCCGAGATCGCCGACGCCGGCGTTGTTGATGAGGACGTCGACCTCGGTGCCAGCCGCCGCGAGTCGGTCACAGAGCGCAGCGACGGCCGCGAGGTCGGCGAGGTCGCACGGCTCGAGGTCGACCCTGAGCTGTGGGTGCCTGGTCGTCAGCTCCTGCTTGAGCTGCTCGAGCCGATCGACGCGACGCGCGACGAGGATGAGCCGCGCCACCTTGGGGGCGAGCAGCTTGGCCAGCTCGTGACCGATGCCGGCCGAGGCGCCGGTCAGCAGCGTGGTCGTTCCTTGCAGTACGAGCTTCACGGTCGGTTGTCCTTGCACAGGCCCTGGGTCTTGTCGTCCCACTCGGCCATCTGCTGAATCATGATGCCGGCGAAGAAGTCCTGCTCGTCGCCGATGCCGCCGACGTTCATGTCGCGCCAGATCGCGTAGGCGTGCACGATGTTGCCGTCGCTGCGGCGGTAGTAGACCTCGAGCTGGTAGTCCTGCTTGAACGAGCTGCCGCTCGGCGCGTCCGCGGGTTCGGGGAGCCAGGAGCGTCGCAGCAACACCGGCCCGAGGCCGGGCGGTCCGTCGACGTAGCGCATGGTGTTCTGGTTCTTTGCGGTGAAGGTCGCGACGCCGATCTTGGTCGTGTACTGGCTGTCCCAGGTGAGCGTGTCGCTGGTGCGCGCCAGGTAGTCGTCGAGGCTGCTGGTGTAGGCGCGCCAGTAGCTCTCGTAGGCCGACGATCCGTAGAGATCCTTCTGATCGAGCCAGTAGGAGATCTTCTCGAGCTGCGGAAAGGCGCACTCGAACTTGCGGCCGACGAAGAAGCCGCTGGCGTCGCTGGTCTTGGGCTGCTTGGCGATCGCGAGCTTGGCGACGGCGGCCTGATCGAGATCCTTGATCGTGCCGTCCTTTCGCGAGCCGAGGTCGTCGCCTGCGAGCGCTGCGTGCAGGTTGGTCACCGCCGGCTGGAGGACGGCGGGCGCGCTCTCGAACTCGTCCCAGAAGTAGTGGAGGAGCGCATCGAGCTCGCGCGGCGCGTCGCCGACGCAGCCGCCGGTGCCGAGCGCGACCGCGACGAGGAGCGTGCGCCAGAACGTCAAGCTACTTGACTCCAACGATCTCGCCCGCGTCGGTCAGATCGATGCCGACCGAGGCTGGGATCTTGGGCAGCCCCGGCATGGTGAGCAGCTCGCCGGTCAGCGCGACGAGGAACCCGGCGCCGCCGGAGATGCGCACGTCGCGGATGTTCATCTTGAAGTTCGTCGGACGACCGACCCGCTTCTCGTCGTCGGACAGCGACAGGTGGGTCTTGGCCATGCAGATCGGCGCCTCGCCGAAGCCGAGCTTCTGGGCGCGGTCGAGGCTCGCCTTGGCCGCGGACTGCACCTCGATGCCGTCGGCGCCATAGATCGTGGTCGCGATCTTGCGGATCTTCTCGACCGGCGGATCGGACAGCTCGTACACGTAGCGCGGCTGCGGCGTGCTCGTCGTAGCGCGGCCGATCACCTTCTCGCAGACCGCGAGCGCGCCCTGGCCGCCCTCGCCGTAGACGTTGGCGAGGCCGTGCTCGATGCCGCGCTCGCGCAGGAGCGCCTCGAGCTCGGCGAGCTCCTCCTTGGTGTCGACGGCGTGGACGTTGATCGCCACCACCGGCTCGAGCCCGAAGAAGCGGGCGTTCTCGACGTGCTTCTCGAGGTTGGCGAGGCCGCGGCGCAGCGCCTCGCTGTTGGGCTTGGCGACCTCGGCCGCTGGAACCCCGCCGTGGTACTTCATCGCGCGCAGGGTCGCGACGAGCACCATCGCGTCGGGCCACAGGCCGGTGAGGCGGCACTTGATGTCGAGGAACTTCTCGCCGCCCAGATCGAAGCCGAAGCCGGCTTCGGTGAAGACGAAGTCAGCGCGGCGCAGCGCGAGGCGCGTCGCGGCGACGCTGTTGCAGCCGTGCGCGATGTTGGCGAACGGCCCGCCATGCACGAGCGCGGGCGAG
>CAZPEY010000358.1:0-5312 GCA_964585665.1 uncultured Polyangiaceae bacterium | reverse complement strand
TGGCACCGATGTCGATCATCAACCTCTTGATGGGACTGTTCTTGCTCGACGCGTACCGCAGTCGGGAGCCGGAGCGACCTTCGATCGCTTGACGCTCGATGCGGCCAGGAGGCGACGCGTGCTCAGAAGCGCGGCTCGAACATCTCGTCGAAGCACTGCGCCCCCCTGTGCGGAGCGATCGGTCCTCGGATCGCAACCTACTCTGCCCGATGGCATACCTGACAACCGATGCCGCTGCCGGGATCGGTCACCATGGGCGTTGCTGGATCGCCATTGGCGAGGCGGGTCGCGTAGCCGCGCAGATCGCCGAGTCTCTTTTCGACCTCGACCTTGAAGGGAAAGGAAGCCCAGCCCGGTTCGCGCGGCGCATTACGAAGCAGCGCCTCGGCCTCCTTCAGATCACCGGCGCGCAGCGCATAGTCGGCGCGTAGCAGCGAGAACCCCTGCACGTTGTGGGGCCACCGCGGCTTGTTCATGCAGTCCGGGTTCTGGGCGTGCGCACATTGTTCGTGCGCGCGCCGCAAGAGCTCGCGTCCGTTGCGGAACTGCGCTGAGTCTGTGGGTCGGTGAAAGCTCTGCATCGCCAGCGATACGGAGTGAAAGGCAGGATCCCGATCGTACGCCGCCTGGAACTCGGACATCAGCGCCGCCTGTTTGCCGGGCGTCTTCTCGACAGCAGCGAGCGTCAACTGGATCGGAACATGCCAGCTGGCGAGCCGGTGATCGCTCGGGTTGAGCTTTGCGTAGCGGCTGAAATGATAGTCGCCGAGCAGTGCGTGCTCGAGGACCAGCGCATCCGCGCCAGGTCCTTCTGCGAGCACCCACAGGTGCAGCAGACCAAGCAGCAGGTTGGTCCTCGCATCGGTAGAATCAGCCGCGAAGGCGGCCATCAAGATCCTCTCGGCGCCGTCCCGCTTGGCCGGCTCGCGCAAGAGCGCGTTGAAGAATACCTCCTCGGCCCGATCGGCGAGCGGATGGCGTGAGGAACCCTGCGTCGCGCCGCCGCTCGGCGCCGCTTGCTGGCCGTCGGCGATGCTGGGAGGTGCGCTCGCAAGGCAGCCAAGGAGGACGAAACACCAGGTCGTCGGCGAGGGGCGCGTCATGGAAAGGCGACTGTACTCCAGATCGTGCGGCGATCTTGGTGCGCCCAAGGTCGCTTGCTAACGGGATCTGCGGTCGCTATGGTCGCGCGCGATGCCTCTACCTTGTTCGCCGTCGAGCCAAGCACGAAGCGAGAGAGCCTCTTACCACGCGGCGCTCTTTGCCCTCGCGCTGATGGTGTCGACGGTGGGCTGTGGTGGCTTTCCGCCGCGACCGCCAACGCCCGAACGCGCGCGCGAGATGATTCTGCACCAATCGCTCCCCGCTCGCGTCGATCTGATCATCGTGCACGGCTGCCCGGTGCGAAGCGACGGCGCTCCCTCGACCTGCAATCAGCGGCGCGCGCGCGCCGCGGTGGAGGCCTGGCGCCGCGGGATGGCGCCGGTCGTGCTCTTCACCGGGGGCGCAGTGCTCAACAAGTTCCCGGAGGCCGAGGCCACCGCGCGCTACGCCGAGGGGCTCGGGCTGCCGAAAGCCGCCATCCTCGTCGAGATCGAGTCCCGTCATACGGTCACGAACCTGTCGGTGGCCAAGGGCATGATGGCAGCACGCGGAATGAAGACCGCGCTCTTGGTCTCCGAGGCAATGCACCTCGTGTGGGCCAAGCAGCTCGCGGACTTCTACCGCATGCGGACCTGGCTCTGGCCAGACGATCCGCTGCCGCCCTATACCGACGAATATCTGCGACGAGAATCGTTCGATGAGTATGAGCCCTGGAAGACGCAGACGACCGCATACGGGCGTCCCATTGCGGAGCTGCGACCTCTCGCCAAGAACAACCAACAGCCGGGCGCGGCGGAAAGAGCGATTGCAGTGATCGTCGTGCCGGATCGCACACGCGACGACGAGCTCTGGGGCCCCTTGGTCGATGCGCTGATCGAGCGACCAGGCGTCCAGATCCAGATCTTCCCCTGGTCCCAGTACGACAACCTCCAGCACAGCGCCAGGCGACTGGGGCTGTTCGTCGATGCGTGGACGCGAAAGTTCAACGGCAAGATCGACGAGATCGAGGTCGTCGCCTACGGCGCCGGAGGCATCGTGGCCGCCTCCGCAGCGTCGCGCATCCATACGACGGCCGAGCGTCCGGTTCGAATCACCACGGTCGATGCGCCGCTCGGTGGCCGCGCCAAGTTTGCGACCGACTGGTCGAAGAGCACCTGGCGCGCCTTCCCCTGGGCGCTCAACGGCACCATTCGCGGCTATCTCCCCCCAGCGGCGCACGTCACGCTGTCCTCGGTGGCGGGCCCGTTGAGCATGGAGCGCCTTCTCGATCGCGGAGCGACCGTTACGCCTTGAGAGGAGCAGCGCGATGAGCTTCCTGGCCGACCGCGTCGACGCTGCGCTCGAGTGGAGCGTCGTTGGCAGCTTCACCCGGATCGGCTCGGCGCTGCGTCGGCGCTTGGACCACTGGGCCCCCTGCGAGGGGCGCAGCCTCGCCGGTCGCGTCGTGGTGATGACAGGCGCGACCTCCGGGCTCGGGCGCGAGGCGGCGCGAGCCTTTGCGAAGATGGGCGCGACCGTCGAGATCCTCGCGCGCAACGCGGCCAAGGCCGAGGCCACATGCGCCGAGCTGCGGCAAGAGACGCGCAACCCGCAGGTTGGCTTCGTCGTCGCGGACACCGGAGACCTCGCGGCGCTTCGGCGCGCCGCCTCGGAGCTCATGGAGCGTCACCCTGCGATCCATGTGCTGATCCACAATGCTGGCGCGCTCGACGACGTTCGGCGCACGAGTCCCCAGGGCATCGAGCTGACGATCGCCAGCCAGGTGGTGGGCCCCTTCCTGCTCACCGGGCTCCTCCTGCCTGCCCTCAAGGCCGGCGCTCCGGCGCGCGTACTCTGGGTCTCTTCAGGGGGCATGTACAGCGAGCCGCTCTCGGTGGACCGCCTCGAGATGTCCGCCACCGACTACGATGGCACCACCGCCTACGCCCGCGCCAAGCGCGCCCAGGTGACGCTCGTCGAGCTCTGGGCCGAGAGGCTGGCGGCGGATCGGATCTTCGTGCACGCCATGCACCCGGGGTGGGCCGATACGCCGGGTGTCGCGCGATCGCTGCCGAGGTTTCGGCGCGTTCTTGGTCCCTTGCTGCGAACGGCCGCGGACGGCGCCGACACGCTCGTCTGGCTGGCCGTCGACGAGGGAGCACCGCTGGCGGAGAGCGGGCGCTTCTGGCTCGACCGCCGTCCCCGACCGCTGCACCGCCTTGCGTCCACGCGACGCTCCGACACGCTCGACGAGCGACAGCGACTCTGGAGCTGGGCGCTCGACAAGAGCGGCCTCGAGATCTGATGGAGGCCGGGATCCTGCTCGCGGACTTTCGCGACCCCAGCGAGGCCGCGCGGTGGAGGGCGACGGACGACGTCGTGATGGGGGGACGGTCGGCGAGCGCCCTGCGCGCGGGCGATGGCGTCGGAATCTTCACCGGCCACCTCTCGCTCGAAGGGGGCGGCGGCTTCGCGTCGGTGCGGCGCATCGACCAGGCGATCGATCTGACGAGCTGCGAGGCCATCGTGCTTGCCGTGTGCGGAGATGGCCGGCGCTACAAGCTGAACCTGCGCACGTCGGAAAGCTTCGACGGCTTGGTGTACCAGGCCGCGTTTGCGACCTCGCCTGGAACGTGGCAGACGGTGGAGCTCGCTCTGACCGACTTCGCGCCGCGCTTCCGCGGCCGCCCGGCGGCAGGAGCGCTCGACCCCGCGCGCGTCCGTAGCCTCGGACTGCTCGTCTCGGACCGGCAGGCCGGCCCGTTTCGACTCGAGCTGTCGTCGATCACCGCCACGCTCCGTCGCAACGCCGGGTGACGGGAGTCCGATCTGGTCGTGCGACTCGAGTAACCTGGAGCGCCATCGACGCGCCTCGCCGAGAAGCTGCCAAGTCTGCAGCCGGCCTCGAGTTCTCGACTCACGAGCGCCCCCCGCAACGCGCGCCCGTAGGCCGTGTCTTCTAGGCATGAACCAAAACGTCGGAACGATGATGTTGGTCGCGGCCCTCCTCGGTGCCGGCGTGGCCTGCCAGGAACCAACCCGTCACCCCCACCGCGACAAGAACTCGATCGAGAATTCGGTCTCGCCCGATCTCGCCGAGGTCACGGCGGAGGCCCCTGATCTCGCATCGTCCGATCTGGCCAAGCCCAAGCCGAAGCCGGATCTCTTCGATCCGGCCTTGTCGGTTACCTGGGATCCGGTATCGACCAACTCCGTGCTCGACAGCGGTCCGATCGTGCTGTCGGTCCACGTGGACTACGAAGGCTCGCTCGACGACATCGAGCAGGTCGTGGTGCTGGGAGGCGATCCGACGGCGCCCACCGCCTACGCCGAGCTCACGCGGTACAGCGACACCAACACCTGGAGCACGACGCTGAGCTGGGCGCTCCTCAACTCGAAGCAGAAGCTCGAGTTCGGCTTCCCGACGGTGCGGACGTTTTACGTCACGGTCGTCACGAAGCTCGGCAAGGCGGCGGCCACGCCCAGCCACGACGTGACCCTCGCGTGCACACAGGGCCGGTCCGCGTGCGACGGCGTCTGCGGAGGGTGCGGCGAGACGCTGCACTGCAGCAACACCGTGAACGAAGCGCAGACCTGCAGCCAGGTCTGCGCCGCCGCCGGCAAGAGCTGCAGAGCCTGCTTGTTCGACATCGTGGCGATCGGCTACTCGACGGCGGCGTGCATCAACGATGGGACGCAGCTCAAGCTCGGCGGGAGCTGCGACACTCCCCTGTCCAACCTCGGCTACACCTCCTACGGCAAGGAGCAGATCTCCTGCTGCTGCAAGTGAGCCGTCCCCCCCGCAGCGTCCGTCCCAGCCATCGACCCCTCTTGCTCGCCCCTCGAAACAGGGCGGGCCGCCCCCGGCACGTGGACTTGACCGTTGGCGAGACGACTCCGATCATGGTGATGTTCGCGTCTGTCGTTGCTGGCTACGACGCCGTCCCCACAGCGCCCCTCGCAGGCGCGCCCGCGCGTAGCAGGGAGTTGCCAGCATCGGCGCCCAAGCGCTGGGTCCAGACGATCCGCACCGCGCGACGAGCCACTACAACCTGGGCATGCTAGGGCGATCTGGGAAAGGCGCTCGACTCCGATCATCCGCACGTGACCTGGGCGCTGCAAGGCCTCGGGCGCATCGCGCAGCGACGAAAGCAGACGGGGACTGCGCTTGAGTTCTTCGCGCGCGTCGTGCGGATGTGCGAGACCGGCAAGTGCGGTGAGGTGCAGAA
>CAZPEY010000357.1:0-5315 GCA_964585665.1 uncultured Polyangiaceae bacterium | reverse complement strand
CGGGGAGTTGATGTGGATCGCGTGCGCCACGAGCTCCTTGCCGGTTCCCGTCTCGCCGCGCAGCAGCACCGTCGATCCGGTCGGCGCGACCTGCTCGACCTTGGCCATCACCTCGCGCAAGGCGGCCGCCTCGCCGACGATCTGACCGAAGTCGAACTCGCCATGCATCTGCTGCGACAGATAGCCCGCGTATTCCTGGAGTTGCTGCTGCAGCCGAGCGTTCTCCCGTCGGAGGTGAAAGCGCTCGATGGCCTGTGTGATGATCCCCTTGAGCTCCTTGCTGTCCCACGGCTTGGTCACGTATCGGTAGACGCGGCCGAGGTTGATCGATTCGATCAAGACCTCGACGTCGGTATACGCGGTCACGATGATGCCGACGGCGTCGGGTCGAATTGGCCGCGCCAGCTCGAGGAGCTCGAGGCCCGTCGTCTTGGGCATGCGTTGATCGGTGACAATCACCGCCACATCGAGCGTGCGGCACAGATCGAGCGCCTCATCGATCGAAGACGTCGCGTGGATGTCGAAGACGCGCCGAAAGTTGAAGCGAAACGCGTCGAGGTTGTCGACCTCGTCATCGACGACCACGATCGGGTAGCGAGTGAGATCCAGCACCGGCCGACTCTAATCCGAGTGCGCGGTGCTGTCGACGGCACTTCCGCATCTGACCGGTTGACTTGCCCACATGCATCGGAAAATGATGCCTGCGCCATGGCTGTGCAGGACGCGTTCGCGCCAAAGCGGAAGCTTCTCGTCGAAGCTCTGGCGACGTGCGCCGAGGTTGCGACGCGCGAGCACGACATCACGATCGACACCCTGCGCTCGCTCTTCGCGTCCGCAATGTCCGAGTGGTGGCGCGAGGGCGAGCTCCGGCTCGATCCGGCGTGGAAGATGCTGTGCAACCAGCCCGGCTTGACCCCGCAGGCCGTCGCGCCGCCCCTGCTGCTCATGCGCTCCTACGAGAGCAAGCTCGACGTCAAGGTGCGCCTGCCCGACGCGCTGTCGGCGATCCCGCCGTCCGAGCAGCAGCGGCTCCTCGACACCATCGACCAGGCGACCCGCGACCGCGTGCTGGCGGTGATCGAGCAGGCGAAGATCACCGCAGACAAGGAGCAGGCCGAGGCCGACAAGGCGCAGCGCGATCGCGCCCCCACCGCGACGCGGCCCGCCGTCCCCGCCGAGCCGGCCAAGACGCCGAGCGCACCCACGCCGAGCGCCGCGAGGCAGGCGCAGCTCAAGCAGCAGCGTCTGCGCAAGGCGGCGTTCGTGCTCTTCCCCCTGTCGCTGGTCACCCTCGCGATCGCGCTGTTCATCTCGCTGCGCCCGACGGCCACGCCCTTCGACCTGACGCCGCACGCGACGATCCTGAAGATGTCGTCGGCCAAGCGCGACGGCAAGAGCCTCAACGCGGTGATCGCCGACCCGAAGTGGAATGCCGCGAACCAGCAGGCGAAGGAAAAGATCGTCCGCGATCTGCTCGAGTCGCTCATCGCCAACGGCATCAACGTCGTGACGCTCCAGGATGAGAACGAGCGCGTGCGCGCGATCGGCTACCTGATCGACAACAAGATCAACGTCGTCATCCGCTGAGCACCCGCCGGCGACGAACGCCCTTGATCCCAAGTATCAAACATTACAAGATATTCATATGAGAAAAGCTCGCGGTTTCAGTCTCATCGAGCTGATGATCATCGTCGCCATCATTGGACTGCTCGCCTCGGTCGCGATCCCCTCGTACATCAAGTACACGCGTCGCGCGATGACCGCCGAGGCGGGCATGAACATCCGGCGCATGTACGACGGCGCCGTCACCTACTACCTCGCCGAGCACGCCGATGCGAACGGCGTCGCCCAGGATCGCAAGTTTCCCGCCGACGCAGGACCGACGCCAGCGACGATCCCGGCCGCGACCAAGGTGCTCGTGCCGCAGGTGCAGTGGAGCTCGCAGGAGTGGCAGCAGCTCGACTTCATGCTCGCCGACCCGATTCGCTACAGCTACAGCTTCGACTCCAACGGCCTCACCGGCGACCAAGCGTTCGCGCAGATGATCGCGCAGGGTGACCTCGACGGCGACGGCGTGACGTCGCTGTTTCAGCGATCGTGCACCGGCGTCAAGGAGGGCGTGCGCGGCGGCGCGGGCCTCTACTTCGTCAACGAGATTGAATAGTCAACCTCGTTGACGATATCCTTCCGCGCATCCTCCCCGTCTTTCTCCTCAGCCTCACCCTCTACGTCGCCGGTCTAGCGCCCGGCGCGTACTGGCTCGACTCGAGCGAGCTGGCGGCCGCTGCCTGGCAGCTCGGCGTCGCCCACCCTCCGGGGCACCCCCTCGCCCTCGTCGTCGGCAAGGCCGCCACGCTCCTGCCGCTGGGCTCGATCGCCCTGCGCGTCGGCTTCGCCTCCGCGGTCTGCCAGGCGATCGCAGCGGCCCTGGTTCAAGCGCTCGCGAGCCGGCTGCTCGAGTCCACGGCCCCCGCGCTGTCGTCGCCCCGTCGCACATGGCTCAGCGTCGGAGCGGGCTTGCTGTATGCGGTCTCGTACGGCGCCGCCTTCTCGGCGATTCGCCCCGAGGTCTATGCGCTCTCCACGCTGCTGCTCCTCGCGACGCTGCTCTTCCTCGTCGACGGCCTCCGATCGAAGGACGAGCGCGCCCTGCGTCGCGCCGCGCTCGTCGGCGGGCTTGGGCTCGTGAACCACCACCTGCTGATGGTGGCCGCGGTGCTGCCCGCCTTCCTGATCTTGATCCGCCCGCCGCGCCGCGCCGCGCTCGCGGCGCTCGCCGTCCTCCTCGCCGTCTCGCTCTACGTCTACCTCCCGGCGCGCGCCTCGCAGCATCCGACGATCGACTGGGGCGCGCCGACGACGATCGAGCGCTTCGTCTGGACGGTCAGCGCTCGTGCCTTCCAGAAGTCGGTGGCTCGTAGCTCGACAAGCGACCCCGAGCTCCTGCTCGGCGCCGTCGCTGCGGAGAGCGGGCTCGTCGGCCTGCTGGCGGGCAGCGTTGGCCTCTACCTCCTCGTCCGCCGCAAGCAGGCGCGCCTCTCCGCGCTGCTCGGCTCGTCAATCCTCTTGACCATCGCAGCACCCGCGCTGGTCGGCTTCGACGAGGCCAACCCCGATGCGTATGGCTACCTGAGCGGCGCGATCGCCGTGCTCGCCGCGCTGGCGGCCGTGCCCCTCGGCGTCTTGGCCCAGCCGCGCCGCGCCGCCGCGGTCGCCGCGACGCTGGCCCTCGCCGCGCTCGTCCTCCTCGCGCTCAACCGACCGCGCTACGATCTGGCGGGGCACCACACCACCGACGAGGTCGCCCGCTACCTCGAGGCGGTGCCGCCGCGCCAGATCCTCGTGACGTCGTACTTTCAGACCGCGTTCCTCGTGCTCTATGCGCAGTCGGTCGAGGGGCGCCGCCCCGACGTCCGCCAGATCGATCGCCACTTCTTGACCTACCCGGGATACCGCGACGAGCTCCTCGCCCGTTGGCCCGACGTCGCGCCGCTGCTTGGGCGCCGCGACGTGGCCGCCATCCCGAGCGGCGCCGTCGTCGAGTACGCCCAGGATCTTCCTGCCGCCTTCGTGCCGACCTCGACGCTCCCCGAGGTCACGCTCAGCGACGAGCCGCAGGCGCGCCGCTTCGTGGCCTGGATGCGGCTGCTCGCGGTTCATCGGGCCTGTCGGCTCCACGACCGCGCCTCGCTCGACGACGCCACCGCGCGCGCCGAGCCGCTGCTCGGCCGAGACCCTGACTATCGCCAACTTTTGCAGCGCTGCTCGAACCTTGATACCGTGGAGGCGCCGTGAGCACCGCAGCCAAGCCCAGCCCCCTCCCGCTCGACCTGCAGCGCCGCCCGATGGCGCGCGCCCAACGCGTGCCGCTCATCGAGCGCGAGATCAAGGAGCGCCTGGGCGACGCAGCGATCGAGGTCATCTTCAGCGAGGCGGCGCGGATCTCCGAGGGGCGGGTCCACCAGAACCGCTACTTCGGCTCGACGATGCTGACCATCGATCTGACGCTGCTCGCCGGCAGCCTGCGCATCGAGGCGGCGCGCTCCGCTGCCACCTACGCCGAGCTCTTCGAGCGCGACCCGCGCGTGTTGCGTCGGGTGCACCGCCTCGCCGAGCGCGAGGCGATCCTGCGAGCCAACGCGCCGCTCTCCGACGTCGCGATCGAAGTGCGTGTACGCGCCGATGAATGCTGTATCTTCGTCGATGCCGATGTCGAAGCCACCGTACGCACCGGGTGATCCGATCGTGGTCTCCTACTCCGTCAAAGACGTCGCTCGGATCGTCGGCCTGCCCGAGAGCCGCGTCCGCTACTGGGCGCAGACCGGCTTCGTCGGACCGAGCGCGCGCCTCGCTGGCAAGCCGGCCTACACGTTTCAAGACCTGCTGAGCGTCAAGACCGCCAAGGCCCTGGTCGACAATGGGATCAGCATCCCCAAGGCGCGGCGCAGCCTCGAGGCGCTCAAAGCGCAGCTCCCGCACATCGACCGGCCGCTCACCCAGCTCCGGGTCGTCTCCGACGGCGAACGCCTGATCGTCGTCGACGATGGGCGAAGCTACGAGCCGATGTCGGGCCAGCTCCTGCTCGACTTCGACGTCGGCAACCTCTACGGCGAGGTCGAAGAGCTCCTGCGCACGCCGACCGCGCCAGTGCCGCAGCCGATCGCCGTCCCCGAGCCGAGCACGGCCTATGGCTGGCTCGTGGAGGGCCTGCGGATCGAGTCGTCGCTCGACGGCGCCGATCCGGAGGCGGCGCAAGACGAGGCCGGCGCGGCCGAGCGCGATCGGCTCGAGGAGCGGGCGATCGCCGCCTATCGGATGGCCGTGCAGCTCGACGGCGATCTGGCCGCCGCGCACACCAACCTCGGCAACTTGCTGCACCGCCGCGGCGCGCTCGAAGAGGCTCGCGCCCACTACGAGCGCGCGCTACTGCTCGATCCCGATCAGCCCGAGGCTCGCTACAATCTCGGCAACCTCCTCGATGACCTCGGCGACACCGAGCGCGCGGTCGGCGAGTGGTACCGCGTCGTCCAGGCGCACGACAACTTCGCCGACGCCCACTTCAACCTCGGCGTGGCCCTCCTTCGCCTCGACGCCCCAAGCCGCGCGCGGGTCCACCTGCAGCGCTACCTCGCCCTCGAGAAGGAGGGAGAGTGGGCCGAGCGGGCGCGCGATCTCCTCGCCGTCACGAGCCCGTAGCGAGCGCCCTCGAACTGGCTCTAGCGCGCTGCGCGCCGACGGGGCAAAATCGGGACATGCCTCTGTACGAGTATCGCTGCGAGTGTGGGAGCTGCTTCGAAGCACTCGAGCGCGTCGGC
>CAZPEY010000356.1:0-5316 GCA_964585665.1 uncultured Polyangiaceae bacterium | reverse complement strand
TCGCCGAGCCGCTTGGCCAACGTCTGCCGGGTGATGCCGAGGACCGCTGCGGCCCGAACCTTGTTTCCGCCGTGCAGCTCGAGAACGCGTCGCATGTAGCGCAGCTCCACATCTTCGAGCGTCGGCATTCCGCCTTCTCCCGTCGAAGGAACCTCGAGCACCGCGAGCCCAGCTCCCAACAGTTCGTGGGGTAGGTGGCCCGGCTCGAGCGCAGCGCCATCGTTCATGAGCACGGCCCGCTCGATGACCGCCTTGAGCTCCCGAACATTGCCGGGCCACGGCCACCGCTCGAGAGCCCTGCTCGTCGAGGCAGCCAGGCTCCGGAAGCCCTTGTGAAAACGCTGCGCCGCCTGCAGAAGAAAGTGCGTGGCGAGCGGCGCGATGTCCTCGACTCGCTCCCGAAGCGGCGGGACGCGCAGCGTGAGCGGGCTCAGTCGGTAGTACAGATCCGCACGGAAGCGCCCCTCCTTCGTGAGTTCGGACAGATCGCGATTGGTGGCAGCTACGACGCGGACGTCGACCGATCGCACTGCGGTCGCACCGACGCGACGAAACGTGAACGACTCGAGAAAGGTGAGCAGCTTGGCCTGCGCGGATGGGCTGAGGTCTCCGACCTCGTCGAGAAAAAGGGTCCCGCCATCTGCCACTTCGAAGAGCCCTTGCTTGCGCTCGCGCGCGTCGGAAAACGCCCCGCGTTCATGGCCAAACAACTCGGACTCGATCAGCGTCTCGGGCACCGCGGCAGCGTTGAGCTCGACGAATGGTCCCTGCGCACGCGGCGATCCGAAGTGAAGTCGGCGCGCCACGAGCCCCTTACCCGCGCCGGTCTCGCCGACGAGGAGCACGACCGGGATGGGCTGCGGGGCGACCTGTCGAATCTCCGCATCGAGCTGCTGCATCGCAGGCGACGGACAGCGAACGCCATCGTCACTCTTCGATCGTTCCCGGCCTTCATGGTAGTCGACACGTCGCTGTAGCGCGGCAGCGCGCAGGGCGTGCTCGGCGGCAGCGAGGAGTGCGTCGAGCTCGAATGGCTTGTTGACGAAATCGTACGCACCGAGCCGCATCGCCTGGACCGCGGTTTCGACGGTGCCGTGCGCGGTGATGACGATCGAGGCCGTTTCGGGATGCTGCGCGCGCAGCCGTCGCAGCAGATCGAGACCGCTCGCGCCCTCGAGCTTGAGATCGACGACACAGAGGTCATAGCGGGTCCGACCGAGCGCGGCCTCGGCCTCGCCGAGGGTCGCCGCCACGTCGGCGTCGTGACCCGCCTTGGCGAAGGCCTTCTTGAGCGAGGCGCGGATGAGCGGCTCGTCTTCGACGATCAAGGTGCAAGGTCTCACGTACTGCTCTCCGGCAGCCAAACGGTGAAGGTCGTCCCGCGTGGCGTGTTGGGGTGGGCCTCGATTCGGCCGCCGTGGGTCAACGCGATGTTCTGCGATACCGCCAAACCGAGTCCGTGTCCGTCTGGTTTCGTCGTCACGAACGGGGTAAACAGATGGTCTCGAACTTCGGGGGCGAGACCGCGTCCTTCGTCGATCACGTCGATGAGGACCGAGCCCGACTCGCGACGTACGCGCAGGCGAATGGTGCCGCCCTCGAACGAGGCCTGGCAGGCGTTGACGAGGAGGTTGACGAAGAGCTGCACGAGCAGCTCTGGATCCGCAACGATGCTCGCTCTGCTATCGCGCGGTCCCTCGATGCGAACTCCGCGCGTCGTCGCCTCGTTGCTGGAAGCGAGGATCGCCGCGGTGAGCACCTCGCCGAGCAAGCAGGGTCGCAAGGACGCCTGCAGCGGCCGTGCATAGGACACCAATCGACGTGCGACGCCTTCGACTCGACGGATCTCTGCGTCCACGGCCGCCACGGTTTCGGCGACGTCACCGCTCGCCGGATCGCGGGCGAGGACCTGCAGCGCGGTCTTCACTCCGGTCAGCGGATTCAACACCTCGTGCGCCACGGCAGCGGCCACTTCGCCGAGCGCGGACATCTTCTCGGCCTGGGCGATCTGCCGCGCCAGTCGGTTGACGTGCACGGTGAGCGCCCCAATCTCGTCATCGATCTCCTCGGAGTGTGGCGCAGAGACCTGGAGACGCCGCACCAGCTCGCCGAGAGGCCGCGCGATACGCCGAGCGAGCAGATAGCCACTGGCGCCTGCGCCACCGATCGCAATCATCATAGCGACTGCCAGCGCGACCAGCGCACTTCGCCACTGGCTCTCCTCCGTTCGCATTCGCCCGCGGACCTCTTCGCGGCGGAGCTCGATCAATCGATCGGCCAGGTCATGCAGGGTCGCGGCGTGGGCGAACGACGTCGGCAGGGAAGCGACCGCACCCGCAGCGTCTCCAGCGCGGAACCTCTCGATCGCCAGGCGCCGCTCCCCATCGAAGCGCCCGTACTCGGCGATCAGCGCCGCGACGGCACGTGCTGCCTCGTCGGTTCGGGCCTCTTGCGTCACCCGCGTCAGCCAGCTCTCGAACTGTGGTCTGGCCCGATCGAGCTCGTCCAGCCATCGCTGCTCTTTGGTGAGGAAGTATCCTGCCGCGAGGCCCTTCTGATAGAGCAAGCCTTGCAACGCCGCGGCGTCTTCGAGCGCCGCGAGATCTGCACCGGCGAGCTCCATCGCCGTCCGGTGCTCGACGGAGAGCCAACGAATCGCCACGACTGCAATGCCGAGCATCGCGGCGACCGTGGCCAGGCAGAAGATGCCGACCAGCCACAGCACCTTGGATCGGCGAGGGCCCATCGCGAGAAGTGTGCTGCGCACTGCCTTCATGGTCAACGTCACGAGACGCGCGAGTTCCCGCGTGGGAGACTCGTCGCCCTATCGCCAGCCGCCCCCGAGGGCCTGGTACAGCCCCACCACGGCGGTCATCTGTCTCTTCTTGTTCTCGATCAGCTCCATCTGAGACTCGAGCATGTCCCGACGCGTCAGCAGCACCTCCATGTAGTCCGCTCGCGCAGAGGCAAAGAGGCGCCAGGAGATGTCGATCGACTGGGTCAGCCGGTCGACCTGCTGCGCCTGCAGCGCGTAGCTCTGCTCGAGGTTCCGAATCATCGCGAGCTGCTTGACCACCTCGAGGAAGCTGTTGAGGACGGTCCGCTCGTACTTGTACACGGCCTGCTGCTGCTTCGAGTTGGCCGTAAAGTAGTTGGCGGTGAGCGCCTTTCGGTTGAACAGCGGCGCGAACAGATCCGCCGCCAGCCCGTAGACGAGAGAGGCGGGCGTGGCGACGATCTTCAGGAAATCGAACGATTGATAGCCAATCGTGCCGCTGATCCCGAGCGTGGGGTAGAAGCTCGCCTTGGCAACCCGGAAGTCGAGATCCAGGGCCGCCAGCTCGAGCTCAGCCTGCCGCACGTCGGGGCGGTTCTCGAGAAGCTGCGACGGAACTCCGGTGCGCACGATGGCCGGCACGAGAGCGGTGAAGCTCTGCGCCGAGCGATCGACGTGCTGGGGGAAGCGCCCCAGCAGGAAGTTGATCCGATTCTCGGTCTCGACGATCTGCTGCTGGATCGCGAACTGACGGCTCTGGTTCTTGAGCACCTCGGCCTCGAAGCGCTTCACCGCCAGCTCGGTGACCCGCGCGGCCTCCTTCTGCAGCCTGACCACCTCGAGCGCGCTCGTCTGGAGCTCGATGTTCTGCTTGACGACCTCGAGCTGCGCATCGAGGGCCAGGAGCTCGTAGTACGAGGTCGCGACCTCGCCGACCAGCATCGTGACGGCGAACTTGCGCCCCTCTTGGCTCGCGAGGTAGCGGAGCACCGCGGCCTTGGTGGCGTTGCGCAGCTTGGACCAGATGTCGATCTCCCATGAGAACACGAAGCCGAAACCAAAATTCGGCAGGTGCTCGGACACGTGGTTGGCCTCGTCACTGGCCCCCTGGCTCGTGTAGCGGCCCACCTTCTCGATCCCGGTCCCAATCTGGAATCCCAGGTTCGGCAGGTACTCACCTCGTCGAGCGAGGATCTCGTTCTGCGCGATGTCGATCTCTGCCGAGAGGATGTTGAGCTCCTGGTTGTTCTGGAGCGCCGTCTCGATCAGCTCGACGAGCTTGGGATCGGTGAAGAGCTGCTTCCAGGTGAGCTGCGCAGAGCTCTGATCCTCCCGGTGCCCCGCGAACGTCTCCGGCACGAGCGTGTTCGGAGTCCGTGCACGACCTTGCGGCAGCGTTGGCAGGCAACCGCCGACGAGGAGCGTCAGCGCGGCGATGCAAAGTGAGTCCCTACGCATGGTGAACGATGTCCTCGGTGAGAGGCACCTCGTCTTCGTCACGGATCAGCTTCTTGCCCTCCGCGATCTTGCCGAACACGTAGTAGAGGCCCGGCACCAGGATCACGCCGAAGATCGTGCCGAAGAGCATACCGCCGAGCGCCGAGGTGCCGATCGTTCGGTTTCCGATGGCCCCCGGGCCCGTGGCCGCGACGAGGGGAAGCAGCCCCGCGATGAACGCAAACGAGGTCATCAGGATCGGCCGGAATCGAACCTTGGCGCCCTCGATCGCCGCCTCGGCGACAGTGAGTCCCTCCTCGTGCTTCTGCGCCGCGAACTCGACGATCAGCACGGCGTTCTTTCCGAGCAATCCGACGAGCATGACCATGCCGACCTGAGCGTAGATGTCATTGGCGAGGCCCATCAGCTTGAGCAGCTGGAACGCACCGTAGACCCCCGTCGGGAGGGACAGGATGACGGCGAGCGGAATGACGAAGCTCTCGTACTGTGCCGCGAGCACCAGATAGACGAACAGCAGAACGACGAGAAAAATGTAGAGCGCCTCGTTCCCGCGGCGTGCCTCGTCGAAGGACAGCCCCTCCCAGGCGATATCGTAGCCACGCGGCAGGGTCTTGGCGGCGACCTCGGTCACCGCGGCGATCGCATCGCTGCTCGTGTAGCCGGACGACGGCCCACCACGGATCGCCGCCGAGTTGTAGAGGTTGTAGCGCGTGATCTCGTTGGGCCCCTGGGTCTTGCGCAGCTTCATGAATGCGGAATAGGGGACCTGCTGATCGTGCTCGTTCTTCACGAAGAGTTGCAGCACGTCGGACGGTAGCCGACGGTATTCGGGCGCCGCTTGTGTGTAGACCTTGAAGAACTGTCCGAAACGGATGAAGCCCTGCTCGTAGGTGCTCCCGATCAGGATGTCGAGGTTGTCGAGCGCCTTGCCGATCGACACGCCTTTCTGCATCGCGAGCTCGTTGTCAATCATCAGCTCGTACTGCGGGTAGTTCGCTGCGAAGAAGGTGAAGAGCCCGGTCAGCTCCTTGCGCTTCCGCAGCTCGTCCATGAAGGCTTGGTTGACCCGATCGAACTCCTGG
>CAZPEY010000355.1:0-5325 GCA_964585665.1 uncultured Polyangiaceae bacterium | reverse complement strand
GACTTCTTGGTCGCGTCGTCGTCGAGCTGCTTCTTCGGCGTCACGTCGATGGCGTCATCGTCCTTGACGGTCGACGCCTTCTTGAAGTTGCGGATCGTCTTGCCGACCGCGTCACCGAGCTGCGGCAGCCGACTCGCCCCGAAGACGAGGACGACGATGGCCAGGATGATCATCAATTCCCAGAAGCCGAGACCCATGCAGTGCTCCTGCCGAAGTCCTTAGCACGAAATTCGAAAACTTGTGCGAAAAGGCCCGACGGATCTACCTTTCAGACGTGCGACGGAGAACGCTCTCAGCGCTCGTTCTGACCGGCTCGCTCGGCCTCGGGTCCGCGGGCCTCGGCACCGTCGCGCGCGCCGATAACCTCGACGGGCGCAAGGCGATCCGCGGCCGCGCCCTGCCCGGAGCGCCCGAGACCGACGAGCTTCGCGCGCTGCGTGAGTTCGACGAGGCCAACTTCCCGCGTCCCATCCCCGGCCAGACGGTGGTGCCCGGCCCCGGCGACGCCGAGGTCGTGGTCAGCCATCAGTCGCGCCTCGGCGCCGCGACAGGACGCGCCGGCCTCGCTGGCGGCGATGGCCAGCGCCCAGAGCTCGCCTCCCCAATCTCCTCGCCCAAGTCAGACGGCAAGCCCGACAGCGGCGAGCCGCTCCCGGAGTGGATGGTCGGCCTCCGAGTGCCCGACCTGCCGGCCCGGGTCGATGCGCGCGTGCTGCGCTACCTCGAGTTCTACAAGAGTGACAAGCGCGGCCGCGCCACGATGACCGCGTGGCTCCGTCGGCAGGGTCGCTACCGCGCGCTCATCGAGGAGGCCCTGGCGCGCCATGGGTTGCCGCGCTCGCTCCTCTACGTGGCGATGATCGAGTCGAGCTACGATCCCCACGATCGCTCGGGTCCTGGCGCGGTCGGCATCTGGCAGTTCATGCCCGAGGTCGCCAAGATCTACGGGCTGCGCACCGATCACTGGGTCGACGAGCGCAAGAATCCCGAGAAGAGCACCGAGGCGCAGATGCGCTACTTCCGCGATCTGTACGAGCGCTTCGGCTCGTGGCCGCTGGTGCTCGCTGGCTTCAACGCCGGCTATGGCGCGGTGATCCGCTCGCTACAGAAGTACAACACCAACGACTACTACGAGCTGTGCCGGCACGAGAACGGCCTGCCCTGGGAGACGGTGCTCTACGTGCCCAAGGCGTTCGCCGCTGCGATCGTCGGGGAGAACCGTCAGCTCTTCGGCTACGACAGCGTCGAGCCCGATCGCCCCTATGAGTTCGATCGCGTCGCCGTGCCAAAGTCGACGAGCCTGGCCAACATCGCCAGGTCCGTCGGGGTGCCGCTCGCCGAGATTGTCGCGCTCAACCCCGAGCTACGGCGCGGTCGCACCCCGCCCGAGCGCTGGGACGTGCGCGTGCCCAAGGGCACCGGCGCCAAGCTCACCGCCAACTGGTCGACGATCGAAGAGGCCCTCTCGCTGCACACGCTCCGTCAGGGCGAGCGCCTCGACGAGCTGGCCAAGCAGGTCGGCGCCTCGACCCGCGAGCTCAAGCAGCTCAACGGCATCGAGGACAGCAGCGAGCTCAAGGCGGGCCTCGCGCTCCTCGTACCAGCGGGGCGCCGCGAGGCGTCGTCTCCGCCACCGAGTAGCGCGCCGAGCGAGACGGTGATCGTCGCCGTCCCCGACAAGGACTACGTCGAGCCAGGGCGCAAGCGCGTGTTCTATCGAACGGCGCCGCGCGATCAGATCGCCGACGTCGCTGCGGCGTTCGGCCTTCGCCCTGCCGACCTGCTGCGCTGGAACCAGCTCGAGCTCGACGCGCCGCTGCCGTCGGGGCTGGTGCTGCAGCTCTGGGTGCAGCCGACGCATGATCTGTCGAAGGTCGCGCTCATCGACGAGTCGAAGGTGCGCCTGTGCTCGGTCGGCTCCGAGGAGTTCTTCGAGCTCACCGAGGCCAAGCGCGGCCGCAAGCGGCTCATCCACCTCGTCAAGGCGGGCGAAGATCTGGCGCACATCGCGCGCAAGTACGGCCTGACCTCGGCCGATCTCGAGCGCATCAACCGCCTGAGCGAGCGCGCAACGCCGCTCGTCGTCGGACAGAAGCTGGTCGTCTACCGCAACATGTCGACCGCCGAGAAGGCCGAGGCGGCCAAGCAGATCCTGCCGGGCATTCCAGAGCTGCAGCCGAGCACGCCGCCCGACGACGATCCGGCGCTCTCCGCGTATGGCAGCCGGCTTCGAGAAGGGGATGCCCTGCCCAGCCCCGCCGATCGCATCGGGGATCGGCCTGCGCCGGGCAGCGAAGAGCCGGTGAAGCTGCCGCGCCTGCCGTCTGCGCTCACCTCCTCTTGACCCGAGCTTGACCCGCCCTTGATCGATCTCACCGTCGACGAGACCCTGGCCGGCGAGCGCTTCGATCGGGCGCTGTCGCGGCTCTTGGCCTCGAGCGTGCGCGGCGCGCGCCAGCTCATCGAGGCGGGGCACGCCACGATCGACGGCAAGCGAGCCGCGCCCGGGGCGACGCTGCGCGTCGGTCAGCGACTGCATAGCCCGGGCGTGCCGAGCAGCGACGCGCAGGCGCCCGTGCCAGAGCCCGACGCACCGCTCGCCGTCGTGCACGCGACGGACGCGCTGCTCGTCGTCGACAAGCCTGCCGGGCAGCCCTGCCACCCGCTCCGCCCCGGCGAGCGCGGCACGCTCGCCAACGCGCTGGTGGCGCGCTACCCGGAGCTGCCGCCGGTCGGCGAGTTTCCGCGCGAAGCTGGCCTCGTCAATCGCATCGACAACGACACCTCCGGCCTCGTCCTCGTCGCCCGGAGCCGTTCGGCGTGGCAGACCTGGCGAGAGACGAGTCGACAGGCGCAGCTCCGCAAGCTCTACCTGGCGGTCGTCGAGGGCGAGCTCGCACCGACAGCCGAGTGGCAGGAGCTCGACGCCCCGCTCGATCACCGGGGCCAGAAGATGCGCGTCGTCGAGCCGGGCACTGGCCAGCCGGCGCTGACGCGCTTTCGCAGCCTCGCCGCGGGACGCGGTGCGAGCCTGCTCCTCGTCGAGCTACGCGTCGGACGGCGCCACCAGATCCGCGCCCACCTCGCGCACCTCGGCCACCCGCTCGTCGGAGACGCGCTCTACGGCGCGACGACGACCGGCGCGCGTCCTGGCCACGTCCTGCACGCCTGGCGCATCCGTGGCCAGGAGCTCGACGTAAAGACGCCGCCGCCCGAGGAGTTCTGGGCGAGCGCGGCGCGCTTCTCAATCGAGCGTCGCGAGCCCCGTCTCGAGGACGAGGTAGAGCGTCCGACATAGCGTCAGGAACTGCTCGGGCTGCTCGTAGCGGCGCATCCACTCGCTGACGGTGCGCCGCCCGTCTAGGCGCTGCCACAGCTCGCGCGGTCCGGCGCCGACGCGGAACTGCTCCGGCTTGGGGCGCTCGCGCTCGACCCGCTTGGGGCGGTGCGACCCGATCGCCTCGAGCCGCGGCCGGATCACCTCGATCGGCAGGGTCGCGACGGCGGCCCCGACGATCTCGAACGCGTCGAGGCCGAGCGGGAAGGCCTCGCGCGGGTTGCGCTGCCCCGCGTAGTACTCGAACGTGCCATCCGGCCAGGAGAAGACGTCGATGATCTTGTCGCGCACCTGACGCGTCAGGTGGCGGAACACCTCGAGCGGCCGTAGCAGGTTGAGGCCGACGAGCGTGTCGCCGAGCTTGCCGTTGAACTGCGGCATGATCGCCAGCGCCATCGACAGCTCACCCGGCGACAGGACACCCTGCTTGACCAGGTACTCGCCGAAGCGCTCGGACGGCGCGTTGGACGCCACGAACTCCGGCGCCCCGTCGACGAGGAAGACCTCTTTGAGGATCTGCCCGCGCTGCAGCACGAGCAACCCCGTCTCGGCGTCGGTCGCGAGGCCCGAGAACAGCTTGGCCGCCGACGTCTCGGTGAGCAGGCCCTTCTTCTCGGGGCGCACCACCGACGGGGTGAGGCTGGTGATCTCGATGATCGAGTTCGACGATCCGTCGGAGATCGGCCCGCTCTCCTCGATCTCCTGCGCGCGCTGCACGACCGCGGGCTGCTGCGCGGCGTCGCGCACCGCGGCGAGCTTGCGCGCCTCGGCCTCGGCGGCGTTGCGCGTGTTCTCGCCGATGAGGTTGTTGTCCGTCGACGCGACGATCGGCCCCGACTCCTTGATCGTGCGCGCGATGAAGTCGGCCAGATCGGTCGAGCTGACGCGCTGGCGCGTCTCGAAGAGGTGCTCCTCGATCGCGTCGCGCGCGCTGCGCGCCGTCTGGAAGCGGTCGGAAGGGTCACGCGCCAGGAACTTGCCGACGAGCGCACGCAGCGGTCGCGGCAGGTCGTTGCCGTACTTGTCGAGGCGCTCCAGCTTGACGTCGCGCACCATGAGCAGCACATCGAGGTCGTTCGGCGCCGTGAACAGGCGGCGGCCGATCAGCATCTCGGCGAGCACGACTCCGACGGAGAAGAGGTCCGCGCGATGATCCATGGCGCCACCGACGACCTGCTCGGGGGCCATGTAGCCGTACTTGCCCTTCAGCTGGCCGGGCTGCGTCTGCGGCGCGCGGTTCGGCTCGGCGATGCGCGCGATGCCGAAGTCGCCGAGCTTGACGTGGCCGTGCTTGGACAAGAACACGTTCGACGGCGAGATGTCGCGATGGATGATCCCGAGCGGCCCGCCGTCGCTGCCCTTGCGCTCGTGCGCGAACGCGAGCGCGTCCAGCACCTCGGACGTGATGTAGAGCGCCAGCTTGTAGGGCAGGCGCTGCCTTCGCTGCGCGCAAGCGCGCAGCAGGGCGAGCACGTCGAGCCCATCGACGTACTCGAGCACCATGTAGTACTGGCCGGACTCCCGCGCGAACTCGATCGCCTGGACGATCTTGGGGTGATCGAGCACGCCCTGCAGCTTGGCTTCGTCGATGAACATGCCGACGAACTCGGGGTCGGCCTGGAGGTGCGGCAGGATGCGCTTGATGACGACGGTCTTCTGGAAGCCCTGCTCGCCGATCGCAGAGGCCCGCCAGATCTCGGCCATGCCGCCGACCGCGAGCCGCTCGACCAGCTCATAGCGGCCGAAGCGCTGTGGCGCTGGGGGACCGTTGTCGAGAACCATCCGGGGTGGGAAGCTACCACAGAAGGGTCGTTGCCGTCGAGCCGCGGGGGCCGAGGCGGTGCTGTGGCTGGTGCGGTCGGCTAGCCGAGGTTGGCGAGCCTGGGTTGGCTACCCCTCGTCGCCTTCGCCGCCGCGCGCCGGGCCGTTGCCGCCTTGACCACCCTGGCCGCCGCCGCCGGGACGAGCGCCCTGCGAATGGCCGCCCG
>CAZPEY010000354.1:0-5347 GCA_964585665.1 uncultured Polyangiaceae bacterium | reverse complement strand
AGTTGCGCTGGCCCCGCCCTTGCTCTTGCAGTCTTGACGGCGGGTTGGCTAGAATCCGCCGAGAGTTAGGAGATCCATACAATGACCCTTCGGAAGCACCGTTCCGTAGTCGCGATGGCCGGAGCCGCCCTGGCGGCAGGCGCCTGCCTCGCACCGCCGGTGGAGACGCCGCGCACCATCGTCACGCAGGAGACGTCGGTCCGCGTCGAGCAGAACATCAAGAACAAGGTCGACATCTTGTTCGTCATCGACAACTCGCCGTCGATGCGGCCCAAGCAGCAGCAGCTGGGCCAGCGCTTCCCCGAGCTCATCAAGGTCCTCACGGACTTCGGCGCCAAGGGCTCACCGGCCAGCTACCACGTCGGCGTCGTGACCTCCGACCTCGGGGCCAACAGCTTCGTCGACTCGCTCAAGCAGTGCCAACCCGGTGGCGATGCCTTCGGTGGCGGCCGCCTGCAGGCCAAGGGCGAGGCGGCGGACGCGGCGTGCAAGGTCGTGACGGGCGGCGTCAAGTTCATCGACCTCAACCAGCTGAGCTCGATGGACAACCTGCCGTCCGGGCAGAGCATCGAGACGACGTTCGGCTGTATGTCCGACGTTGGCGACATCGGCTGCGGCTTCGAGCAGACGCTCGAGGCGTCGTACAAGGCGCTCAAGGACGCGTCGATCGATGACAACGCCGGCTTCCTGCGCGCCGACGCGATCCTCGCGGTCGTCTACGTCACCGACGAAGACGACTGCTCGGCGCCCGGCACGTCGGACATCTACAACCCGATGCCCTCGACGCCGCCCGAGTCCGGCGGCCTCGGCATCCTCAACTCCTACCGCTGCAACAAGTTCGGCCACGTCTGCGAAGATCCCTCGACGGGTGCGCCGGTGCTCGTGCCGTACGGCGCCTCGGGCGGACAGCTCGCGAACTGCCGCCCCGCCACCGAGTCCGAGGGCGGCAAGCTGTACGACGTCGATCGCTACATCAACCTGTTCACCAAGCCCAAGTCGGCGGGCGGCATCAAGACCAGCCCCGAGGACGTGATCCTCGTCGCCATCGCGGCCGATCCGGCGGGCGGGTACGAGACGGTGCTCGGCAACCCGCAGAAGCAGGACGACACCGGCCAGCCCGAGGGCTGCTCGCCGCCGCTCGGCCAGAACTGCGCCGTCCTCGTCAAGCACTCGTGCGTCGCTCCGTCGGACAAGCGCTTCTTCGGCGACCCCGCGGTGCGCATCAAGAAGGTCGTCGACTCCGCCAAGAACCACCAGTTCACGTCGATCTGTGACACCGACTACACCGCGGCGCTGCAGTCGCTCGGTGAGCTGATCGTCTCGCAGATCGGCGCCGGCTGCCTCAACGCGCCGATCGCCAACCCGGCGGCCCCCGACTGCGTCGTGCAGGACGTGCAGGTCCTCGACGACGGCAGCCAGACCATCACGACCTTGAAGGCGTGCGGCGACGCGGGCTACCAGGGCGAGTCGTGCTGGAAGCTGGCGACCAACGACAAGTGCAAGGTCGTCCGCAGCCCGGTCACCTGCATGACCGAGCAGTGGGGCGTGACCATCGACCGTGGCCCGGGTGGCCAGCCGCCGCCCAACACGACGGCCAAGGTCGCCTGCAACACCGTCAGCTTGCAGCCCGGCGAGGCCGACCTCAGCGAAGCGGAGTGCCGCGCCAAGAACAACCTGTAGCTCGCCCCTGCTCCTGCGCCTCGCGCGCCCCCCCCGACAGACGAATCCCAGCCAGCGCCGCCACACCGGTGGTCGGCGACCCGCGCGCAGAGACGCGAGCCGCGCCCACGGCAGGCGCGCAGGACCCCAGCGCGCGCCGCGCAGGTGATCGCTTCGGGGGGTTGGGGGAGCGCGCTCGCGAGCTAGCCGACGACGCGGTTGCGACCGGAGCGCTTGGCCTTGTAGAGATTCTCGTCCGCGATGCGGATGAACTGATCCATCGGCACCTCGGTCTGCGTGGTCGAGACGCCGATCGAGATCGTTACGGGCACCTGGTCGCCTTCGAAGTCGAAGCCCGAGCCAGCCACGATGTTGCGCAGATCCTCGCCGACCTTCATCGCGTTCTCGCGACTCGTCTCCGGCAAGATCACCGCGAACTCCTCGCCGCCGTAGCGCGCCAGGATCTCATCGCGTCGCACCCTGCCCTTGACCCGCCGCGCCAGCTCGCGCAGCACGAAGTCGCCGGTCAGGTGGCCATGCTCGTCGTTGATGGCCTTGAAGTGATCGATGTCGAAGAGCAGGAGCGACAGCGGTCGCCCATGCCGCGTGCAGCGCGCCAGCTCACGCTCGAGGTTCTCGAGGAAGTAGCGCTTGTTGTACGCCTGCGTGAGACCATCGATGATGGTCATCCGGTAGATCTCTTCGTGGTACTGGCTCTCGACGTTGCCGCCGGTGAGGAACTTGAAGATCGCGTTGCCGATGCGCAAGAGGTCTCCCTCGCGCAGGGTCCGCTCGGCGATCGGCACGTCGTTGACGTAGGAGCCGTTCGTCGAGCCGAGTTCGATCACCGTCAAGCGACCGCCCTTCCGCGCCAGTCGAGCATTCCGACGTTATACGCTGTCGCGATCGATCTGGATGTCGCAATCCGAGCCGCGCCCGATCGTCAACTCGCCCATGCCCACCAGCTCATAGCGACGGCCGAGGTCTTGCCCCGGCGGGTAGATGAGCACCAGGCAAGCCTCTTCGGACTCGGCGTTGGCCGGCCGTTCGAGCGGCTTGACCTTGGTGATGCGTGTCTTCCAGTCGTCCATGAAGCGGGCGGGTATAATTTTGCGCTCCTTTCGCGTCAGATGTCAAACCTGTTTCCGACGGGAAGAAAGGGCGTTAGCGTGCCTGCATGAGCCACGATGTAGGCAAGCTCGGGCGGTTCGTGCACCGACTCTCGTGGGCCAGCGTCCCGCCGCTCGTGCAGCGGGCGGCCAAGCTCCAGCTCGCCAGCCAGGTCGCGGCCCACTACGCGGCGGCCCACATGCCCGAGACCCGCGCGGTGCGCCAGGCCGTGCTCGATCTGTCGGGCGAGCACAGCGGCCGCTCGCGCCTCCTGCTCGGCGGCACCGCCAATCCCGTCGACGCGGCCTGGGTGCACGCAGCCTACACCATGGCGCAGGACTACGACGACATCCTCTGGATGGGCCACACGGGGCACTCGGCGATCTGGGCGGCGCTCGCCGTCGCGGAGCACGAAGATCGCAACGGCGAGGAGCTGCTCACCGCGATCGTCGCGGCCAACGAGGTCGGAGGGCGCCTCGGCGCGTCGAGCTTCTTCGGGCCGCTCAACGGCCAGATGTGGTCGTTCATCCACCTGGTCGGCGCGGCTGCAGCCACCGCCAAGCTGCTGCGCCTCGACGAAGCACAGACGACCCACGCGCTCGCGATCGCGCTGGCGCAGCCGGGGTTCCCGCTCCAGCCGGGCTTCTTGAAGCCGAGCTCGAAGCTGCTGACCGCCTCGACGCCGACCGCGCAGGGCATCCGCGCGGCCTACGCGGCGCGTGCCGGCATGACCGGGAGCCTGGCGATCCTCGAGGATCAGCGCGGCTTCTGGCGCCGATTCTCCTTCCTGCCGCTGCCCGAGATGCTCGACGACCTCGGGGAGCTCTGGGCGATGGCGACGCTGGCCTGCAAGACCTACCCGGGCTGCTTCTACTTTCAGACCGCGTGCGAGGCGATCGAGCGCCTGATCGCCGCGCACGGCGCACTGCGCGTCGAGGAGGTCGTCGAGGTGCGCATCGCCACGACCAAGCTCGGCTGCGAGGTGACGCGCTTTGCTCGCGACTACGCACCACCGAGCGAGCTGTCGACGGTCAACGTCAACTTCGACCTGGCCTGGACCGCGGCGTGCGTGTTCGTCGCCGGGACGCTCACCGGCGCGCAGCATCACGAGGACTGGCTCCAGGCGAACGCCGCGGCGCTGCGGGCGTGGCGCGACAAGATCTTCGTCGAGCACGACCCGCGGCTCTCCGCGGAGGTGATCCGATCGTCACGCCAGCTCGCCGCGGGGCGACGCGCCCTCGGTCGGCTCGGCGCCAAGGATCTGATCGATCTGGCGCTCGCGTATCGGCGGGAGTATCGCTCGTCGCTGATCACGCCCGCGGAGCTCGTCGGCGCGGTGCGCGCTGCGCTGCAGGCGCCCAACGACGCGCCCGATCGCGCCCCGTCCACCGACGGTGCGATCGGCCTGGCCTTCCCGGCGCGCGTGCACGTCGTGCTCGGCGATGGCCGAACGCTGACCGAGCAGCTCAGCCTTCCGGCAGGATCGCTGGCCCGCCCCGACGGAGCGGCGGCGATCGAGCGCAAGTTCCGCCGCGAGGTCGCGCCGCACCTCGGCGCCGCAGCGACGGAGACGGCGCTCGCTGCGGCGCTGGCCTGCGAGGAGCTCTCGGCACGTCAGCTCGCCGCCGCCCTCAGCTTGCAGGGCAAGCCGGCCCAATAGTAGCCTGCACCCCCGACGTGCGCTCACCGCTTGCCAGCCCGTTCTCGCTTCGCCCGCCCGGCCCGCCGCGCGGCGGTGTCGTCGTGGTGCACGGCTTCGCTGGCTCGCCGTTCGAGATGCGGGCGCTCGGCGAGCACCTCTGCGCCGCGGGCTTTGCTGTCGAGGGACCGCGGCTCGCTGGCCACGACGCCTCCAACCAGGCGCTCAATGCGACCGGCTGGAGCGAGTGGGTCGAGTCGGTCGAGTCCGTCTTGGTCAAGATGCTTGACCAGTACCGCGAGGTCTTCGTCTGTGGGCAGTCACTCGGCGGCCTGATCACGCTCGAGCTCGGCCGGCGCCACCCACGCATCCGTGCGCTCGCGTCGCTTGCGGCGCCGATCTGGCTGCACGCCTTCTCGGAGAACGCGGTGCGGGTGCTCGGCCGCGCCGCCCTGTTTCGTCGCCTCGTCGTGCCGCGCCTGACCGGCACCGACGTCGCCGACCCGGAGATGAAGCGCCAGAATGGCGAGGCGGTCGGCCCGCTCGGGTTGCCGCTCGGCGCGGTGACGAGCCTGATCGCGTTCATGGACCATCTGCGGCCGCGCCTCGGCGAGATCACCGTCCCGACGCTGCTGGCGCACGCGCGGCACGATCACGTCGCGCCCTACGCGTGCATGGGCGCGATCGCCCGCGGCCTGCGCCACGCGCGCCCCGAGACGCTGACGCTCGAGCGCTCGTACCACCTCATCAGCATCGACGTCGAGCGACCGCAGGTCTTCGACGCCGTCACCCAACACTTCGTCCGCCACCTGGGAGAATCGTCATGAGCCGCATCGTCCTCGCGATCGATCAAGGCACCACCGGCACCACCGTCCTGGCCTTCGACGACAAGCTCAACCTGCGCGGCCGCGGCTATCGAGAGTTCCCGCAGCACTTCCC
>CAZPEY010000353.1:0-5350 GCA_964585665.1 uncultured Polyangiaceae bacterium | reverse complement strand
CGGCTACGTCGGGCGCGACGTCGACTCGATCATCCGCGACCTCGTCGAGATCGCGGTCAAGCTGGTCAAGGACGAGGAGCAGAGCAAGGTCAAGGCGCGTGCCCGCGAGGCCGCCGAGGAGCGGCTCCTCGATGCGCTGCTGCCGCGCAGCGCGCCGCCATCGCGCCCGACGCTTCCGGGCCAGACCGAGAGCGATCAGGCAGGCGCGACCGGCACCGCGACGCGGGACAAGCTGCGCGAGCTTTTGCGCCAGGGCAAGCTCGACGATCGCGAGGTCGAGATCTCGGTCAACGACGCGCAGCCTGGCGTGTTCGAGGTCTTCTCCGGCGCGGGCATGGATCAGATCGGCTTCGACATGAGCAAGCTGCAGTCGCTCTTCGGCGGCCGCGGCAACAGCCAGAAGCAGCGCAAGTTGAAGGTGCCCCAGGCGCTCGAGCTCCTCGTCACCGAGGAGGCCCAGAAGCTCATCGACATGGACAAGGTGCAGGTCGAGGCGATCCAGCGCGCCGAGCAGTCGGGCATCGTCTTCATCGACGAGATCGACAAGGTCGCCGGCGGGCGCGGTCAGAGCGGCGGCCCCGACGTGTCGCGCGAGGGGGTCCAGCGGGACCTGCTGCCCATCGTCGAGGGTTCGTCGGTGACGACCAAGTACGGCATGGTCAAGACCGATCACATCTTGTTCATCGCCGCCGGCGCCTTCCACGTCGCGCGCCCGACCGATCTCATCCCCGAGCTGCAGGGCCGCTTCCCGATCCGCGTCGAGCTCGAGCCGCTCACCCAGGCCGACTTCGTGCGCATCCTGACCGAGCCGGAGAACTCGCTGACCAAGCAGTACCAGGCGCTGCTCGCCACCGAGGGCGTGCGCATCGAGTGGAAGCCCGACGCGATCGACGAGCTGGCGCGCATGGCGACCGTCGCCAACGAGCGCATGGAGAACATCGGAGCGCGCCGCCTCCACACGATCATCGAGCGCCTGCTCGACGAGCTCAGCTTCGAGGCCCCGGCGCTGCAAGGCGTCGAGGTGCCGATCACCGCGCCCTACGTGCGCGAGCGGCTCGACAAGGTGCTCGCCAACGAGGATCTGTCAAAGTACATCTTGTGATCGTCGCGCTCGTCCTCGGTCTCGCCGTGACTGCCGCCATCCCGACGGAGGTCGTCGTCAAGCGCCCCGACTGTCAGCTCGCGGGCGAGCTGCTCACGCCGACCGGCCGCGCACCGAAGACGCTGGTCGTGATCCTGGCGGGCTCGGGCCCTACCGATCGCGACGGCAACAGCAAGGCGGGGCTGCGCACCAACCTGTATCAGGACATCGCCCACGCGCTCGGCGAGCGCGGCCTCGCGGTCCTGCGCTACGACAAGCGCGGCGTCGGCAAGAGCACCGCGCCCGAGCGCCCGCCGCTGTTCTCGGACTTTGTCGAGGACGCGCGCGCCTTCGTCGACGAGCTCGCGCCGCGCTACCGGCGGGTCGTCGTCGTCGGCCACTCCGAAGGCGGGCTCCTCGCGCTCCACCTCGGCAAGCACCCCGCGGTCAAGCGCCTGGTGTTGCTCGCCGCGACGGGGCGCCCGCTGCAGGCGGTGCTGCGCGAGCAGCTCGCGACCGAGGGCGACGCGGCGGTGCTCGGCTCCTACGATCGTCTGGTCGGAAAGCTGCTCGCCGGTGAGCCACTCGAGAGCGTCCCGCGGACGCTCGAGCCGATCTTCGCGCCCGCGGTGCAGCCGTTCTTGCGCTCGGTGCTGGCGATCGATCCCGTGTCGCTGGTCAAGAACCTTGACCTTCCGATCGTCGTGCTGCAGGGGCGCACCGACGTGCAGGTAAAGCCGCTGGACGCCGAGCTCCTCGGCAACGCGCGCGCCGGCGTCGAGGTCGTGCTGCTCGACGAGGCCAATCACCTGTTTCGCCACGAGCCAAAGTACACGCGCCGCCAGCGCAGCTACGTCGACCCGACCCTGCCGTTCGCGCCCGGCTTCCTCGCCGCTCTGACGAAAGCGATTGGCAAGTAGCGCCGGCCGCCTTATTCATCCCGCATGTCCGAGCTAGGCCCTGGCAGCCCCGCCCCCGACTTCGAGCTCCCCGATCAACACGGCAAGCCGTTCAAGCTCTCTGAGCTGCGCGGCAAGACCGTGGTGCTCTACTTCTATCCGAAGGACTTCACCGCTGGCTGCACCGCCGAGGCCTGCTCGTTCCGCGATAGCTACGAGGCGTTCACCGACGCGGGCGCGGTCGTCGTCGGCGTCTCGTCCGACGACGCGGACTCGCACCAGGGCTTCGCCCGCAAGCACCGCCTGCCGTTCACGCTGCTGACCGATCGCGGCGACAAGGTCGCCAAGCTCTACAGCGTCTCTCGTCGCTTTGGCGGCCTGGTCAAGGGCCGCGTCACCTTCGTGATCGATCGCGAGGGCGTCATCCGTCACAACGTCGACTCGATGATTCTCGTCGGCGATCACGTCAGCGAGTCGCTGCGCGTCGTCAAGCAGCTCGTCGCCTCCTAGCCATGGTCGCCACCAGACGCCCTGCCTCTCACCGCCGCTCATTCGGTCTGGCTGCGCTCGTGTTCGCGGCCCTGACCTCGAGCTGTGCGCACAAGCCGGCGGCCAAGGGGCAGCCGCTCTACACCACCTGCAGCGCGGACGCGGACTGTGCGAGCGGTGACTGCTTCCTCTATCCAGGTCGTGGCGCTCGCTACTGCACCCAGACCTGCAAGCAGCCGAGCGACTGCCCACCGCCTGCGATCGGCTGCAACGGAAAAGGAAAGTGTCGACTGCCTCCGTCGACAGACCAGGGCAACCAGCCCGGATCGGGCGGCCAGGGCAAGGGCGCGCAGAACGGCCAGGGCCCAGCCGCCCCCGCCCCGCCGACGACGCCGCAGTAGCCCGCCGAGTTTTGCTGCACCGCAACAAGCCGCCGGGCGCACGTCACGCGCCCCGCCCAGCCCGTCGGTGACCGACGCCCGATTCCCAACGCCACCCCGGCGTGGCACGATGCGGGGCCCAACCCCCCCGTCATCCCTTCGCAAAGGAGCGCCCCATGATCTCCATCGAGAAGTACGCCGATCTCTGTGCCCTGATGGCCGACACCGGCGGCGACGTCAACAAGGAGAACGCGCTGGCCGAGTCGAACGGCGTCAGCGCGGGTGACTGGGCCGCCGCCAAGGCCCACTACACGGCCAAGATGTCGGACCCGTCGGACATGGGCAAGACGGCGCTGGCCTTCATGCCGCTGTACCAGGCGGCGCAGGCGCGCGCGCGCGGCGGCAAGGAGCCGTGCACGCTCGAGTTCTACACGAAGGTGCACGCCGAGATGGCGTTCAAGAAGGATCCGCTCGGCAACAAGATCAACCACCACCTCGTGCTCGCCGAGAACGGCACGCACCACCAGGCGTGGCTCGAGTGCGAGGGCTACTGGACGCCGAAGGTCGGCGCCCCGACGATCCTCGGCGCGCCGAACCCGCAGTTCGACCCGGCGCTGGCGCAGAAGTTCGCGACCCTGATGCAGCAAGAGGCCGATCGCATCCACGGCATCAAGCGCTGATCGGCCAGAGCCCTACCCACCACCTCGGCCCATCGCGGCCTCGACGGTTCTCTTCGCGCCAATCGCGTCTGGAATCGTGCCACGCTCCGAAAAGCGATTGCCTCACCTCGTTGCGCCGGATATCGCCTGGTCGCCAAACGAGGAGCCTCCATGAGCACCGATGCAGTCGACCACGTGCGCGCCCTGATCGAACGACTAGCGCCCGGCCAGACGAAGGATCAGGCCGCAGCCCTCACGCTCTCGGACGCAGGGTATGCGCTGACGTCGGGGTTCTCCCAGGTGTTCGGTGTGACCTTCCCCACCGAGGAGGCGCCGCGGGCGGAGCTCGCGGGACGCTGTCTCGAGCTCTGCTTGGCGTGGGTACCTCGGCTCAGCCAGACGACGCTCAAGCAGCTCGATTGGCGGAACAACACCCGAAAGACCTTTCGGGTCGATCTGGCGGCGCGGAAGCGAGTGAAGCGAAAGCGTCCCGAGTACCTGGACGAGCTGACGGCCTTTGACCCACTGCCCCCGCTGACGGGTTACAACTCCGTCGGCGCTTGCTTCATCCAAAAGAGCCTTGGGATCGGCGAGCTCGGCGTCGACCTCAAGGTCCCCGCAAAGCGCGGGGTCTGGTTGGGCTACCATCGCCTCCACGAAGCCGTCGACGCCGAGCCCGGCTTTCGACACGAGATCCTCGTGGTCCACGCCGAGAGCCGGACGCGCGTCGAGGAGCTGCGTGCCAAGCGCAAGCGCTCCAAGGCCTTCTTTCTCATCGACGGCGGAACGCTCCAGGTCGCGGATGCCGCCTGCGCGGGAAGAGAAGAGTTCCGAGAGGCGCTGATCGCGCTGGCATTCGGGGAGACAGCCGGCGAGCCGGAGCAGATCGTCGGCGGCCGCTATATCGCGTTTTCTCTCGACGGCGACGGGCGCGGCACGGCCTACTTCACCCGCGAGGACAACGAGGCGGTGCTGGCGATCCTCGAGTGCTAGCCGACCTTGCGCAGCGGCGCCGTCGGCGGCGCGAAGTAGGTGTCGACCATGTGCACGAGGTCGTCGGGGTCGAAGGGCTTGGGCAGATAGTCAGACGCGAGCGCCCGATCCGCTTCGGGGAAGGCCGCCCAGTCGCCCGAGACGACGAGCACCGGGGTCTTGGGTCCCGAGCGCGCCCGCAGGGCCTCGATCAGCTCCGAGCCCGACGGTCCGTCAGGCAAGCGCCAGTCGAGCAGCACGACGCCGACCGACCGGTGGGACGCCACCTCGATCGCGCCTGTACCATCGGTCGCCGCGATCACCTCATACCCAACCCGCTCCAACAACCGCGCGATGATGGCTGAAACCTTGGGGTCGTCGTCGACGACCAGCACTACCGCTCCGGTACGGTGGTGGGCCAACTAGCACTCCTTGGGTTGAATTTTACATGAGCAAAAGCGAACGGCGGCTGCGATCTTGGTGGGATCGATTACAGAAAAAAACGGCGGACCGCCTGTGGAGGGCGGCCCGCCGTCGTTCGAGTTGATCCGACCGAAGCGTCTCCGTCGGAGCTGCGCGGGAACCTAGAACTGCTCCTCTTCCGTCGACTCCTTGAGCGCCAGCGTCGAGGAGTGACCCTGCGAGATCACCTGCGAGACGTCGTCGAAGTAGCCGGTGCCGACCTCGCGCTGGTGGCGCGTCGCCGTGTAGCCGTGCTTCTCGGCGGCGAACTCCTCCTGCTGCATCTCGGAGTACGCCGACATGCCGCGCTCCTTGTACTTCCGCGCCAGCTCGAACATGCCGAAGTTGAGCGAGTGGAAGCCGGCGAGCGTGACGAACTGGAACTTGTAGCCCATCGCGCCGAGCTCC
>CAZPEY010000352.1:0-5369 GCA_964585665.1 uncultured Polyangiaceae bacterium | reverse complement strand
TCGCGAGGGAGAGGCGATCGCCTGGCACCTGGCCAACGAGATCAAGAGCGCCAACCCGAACGTCCGCCGCGTCCTCTTCAATGAGATCACCAAGCGCGGCGTCACCGAGGCGCTCGAGCACCCGGGCGACCTCAACGAGCGCAAGTTCGAGTCGCAGCAGGCGCGCCGCATCCTCGACCGCCTGGTCGGCTACGAGATCTCGCCGATCCTCTGGAACAAGGTGCAGCGCGGCCTGTCCGCTGGCCGCGTCCAGTCGGTCGCGGTGCGCATCGTCGTCGAGCGTGAGCGGGAGATCGCCGCGTTCGTCCCGGTCGAGTACTGGACCGTCGACGTCAAGGTCGAGGGGCTGACGCCGCCAGCGTTCACGGTGCACCTGGTGCGCCTCGACGGCAAGAAGGTCGAGCTCTCCGCCAAGGACGAGGCCCACGCGGTCGCGCAGAGCCTCCGCCAGGCGCCGCTCGTCGTCCGCTCCGTCGAGAAGAAGGAGCGCAAGCGCTACCCGACGCCGCCGTTCATCACCTCGCGCCTGCAGCAGGAGGCGGCGCGCAAGCTCCGCTACACCGCCAAGCGCACGATGGGCCTGGCGCAGCGCCTCTACGAAGGCGTCGAGCTCGGCGACGAGGGCCCGACCGGTCTCATCACCTACATGCGTACCGACTCAACCCGCCTGTCCGACGACGCGGTGGCGATGGCGCGCACGTTCATCGAGAACAAGTACGGCCGCGACTACCTGCCCGAAGGGCCGGTCGTCTACAAGACGAAGAAGTCGGCGCAGGACGCCCACGAGGCGATCCGCCCGACCTCGCTCGAGCACCCGCCCGAGAAGGTGCGCACCCTGCTGCTCGCCGCCGCGCCCGACGCGGACAAGCGCCGCGAGGCCGAGGACCTGGTCCGCCTCTACACCCTCATCTGGAACCGCTTCGTCGCGTGCCAGATGGTGCCGGCGATCTACGATCAGACGACCATCGACGTCATCGCCGAGGGGGCGCCGCGCTCGCCCGAGCTGCGCGCCACCGGCCAGGTGATGAAGTTCCCGGGCTACACCGCCGCGTACACCGTCTCGACGGAAGAGACCGGCGAGGACGAGAGCTCGGACGGGTCGTTGCCGCCGATCGAGGAGGGCGACCGCCTGCGCACCTTGGAGGTGCTGCCCGATCAGCACTTCACGCAGCCACCGCCGCGCTTCTCGGAAGCGTCCCTCGTCAAGGAGCTCGAAGAGAAGGGCATCGGTCGCCCGTCGACGTACGCGTCGATCCTCTCGACGATCCAGGACCGCGGCTACGTCGAGAAGCGCGAAGGGCGCTTCTATCCGACGATGCTCGGCACCAAGGTCAACGACCTGCTCGTCGAGTCGTTCCCGGCGATCCTCGATCTGCAGTTCACCGCCAAGATGGAGGACGACCTCGATCAGATCGAGGAGGGGCAGGTCGAGTGGAAGCGGCTGCTCGGCGACTTCTACTCGCCGTTCAAGGCGGAGCTGACGCACGCGGCGACCCACATGCGCGACCTGAAGCGCGAGGAGACGCCGACCGAGCACTCGTGCGAGAAGTGCGGCAAGAACATGGTCATCAAGTGGGGTCGCAACGGCGAGTTCCTCGCCTGCTCCGGCTACCCCGAGTGCAAGAACACCCGCGAGTTCAAGCGGCGGGACGACGGCACGATCGAGATCATCCCCGAGCCGACCACCGACGAGATCTGCCCGACGTGCGGCGCGCCGATGGCGGTGCGCAAGGGGCGCTTCGGAACCTTCCTGGCCTGCTCGCGCTACCCGGAGTGCAAGACGACCAAGCCGATCACCCTCGGCATCGTCTGCCCGCGCCCCGACTGCGGCGGTCAGCTCGTCGAGAAGCGCAGCAAGCGCGGCAAGACCTTCTTCGGCTGCAACAACTACTCGAAGACCAAGTGCGACTTCGCGGTCTGGGACCGCCCCAAGAAGCAGCCCTGCCCGAACTGCGGCGCGACCTTCGTCGTCGAGCGGCAGCGGCGCGATGGCCACAGCCTGCGCTGCGTCACCCCGGACTGCGGCTGGGTCGAGGGCGGCGCGCCCGTCGAGGCCGACAACGAGGTCGACGCCGACGAGGATGCCGCTTGAGGGCCGGCGTGCAAACAACTCCATCGACCTCGCGGCCGAAGCATCCCGGCTAGCTTCGTTGCCGGCTCCGGTCCTCAGGTCACATCCATCAAGGATGCTCCCCTCCGGTCCTCGCCGTCGCCTCGCCATCCGGGCGCCTCGACCGCGATCTCGATCGACTTGTTTGCACACAGGCCCTAACCTCTGACGGTGGCGTCCTTCTCGGCCGACGTAACCATCATCGGCGGTGGCCTCGCGGGGTGCGAGGCCGCCTGGCAGCTCGCGACGCGCGGCTATAAGGTCTCGCTCGTCGAGCAGAAGCCGGCGCGCATGTCGCCGGCGCACACCACGCCGCTGCTCGCCGAGCTCGTGTGCTCGAACTCGCTGCGCGGCAACTCGCCGGATCACCCGGCGGGCCTGCTCAAGGAAGAGCTGCGCCGCCTGGGCTCGCTCATCCTCCGCGAGGCGGACGCCAACGCGGTGCCGGCCGGTGACGCGCTCGCCGTCGATCGCCACCGCTTCTCGCGCGCCGTCACCGTCGCCCTCGTCAGCCACCCGAGCGTCCGCCTCGAGCGCCGCCCCGTCGACGCGCTGCCCGAGGGGCCCACGATCCTGGCGGGCGGACCGCTCGTCGCCGGCGGCGTGGCGCGGACGCTGCGGGCGCTGTGCGGGGATCGCTTCTACTTCTACGACGCGATCGCGCCAATCGTCGAAGCCGACTCCATCGACTGGAACCACGCGTTCCGCGGCGCGCGCTGGGGACGCGGCGGCAGCGAGGGCGACTACGTCAACTGCCCGATGACCGAGGCGCAGTATCGCGCCTTCGTCGACGGGCTGCGCACCGGCCGCAAGGTCGCGCCGCACCGCTTCGAGGAGCCGAAGTACTTCGAGGGGTGCTTGCCCATCGAGGTGATGGCCGAGCGCGGCGAGGAGACGCTCGCCTTCGGCCCGATGAAGCCGATCGGCCTCGACACCGACGCGTACGCCGTCGTGCAGCTGCGCGCCGAGAACCGCTATGGCTCGTCGTACAACCTGGTCGGCTTCCAGACCCGCCTGGCCTACCCCGAGCAGAAGCGCATCTTCGGGCTCATCCCGGCGCTCGCCCAGGCAGAGTTCGTGCGCTTCGGCTCGATCCACCGCAACTCGTACATCGAGGCGGCGCGCCTGCTCGACGACGCGCTGGCGCTGCACGCGCGGCCGAACGTCCACCTGGCTGGCCAGATCACCGGCGTCGAGGGCTACATCGAGTCGACCGCGATCGGCCTGCTCACCGCGCTGTTCGTCGACGGCAAGCTGCGCGGCCAGCCGTTCGTGCCGCCGCCGCCCGAGACGGCGCACGGCGCGCTCTACCACCACGTCCGCTTGCCGCGCGACGGCGGCGCCTACCAGCCGAGCAACATCAACTACGGACTCTTTCCGTCGCTGCCCGGCCGTCACAAGAAGCGCGACCGCCGGCCGCTGTACGCGATCCGGGCGCGCCAGAAGCTGACCGAGTGGCTCGCCGCGACGGGGCTGAACGACGCCGCGCCGCCGGCGGCACCCGCCACCACAGCGGACAGCCCTGCCACGGGGAGCGACGCGGAGCAGGCCTCGTGAGCGCCGCCTCCGAGGCAGCGGGGCTGGCGCCGCTCGTCGAGGCGTTCGGCGTCTTCCTGCGCACCGAGCGGCGTGCCTCGCCCCACACCGAGCGCGCGTACCTGCACACCGTCGGCGAGCTCCTCGCCTTTACCGCCGAGCGCCGCCGCCGCGCGATCACGCCCGACGATCTCGATCTGCTGACGCTGCGCGCCTACCTGGCGTCGCGCTTCGGGCAGAACCAGGCGGTGACGCTCGGCCGCAAGCTGTCGGCGATCCGCACCTTCTTTCGCTTTCTCCGACGGCAAAACGTGATCGCGGAGAACGTCGCCCTGCTGCTCCGCCCGCCCAAGGGGCGGCGCGCCCTGCCAGACTTTCTGACGCCCGAGCAGGCCGAGGCGCTCATGGTGGCGCCGACGCGGCCGACGGTCCTCGAGGGTGCTCAAGCGACGACGCGCCGCGAGCGCCCCTTCATCGAGCGCGATCGCCTGCTGGTCGAGCTGCTCTACGGCGGCGGGTTGCGTGTCTCGGAGGCATGCGGCCTCGACGTCGACGATCTGGCCAACGACGAGATCCGCGTCCGGCGCGGCAAGGGTCGCAAGGACCGCATCGTGCCGCTCGGGCAGAAGGCCAAGGACGCGCTCGCACCGTACCTCGCCCTGCGCCGACCGCGCCACAGCGACGAGCGAGCGCTGCTGCTCAACGCCGCGGGGCAGCGCCTCTCGCCGCGCTCCGCGCATCGCATCACCAAGCAGTGGAGCCTCGCGGCGGGCCTGCCGCCGGTGCACCCGCACGCGCTCCGCCACAGCTTCGCGACGCACCTGCTCGGCTCGGGCGCCGATCTGCGCGCCATCCAGGAGCTGCTCGGCCACGCGTCGCTGCAGACCACGGCGCGCTACGCGCACGTCGATCTCGAGTACCTGATGCGGCAATATCAGGCTCACCCGCACGCCGCGGCGCCGAGCCCGGAGGCGGCGCACGACGACTCCGCACCCCAGCCGCACACGGCGAAGAAGGACGCATGACCGACCAGCAGCGCTACGAGATCCACGCCACCACCATCCTCGCGGTCCGCCGCGGCGACAAGGTCACGCTCGCCGGCGACGGCCAGGTGACGCTCGGCAACACGGTGATGAAGGGCTCGGCCAAGAAGGTCCGCCGCATGGACGAGGGCCGCATCATCGCCGGCTTCGCGGGCTCGGCCGCCGACGGCATCGCGCTGTTCGAGCGGCTCGAGAAGAAGCTGCGCGAGTCGTCGTCCAACCTGCCGCGCGCCGCCGTCGAGCTCGCCAAGGAGTGGCGCACCGATCGCGTGCTGCGCCGCCTGGAGGCGCTGCTCCTCGTCGCCGATCAGCAGCGCACGCTCTTGCTCACTGGCTCGGGCGACGTCATCGAGCCCGACGGCGGAGCGGCTGCGATCGGCTCGGGCGGACCGTACGCGCTGTCGGCGGCGCGCGCGCTCCTCGAGGCGACCGAGCTGCCGCCGCGCGAGATCGCCGAGCGCGCGATGAAGATCGCCGGCGACATCTGCATCTACACCAACACCAACCTCACCATCGAGGAGCTGTGATGCCCCCGCGCGATCCCCGCGCGCTCACCCCGCGCGCCATCTGTGAAGAGCTCGATCGCTATATCGTCGGCCAGAACGCCGCCAAGCGCGCGGTCGCCATCGCGCTGCGCAACCGCTGGCGCCGGCAGCAGGTCCCGCCCGAGCTGCGCGACG
>CAZPEY010000351.1:0-5398 GCA_964585665.1 uncultured Polyangiaceae bacterium | reverse complement strand
CGACTCGTCGGACAGCGCGATCGCGATCGTGCACAAGGAGGGCGACGAGTACCGGTTGCTGCTGGCGATCGGCGACACGCGCCCGAACATTCCGCTGACGACCTTCGAGGCGACCAACATGGGCAACCCGCTGCCCGACGACCAGGCGCGGGCGCGCGCGACCGAGGCGCTCAAGAGCTGGAAGAACGGCACGCCGACACCGAAAGATCGCTTCTTGTTCGCCATGTCCGGCAAGAAGAACGGCGACTCGATCGTCGGCTCCTGGTCCGACGGCAACGGCGAGTGCAGCTCGGATCACTGGGGCAACTTCTATTTCCAGATGAACCGGAGCAAGGAGGGCGAGCCGGTGCTCTACATGAGCGTCTACGCGACCGCCAAGAAGATCGGCCCAGGCATGGGCGGCCAGAAGTTCGAGTTCGGCCGCTACATCTACTTCGGCAAGGCCAAGAACCCGGCGCCGCCGAGCATCCTCGAGAACCTGCAGAAGACGGAGAACTTCTGCCGCAAGACGGCTGAGTAGCGCCGTGCGCGGCTGGTTCGTCGTCGTCGTGGTCGCTGCAGCGCTCGCCACGCCCGCGAGCGCAGGGAACTTCGCACAGGCCTACGCCAAGAGCGGGGAGGCCTCCTTCGCCGCCGGTCGCTGGGGGGAGGCCATGGCGGCCTTCGACGCGGCTCACAACGAGGCGCCCAGCGACGCGGCCATCACCGCGCGCCGGCGGGACGCCGCGGCCAAGTGGGTCGAGGTCACGGCCCGCGAGCTGGCCAACGCGACGCCGACCGAGCGAGCGCTGGCGCTGCTCAGCGCGCTGGCCGACGAGGGCAACAAGCGCGGCGCCGACGCGGCGGTCAAGCAGCACGTCGCGCCCGCCCTCGATGCTGCCGTCCAGAAGGCGTGGAACGGTGACGAGCGCAGCGACGATCCCAAGCTGCTGTGGCAGGCGGTGAGCCGCGGCGAGCAGCTCACCCAGGCGCTGCCCGAAGGCGCGGCGGCCCGCGCCAAGCTCGACGCCCTCCGGCAGCACGCGGCGGCGCTCTACGACAAGCGCGCCGCCGAAGCCAAGGCGCCCGGCAGCGCCTACCTGTGGGAGAGCATGGCCGCGCGCATGAAGGGACGGAAGCCGGATGCGGCGCGGCGGCAGGCGTGGCGGAACGTCACCGAGTTCGACTTCAAGCTCACCGTCGGAAAACCCAACGCCTGCCCCGCCCTCGAGCCGGCCTTCGCCGAGAAGCTCAGGCAGATGGGCAACTCCTTCTCGTCGATCGGCTACGGCTTGCCGGTCGAGGTGGACGTGCGCTTCGACTGCGTGCCGCTCGCGCGACCCAAGCAGCGGCAGGAGAGCCGCACCTGGGTCGATCGGCACCTCGAGTTCAACTCGACCAAGAGCTGCTCGCCGCAGACCGTGCTGGTGAGCGCGCAGTCGCACACCGAGACGACCGTCTGGCGCGGCAGCAACTACAAGACGGTCCGGACGGTCGACGTGCCGGCCCAGTACAAGACCGTCGAGAACTGCAGCACCTCGTATTCGTCGCGCCAGGTCTCCGAGACCAAGACCGATCTGCTCACCATCACCACCGAGGAGCAGGGCTTCGATGCGCGGGGGCGCGGCGGCATCCTCGTCGAGGGCAAGGCCTACGTGATGCCGCTCGGCGCGCGGGTGGTCACCGAGCGGGTCACCACCGAGGGCCGCATCTTCGGATCCAAAGAGGGCTTCTCGTGGTTCGAGCCCAAGCTGTTCGCCAGCCTCACCGCGCACGCGCTGTGGCTCGAGATGGTGTACCTGAGCGAGCAGGCCCACGATGGCTACGCCGCCGAGCTGGTCCAGCGCGCCGCGGCCGGGGACGCCGACGCCAGCCTCGCGGACAAGACCAACGCCGTGGGCGTGGCTCGCCGCGTCACCACCAGCTACGCGCGCTGGTTCGCCGAGCGCCTCGGCCTGTCCGAGCAGGAGCTCAACGAGCTGCTCCTCGACGCGCCGCGCGTCAGGCCGCCGCTTCGCATCGCCGGCGGCTACAAGCTCGACGTACCCAAGGCCGATCCCAACCTGGTCAAGGCGGTCGAGAAAAAGAAGAAGGACTCGGGCGCCGAAGACTTCCGCTAGCGCCCCCGCTGCCCTGCTCGCCCCTCCCTCGCCCTCCCCCAGGATTGCGCGGTCTCGCCAGAAACGAAAAAACCCCGTCGGTGGACGGGGTTTCTGCAGTGCTCGGACCCGGAATCGAACCAGGGACACGCGGATTTTCAATCCGCTGCTCTACCAGCTGAGCTATCCGAGCGGTGTTGAGGGACAATCCTCTATCCGCTTTGACGTGGCGGGTCAAGTCCCGCTTGCATTGGAAGCGCCTCCGGCTATTGTTCGCCAAAGATCGTGCTCGGGCCCCTGTTGATCTCGCTGATGTCGTTCGCGCTGCCGACTGCGCTGTCCGCGCACTCGCCCGGCGTGCGCCTCGTCGACGGCGCGGTGGTGCTGTGCAGCGACGCGAGTCTGGCGTCGGAGGTGCCGAGCGACGACGAGCCGATCTACGACTGCGCCGCGCCGCAGCTTCCCGCGGTGCTCGACTGCGACGACGCCGAGACGCTGCTCTTCGGCGAGATGCTCGGTAGCTGCGAGCAGCCGTCGCAGCGCGGCCCGCTCCCCGCCAGCCTGCTCGGCGACGAGCGCCTCCCCGGCAAGCGCGTGTGTACGTCCGATCGCTGCGGCTTCGATCGCAAGCTGCCGCTCCCGGCCGGCCCGCGCCCGCACAGCGACACGCCCCTCGTGGCGAGCACGCCGCTGCGCTTCGTCTTCTCTTCGTCAAGTGACTTGACCATCTCCACGAACGTCCTCGTCCCCGAGCGGACCCTCGACGGGCTGTTCCGCCCCCCACGCCTCTAGCAGTCCCCCGCAACCCCGTGCTTTGCCGCCCGCAGTCGCGAACGCGCTCGCGGTGTCGGCTCCGATTGACCAGGCGCGTCGTCGACGGCGCGTCCAAGGAGACAGATGTAATGAGTGACCATAACGACCACGGCAGTAGCAGCAGCAGCGACAACATGAGCCGCACCTCGGCGATCATCGGCATGATCGTCTCCCTGGTGGTGGGCTACTTCATCGGCAACTACACCGGTGGCGGCGGCGCGGGTGGCGGCGGCGCTCTGGCCGTCGTGCCGGCGGCGGCGATCCCCGATTCGAACGTCGAGCGCTTCAAGGTGCCGGTCAGCAAGGACGCGCCGACCAAGGGCGCGCAGAACGCCAAGGTGACGATCGTCGAGTGGAGCGACTTCCAGTGCCCCTTCTGCTCGCGCGTCGAGCCGACGGTGTCGCAGATCCTCAAGACGTACCCCAAGGACGTCAAGGTGATCTGGAAGAACAACCCGCTCCCCTTCCACAAGGACGCGGGCCCGGCGGCGACGCTGGCGCTGCTCGCGCACGAGCAGGGCAAGTTCTGGCAGGCGCACGAGCTGCTCTTCAAGAACCAGCAGGCGCTCGGCCGCGAGGCGCTCGACAAGTACGCCGCCGAGCTCGGCATCGACGCGTCCAAGCTCAAGGAAGCGATCGACACCAACAAGTTCGCGGCGCGCATCAAGGCCGAGCAGGACGAGGCGGCCAAGTTCGGCGCGCGCGGCACGCCGGCCTTCTTCATCAACGGCCGTCCGCTCTCGGGCGCGCAGCCGTTCGACGCGTTCAAGAAGATCATCGATGAGGAGCTCGCCAACGCCGACAAGGCGATCAAGGCGGGCGTGCCGGTCGCGCAGGTCTACGATGCGCTGACCAAGAACGCCAAGCCGGCCGCGACGGCGGGCGGTGCGGACGGCCAGGCGCCCAAGCCGCAGCCGGCGGTCGCCGATCCGAACCTCGTCTACAAGATCCCGGTGGGCAACTCGGCGCAGCGCGGACCGAAGAACGCCAAGGTCACGATCGTCATGTTCTCGGACTTCCAGTGCCCGTTCTGCTCGCGCGTCGAGCCGACGCTGACCGAGCTCATGAAGGACTACGGCAAGGATCTCCGCATCGTGTGGAAGAACAACCCGCTGCCCTTCCACCCGCAGGCGGGCCCCGCGGCGCAGGCGGCGATGGCCGCTGGCGAGCAGGGCAAGTTCTGGGAGTTCCACGACAAGATCTTCGCCGACCAGAAGGCGCTCGACGACGCGACCTTCGAGAAGTACGCGCAGGAGCTCGGCCTCAACATGGCCAAGTGGAAGGACGCCTTCCAGTCGAAGAAGTTCGAGTCGCAGATCAAGGAAGAGCAGAAGGTCGCCGAGACCTTCGGCGCGCGCGGCACGCCGTCGTTCTTCATCAACGGTCGTCCGCTGCGCGGCGCGCAGCCCAAGGACGCCTTCAAGGCGGTCATCGACAAGGAGATCGAGAAGGCCGACGCGCTGCTCAAGAGCGGCACCAAGGCCGAGGATCTCTACGCGGCGCTGACCAAGGACGGCAAGGAGAAGGCCGAGGCGGCAGCGCCGAGCCAGCAGCCGCAGCAGCGCCCGGGTGAGCCGGATCCGAACACCGCGTACCGCGCCCTCATCGGCGATGCACCGGCAAAGGGCGCCAAGGACGCCAAGGTGACGATCGTCGAGTGGAGCGACTTCCAGTGCCCGTTCTGCTCGCGCGTCGAGCCGACGGTGGACAAGATCATGGAGGAGTACGGCAAGGACGTGAAGGTCGTCTTCAAGCAGCTGCCGTTGCCCTTCCACGACAAGGCGCACGTGGCGGCGCAGGCAACCCTCGCGGCCAAGGCGCAGGGCGGCGACAAGAAGTTCTGGGAGATGCACAAGAAGCTGTTCGCGAACCAGCAGGCCCTCGACCGCCCCAGCCTCGAGAAGTACGCGGGCGAGATCGGGCTCGACCTCGGCAAGTTCAAGGCCGATCTCGACTCGGGCAAGTTCAAGCAGAAGGTCGATCAGGAGATGGCCGAGGGTAACAAGCTCGGCGCGCGTGGCACGCCATCGTTCTTCGTCAACGGCAAGCCGCTCGTCGGCGCACAGCCGTTCGAGGCGTTCAAGGCCAAGATCGAAGAGGAGATCAAGAACGCCGACGCGCTCGCCAAGAAGGGCGTGCCGGTGAGCAAGATCTACGACGAGATCATGAAGACCGCGAAGACCGAGGTCGCGGCCGCGCCGGCCGGTGGTGGCGGCGAGCCCGACGCGAACAAGATCTACAAGGTCGAGGCGGGCAACGCGCCGTCGGTGGGTCCGTCCAACGCGCCGGTCCAGATCATCGAGTTCTCCGACTTCCAGTGCCCGTTCTGCTCGCGCGTCGTCCCGACGATTCAGCAGATCAAGAACGAGTACAAAGGCAAGGTCCGCATCGCCTTCCGCAACTATCCGCTCCCCTTCCACAAGGACGCGGGCCCGGCGGCGGAGGCGGCGATGGCGGCCAACGAGCAGGGCAAGTTCTGGGAGATGCACGACAAGCTGTTCGAGAAC
>CAZPEY010000350.1:2522-5458 GCA_964585665.1 uncultured Polyangiaceae bacterium | reverse complement strand
GCTGCGCGGCGCGGTGCTCCCCGTCGGTGGCATCAAGGAGAAGGTGCTCGCGGCGCACCGCGCTGGCATCAAGCGCATCATCCTGCCGGAGCGCAACCAGAAGGACATGGTCGACGTGCCGGAGCAGGCCAAGCGCGAGGTCGAGTTCTTCTACGTCAAGAAGATGGACGAGCTGCTGCCGCTGGCGCTGACCGAGCTGCCGGAGAAGTTCGGCCAGGTCGGGCCGCCAGCGGGTACGCCGCCGGTCAGCGTGACGCCGCCGGCGCAGTCGTAGTAGTCAAGCACCTGTACTAAGTAGTCAAGCAACCTGACGACCCGCGCCAGTGATCCAGCGGTCCCCTGGCGCGGGTCTTCTCTTTTTTGGGCTCGCTCAGCGCGCCATGTAAGCGCGCTCGAAGCAGTAGTTCGACGGGAAGCCTGGGCGCGCCGTGCTCGTGTACTCGGAGGCGAAGACGAGACGCCAGCCCTCAGCGTAGAGCTTGGGCACGATCTCTTCGAGGTCGTTGCGTCCGGCATGGATGCACTTGCCCTCGACGGGAGCACCGGGCGGGAAGCCGCTGGGGCGCATCGCCGAGGTGAAGGCGGGATAGCCGCAGGCAGAGAGCAAGAGCAGGGCGGGGACAAAGCGGTGCATGGGGAAGCTCCTGGGTAAGTCGTCAGCGAACCAGCCGCGGACGCGCTGTGACGAGCTCTGCTTGAGGTCCGCGATCGCCTCGGCTGGCAAGGACCGCGATGCACAACCACGGGTTGGTGGGCATGGCGCTCAGCGCTCCGGGCTGCAGATGGCGTGGAGTTGGGCGTAGACGCGGCGATCGTGGCTCAGCGCGGTGTGGGTCATGCCGCGCAAGATCGTGATGTGGCTCGCCGGCAGCGACGGAGCTTCGAGCTGCTTGGCCGTCGCCGAGTGCAGCGGCACGATCGCGTCGCCGAACAGGTCGCGCAGCCACGGCTCGTCGGTGAGCGTCGCCGCGATGAGGTAGTGATCGAACTCGGGCAAGAGTGGCACCGGGTGATCACGATCGCGCAGCGCATAGGTTCGCTGTCGTCGCTGGCGATCCTCGTGGCGCAGGTCCGCATCCCCGAGGTCCTGGATGCCCGCCGAGCGCAGGTTGCCGAGATCGGCGATGAGTCGGGTCACCGGATCGCCGACGACGTCGTGCGCCAGATCGAGCAGCGCCGTCAACGTTCGTCCGGCGCGCTCGAGCGGTGCGCCGTGGTGCGGCGTGCCGAGGTAGATGGAGCGGCGGACGGTTCGCAGCCACGCATGGTCGAGCAGGCTGGCATGGTGGCACGCCGAGCGCAGCACGAGCCCGCCCATCGAGTGGCCGATCAGCGTCAGCTCGGTCGTCGAGGCGCGCGGGCCGAGCGCGCGCTCGAGCAGGTTGGCGAGCTCGAGCCCGTTGTCGGCGATGGCGCGGCCGCTGTTGTAGCGCAGGTAGAGCGGCGCCATCTGCAGGTCGCGCTGCAGCCACACGCCATAGCCGCCATCGTCGAAGAACCAGGTGTTCTCGCGATCCATCAGGCCATGGACGAAGAGGGCGACGCGACGCGACGGCAGGGTGACCGGACCGGGCGGCAGTGCGACCTCCTCGTCGATGAACGCCATCCTCAGGGCCAGCGGCGAGCGCGCTTCGCTCAAGCGATCGCCCACGAGGCCGTTGAGGGCAGACAGAGCGCGACCGAGCTGTAGGGACACCTTCACGACCGCACAGTCTACACGATGGGCTCAGTTCGTGACGCAGGCTCCGTTCGTCGTGTCGCAGCGGCGGACCTCGGGAGCACAATCCTCGTCGCCGGTGCAGCGGCACGGAGCTGGAATCACAAGGCCGCCGTCGAGCACGCCGTCGTGGATCGACCACCGCGTCGTGATGCAGCCGTTGCCGCAGAGCTGCACGAGATGCAGGGTCTGCGCCTCGCAGGAGGTCGGGGCGCTGACGCCTTCGTCGAGGGACGCCTGGCAGGCGGCGAGTGCCTGGCACTGCTGCGTCGCGCGCTGCGTCGCCTGGTCGAGACTGTGATCGACGGTCGAGCAGCCACCGAGAGCGAGGGCGAGCGAAGGAGCGACTCGAAGGAGAAGCACCGACAGCGCGCGTTGGAGCCTCGGTCTCAAGCGCTATTCTTCTAGGCAGACGATGGGGAGAGCGGAGTTGCAAGCGGTCTGAAAGGTGCCGATGGTTCGGTTCGAAGCTGCGTGGACGCTGCCGTTTGCGACCGTCGCCTTCCACGCATCCGCGCCGCTCTTGCATTCGGACACTGGCGAACCCGAGAGGCTCGTCGCGCCGAGCCAGACCGTCTCGGAGCCAGCCGACATGGGAGCCTGCCAGTTCGTGACGCTGAAGAAGTCCGCCGCGCTACCGAGAATCACCCCGTCGGTGCGGGCTACCAGAGTGGTCGTGCTGCTGGAGTACGAGAACGCGGACGAGATCGAGGCTCCGTTGGTCATGAGCGGTCGGAACGTCCCCGCGAGGTTCGCCGCACTTGCCTCGGTCGTGCAGAGCGCCTGCGCTCCGGCGAAGCCCGCCGTGCCCGGCGTGAACGTGCCCGTGGTGACGAACAGTCGCTTGGCTCCGCTCGGTGGTGGCGGCGGGCGAACGATCGCCGAGTAGCCGGTCTCGAGGCAGAGGTAGTAGACGATCGGGTTGAGGTCGAGGCAGGAAATGTAGGCGCTGCCGTGCTGCTCGAAGCTCGAGTCCCCTGCGGAGGACCAGCCCATGTAGTAGGACGATCCTGGGCGCGAGGCAGTGGCCCAGCAGGAGTTCGAATGTGTACCGTTCGAGGTGCCAGTCCACAGTGGCGCGTTGGGGTGCGGGGCTCCAGTCTGATCCACCTCGGGCGGGTAGAAGAACTTGGGCCGCGGGCTTGTATAGAACGCGACTTGGATGTCGTCGAGCCACGGCTTGCCGTCCATGCGCACCCAACCGCGACTGCCGACGAAC
>CAZPEY010000350.1:0-2512 GCA_964585665.1 uncultured Polyangiaceae bacterium | reverse complement strand
GAACTTCGCCTTTGCGCTGGTGTTCACGGTGTCGGCGATGAAGGCCTTCCACGTGCCACTGCCCCCAGCCGCGTCGCAGGTGATGTCTGCATCGCTGCTCGCGGACATGAACGCCGGAAAGCCATAGGACTGCGAGGTTACGAAGACTCGGTTGGCGCGAGTGATCCCGAAGACGATCTGCTTGTTCTGATCCATCACGAGGGTACAGCTCGTCGACTCGGCGCAGATCGGCATCGCCGGGTTGACCGTCGTGTAGCTCAGATAGAAGCCCGCGTCGGGGAGGACGCGTGCGTACGCCGTCGCGCCGTCGGGGAACTTGATCTGATCATTGTGGTTGGCCGGTAGCCAGACGGTCCCGTTGCGAGAGTACTCCATGGCGCCGGTCGCACCCCCGGCCGAGGAGCGCTGAAAGGTGAGCAGGCGCGAGCGCACGAACTCGGCGTTGATCGTCTTGCTCGCCGACAGCACGGTCGAGCACTGGTTGGGATTGTTGACATCGACGGTGCAGCCGGTCCAAGTCTTGATCTGGTTGTTCGCGCCGCCGGTCGCAAGGAGCTGCAAGGTCGGGTAGACGGTCGTCGTGACGTAATCGACCGCGGTACTCGTCGACGTGCCCGAGACGACGGCGGTCGGCGAGGCGGGGCTCACAACCTCGACCTTGGCGTCGGCGTCCGGCTCGGTCTTGGTCAAGGTCAGGGTGACGGTGGCACGGCCCGTCGCGTTGAGGCCGACCACCACATCGACAGCGCCCGACGCGCCCTTGACGAGCTGCGCGGAGGATGCGCCGGGCCCCGCCGGATTGAAGCGCACCGGGAAGGTGCAGCTCGCCTCGCCGTCGAGAGTGGCCCCGCAGGTGGAGCCCGCGGGGAAGGTGAAGTCGGCTCCGCCGTTGAGCATCGAGGTCGTCAGGGTCGCGATCTGTCCTCCCACGTTGCGCAGCGTGAAGGTGCGTGTCAGCGGGGTGCCGACGTCGACGATGCCGAAGTCGAACGAGGGCGAAGGGGTCGCCTCGATGACGAGCTTCGCTGGGGTCAGCCCGACGCCCTGGATGGCCGCAATGGCGGGCCCTCCTGGTGTCGCGTCGGCGCGCAGCGAGGTACTGCGGAGACCGTTGTTCGCTCCGCTCGGCTTGAAGCGCACTGTGGCCTTGCAGGTCGCGGTCGGACTCAAGGTCTGCCCCTGACAGGTGTTGCCGGCTGCCAAGACCTCGAACTCACCAGCGTTGCCGCCCGTGAGCTGCAGCGAGATCGCCCCGGAGCCCGAGCCGCCGCTGTTGACGAGCGTGAACTCTTTGTCGACGGTCGCGCCGGTGTTGGTGGCCGCGAAGGTGAAGTCGCCGGGGTTCCAGGTCAGCGATCCCGGGGCGACCGCGCTGGCTTGCAGCATCACCGTTGCCGTCGCCGTGCCATCGCTGATGGTGAGCGTGTCGCTCGGATCGCCGGGCGTCGACGTGCTGAACCGGACGAAGATCGAGCAGCTGCTGTTTGGCGACAAAGCGTTGCCCATGCACCCATCGGTGCTGATCGAGAAGCCGACGCTGCCGGCGAGCGTTGCGGCGTTCAGGTTGGCGCTGGTGACCGTGCCGGTGTTGCGGATCGTGATCTTCTGGTCGACGCTCGTCGTGCCCGTGATGATCGTTGGAAAGAGCAGGGTCGGGGGATCGGGTTCCAGCTGGACGACTGCCGCCAGATCGGGCGGTGGAATCAGATCCGGAGAACCGCTGTCGCTCGAAGAGACCAGATCGGCGCCGTCGTAAATCGTCGCATCGGTTACGCCGGACAGATCGGACTGAGGCTGGCTGCCGTCTCGAAGCGTCGCGGTTAGCCTGTGTAGCTTGCCGGCCGCGTACGTGCCGCTGGCTGTGCCCGTTGCGTAGACGGTGCCTTGCGCGTTCTTGGCCGACACATCGATCGTCATGGCGCCCTGCCGGCCTTTGATCAGCAGCAAGACCGAGGTTGGCAGGGCGATGGGCTGCGCGCCCTTCTCGGTCAGCGTCACGACGGGAGCGCTCTGTCCATCGACGCTGACGACCACGTCGATCGATTGGGGCGCGGCGATCGTCCCCTCGCTGTTGATGCTCAGGAGCACGCCCTCCTGACTACAGGCCGCGAGCAAGAGGAGACCAAGCAAACGAGGATTGAACCGCATCACACCCTCCGAGCGACCTAGAAGCTAACGGTGCGTGAACCGAAGTGCGAATCGGGACCGCCGGACAAAGCGAGCCCGACGCCGGTGCCGACAGCCGCGCCGACCACGACGACGCCGACGACGGTCCAGAGCCACCAGTGCTTGTGAAGGGGCTTCTTCGTGGCGGACGAGCTCGGGGATGCAGGAGGGGCCGCTACGACCGGGGGGGATTGCGGCGCGCCGGCGGAGGCAGCCTTGGGTTCGACTGGCCTGGATCTCGGCCCGGGATCGATCGCCACCACGGAGGGGCGGGCCACTGCGACGACGACAGGCTTGGGCTGGGGGGCGGGCTGTGGCGGCGCAGCGACGACGACGGGCTTGGGCT
>CAZPEY010000349.1:0-5463 GCA_964585665.1 uncultured Polyangiaceae bacterium | reverse complement strand
AGCTCGAGGCGGGTCTTGCGCATCGCCAGCGCGTAGCCGAGCAGGCCCTTCTCGTTGGCGAGCGCGATCGAATCGTCAAGGATCTTGACCGCCTCGCTCTGCTTGCCCTGCGCGGCGAGCACGAGCGCGCGTTGGTGCGCGACGTCGAGCCGCACCATCGCGCTCTGACTCCTCTGCGCGATCGTCGTCGCGCGCTCGAGCGCCGCCGTCGCGACGGCGAGCTGCCGGCGACCGAGCGCAACCTCGACGAGCACACACTGCGCGTACGCCTCGTCGTCGTGCGCGCCGACGTCGCTCATCAGTCGCGCCGCCTTGGTCGCCAGCTCGTGCGCTTCGTCGAGCTTGCCCTCGTGCAGTGCGACTTGCGCGATGCCAATCCGATCGCGCATCGCCTGGAACTTGTCGTGAAACTCCTCTCGGATCTTCATCGCCTCGTCGTAGGCGGCGCGCGCCTGCTTCCAGTCGCCCATCCAGCGATAGAGCTCGCCGCGCATGTGCTGCACGTAGCCGATCGCGTTCTTTGGCGCGAAGAGGCGCGACTGGAAGAGGATCTTGTCGAAGGTGGGCTGCGCGCTCTTGAGCTCGCCCTGGAAGATCTGCGTCGCCGCGATCCCGATGTAGGCGATCGCCTCGCCGTACTTGCTGCCCTGCTCGACGGCGGTCTGCCGCGACGCCTCGAACTGTCGCATGCCCTCGCGCAGATCGCCGCGGAACGTGTACGAGCGCGCCAGCGTGTGCTGCGCTAGCCACACGCGTCGCTTGGCGCCGACCTGTGCGGCCTGGGCGAGCGCGTCCTCGGAGCTCTTCTGGGCGCCCGCGAGATCCCCGAGATCCGACTGAATGAACGCCTTGTTCGTCAGCGTCATCGCGACGCCGTCGTGATCGCCGAGCGTAAACGCGATGCGCTGCGCTTCCTCGGCGGCGGCCATACCCTCGCGGAGCTCGCCGAGGAACCAGTGCGCGTACGACTGCTGGTTCTTCGCCTCGCCGACGAACGACAGGGTGCCGCGCTCGACGCCCGCCTTCTCGAGCTGCTTGGACTGCGCGATCACCGTCTCGAAGTCGTGCTTGGCGTAGGACAGCGCCGACAGAAGCAGCAGGAAACGCGGCTCGTTCTTGGCCTGCTTGGTCTGGGCCAGCTTCTCGAGCATCGCGACGCCCGCCTTCTCATCGACGGCGGAGAGCGCCTGCACGTAGCTCATCGCGTACTCGATGTTGTCGGGCGCCATCTGATAGAGCTGGGTGTAGGCCTCGAGCCGTCGCTGCTTGTCCCCGTACTCGTAGTGATAGAGCCCCTCGACACGCAGCCGCTCCTCGGTGGGCAGCCGGTCGCGGAGCTCGAACGCCTTCTTGATCGCGTCGTGCGCGCGATCCTCGGCGCCGAGGTAGCTGAGCGCCTCGGAGAGGGCGGCGTGCGCGAGCGGAAACGTCGGCTCGATCTGGATGGCGCGCTCGAGCAGATCGCGGGCGTCCGCCATCTTGTAGAGGCGCGTCCGCGCCAGCCCCTCGGCGTACAGCTTGGCCGCCTCGGGGTTCTGCGGGAGCGCCGTGTTGACGAAGGTCGTCCCCTCGCTGCGCTGCGCCTGGGCGATCTGCAGCTTGTCGCGGAGCTGCGCCGAGACGCGTGTGACGACGCTGGCCATCTCGGTCTCGGTCGTCGTCTCTGCCAGCTGCGCCAGCGTCTCTCCCGTCGCCGCGTCCTGCATGCGCACGTCGATGCGGAGCTGCTTGCCCAGGCTGAGGTACGATCCGACGATCACCAGGTCGGCGTCGAGGTTGCGCTTGATCTTCTCGAGCGTGTCCGGAGCGTAGGTCGCGGCGTTCGCGAGCTGCAGCTCCTTCTTCATCCGCCCGACGCTCTCGCCCGCCACCAGCCGGAGCTTTCCTCCCGTGCCGAGATCAGTGGTGAACATCTCGGAGAGCGCCGTCGAGATCCAGTCGAGCTCGGGCTTCTGAGTCGTGTTCGAAAAGCCGATCACCGCAACGGAGCGGCGTGGCGTCGTCGTGCCCGGTACCGGCACCGCGAGCGGGTTCACGGTCGGGGCGGGGCGACGCCACGCATAGAGGCCACCGAAGGCGAGCGCGCTCGTGGCGACGCCGGCCGCGATCCAGGCGCTGCGCCGCGGACCCGCCGAGGAGGGGCGCTGCGGTTTCGGCGACGGCGACGACGCTCGGTTCGCGCCTGTGGGCTCGCTCACGAGCGCGCGCACCACGTCCGTGACCGCCGCAAAGCGCGCTGCCGGTTCGCGCTCGAGGCAGCGCATCACCGCCGCCTCCCAGCGGGCATCGAGCGTTGGAGCGAACATGCGCGGCGACGGCGCGGGCTCCTTGATCCGCTTGATCGCGATCGCCATCGCCGAGTCGCCAGCGAACGGAATGTTCGCGGTCAGCATCTCGAAGAGCACCACGCCGAGCGCGTAGATATCCGCCGCCTTGTCGACCGTACCACCCTCGACCTGCTCGGGGGCCATGTAGACCGGGCTCCCGACCATCGCGGCCTCGCCTTCCCCGTCGGTGGCGAACGGGTCGGTATCCGAGGCGCGGGCCAGGCCGAAATCGGTGACCACGGCGCGCAGCCCATTCCCGTCGGTCACGAGCAGCACGTTGCCGCTCTTGAAGTCGCGGTGGATGATGCCGACCTCGTGGGCGGCCGCGAGCGCGGCGGCCATCTGACGGACGATCGGCAGCGCAGCGTCGGGGCGCATCGGCCCCTGCTTGGCGATGCGTTCGGCGAGTGACTCCCCGAGGAGCAGCTCCATCGTCAGAAAGACCTGCGGCGGCTGGCCGTCGGCTTGATGCACACCGAGATCGAAGATCCGGCAGACGTTGCGATGCGTGACCTTGCGGGCCAGGGCGATCTCGCGCTTGAAGCGCTCGGCGACGCGCGGATCGCCGGCGACGTCGTTGCGGATCGTCTTGAGCGCGACGTGCTCACCGAGCTCGGTGTCGAGCGCCGCGTACACCTCGCCCATGCCGCCGAACGCGAGGAATCGCTCGACGCGGTAGCGTCCCCCGACCAGCGCGTGCAGTGCGAAGGTCGGCTTCCTTGCCGCGTCAGCGCCGCTCCTTGCTGCTTGCCAGGGCGGTATGGTTGCTGCGACGTCCTCGTCGCCGCTCGAGGCCATGCCCCTCCTTACTCGGCTACTCTGGCATGTCTTCCGGCAAACCAAAAGAGCCCGAAACGCGGTCTCGGCGCACCTACACCGACGCCAGCTTTCTGACGGTTCTCTCGTCCCAGGCTTGACAGCTTGTGTCAGGTCGTTCGCAGCACGGCGAGGGAGCGTCGCGAAATCACACGCGGCACGCGACTTGGACGGACCCGAGGACATGAGGATCCATCGACGATTCGCTTGTCTGGCGCTGCTGTCGCTCGGCGCCGCCGCCGGGTGTGAAGACACGGCGCTGCTGGCACCCATCAACGGCAAGATCACCCGCTACGTGGTGACGGGCCTCAAGCTCGACACGAAGCCGGAGGCCCCGGCGGCGGCCGATCTCGACGGGGACGGTGGAGTCGAGAACGCGCTTGGCGGCATGGCGGGCTTCCTCGTGGCCGGAGGAAATTCGGTCAAGAGCCTTGACGATCTGCGGGGCTCCGGAGCGTGGGGCATGGTGCTCGAGCTGCAGAGCGAGGACGACGCCCTCACCAACGACGCGCGGATGGGGGCGCGGCTCTTCTTCGTCGACCGGGACTGGTCGCTCACTGGCGCGGGCTTCGACGCCGAGCTGCACGACGGCCACTTGACGACGCTGCCGACGCAGAGCCGCTACGACCCGGTGTCGACCGGCCTGCTCCTCCCGGCGATGCACTACGCGCGGCCGCTCTACCTGCACGGCTACGATCTCGAGCTCGAGCTGCACAAGCAGGGCGACGGGTGGCAGGGTTGGCTGCGCGGCGCGGTGCGCAGCGAGGATCTGCTCTACGCTGCGGTCGAGGGCGTGCGACAGATGGTCGAGCTGCGCCCGCAAGAGGCGACGTTCCTGATGCGGTGGCTCGACGCCAATCGCACGGGCGTCGTCGATCCGGCCGAGCTGAGCCGGCTGCTGCCGTCGGGGGACGTTGGGCTCGATGGCGGCGATCAGGTCGTCGGACGCGGTGACGGCGTCCGTCCCGGCGCTTCGTTCGCCTTTGCGCTGACCTTGGTGCCCTGTGCGTCGGGAACCTGTGCCGCGCCGCCGCGCGATCGCTGCAACGACGGCGTCCAGGATGGCGACGAGACCGACGTCGATTGTGGCGGAAGCTGCGGCGCGTGCCCGGCCGATCGAGCATGCAGCACGGCGAGCGACTGCCAGAGCGGCAAGTGCGACTTCGACTACGGCGCCGGCTTCTGCACGAGGCCGAGCTGCGCCGACGGGCGCCTCTCGGGCGTCGAGAGCGATGTCGACTGTGGCTTCAACTGCGCGCCGTGCGCCGTCGGCAAGGGCTGCTTCGAGAACGCCGACTGCGCCAGCCGCCACTGCAGCGTCGCCGAGATCGGCGACGGCAACGGGCTCGGCGTCTGTCTCAACTGAAGGGGGCGCCACCATGATCACACGGGCTGCGGGGCGTTGGAAAGCTACCGCTTTTGACCAGCACCCGCGCTGTAAACGGCAGATTTTCCGTCGCTGCGGGGTTGGCAAACGCATTGCTTGACGAGGGGGAGGGCGGCCTCTATGTTCCGCCCGCATTTCGAACCGAAATTCCTTAGGAGTGAACGAGATGGCCATCAGCAAAGGCACTGACATTCGACCGGCCAAGGGCAAGCTCGGCGTGTTGCTTCCCGGCATGGGCGCGGTCGCGACGACGTTCGTCGCTGGCGTCGAGTCGATCCGCCGCGGCTTCGCCAAGCCGATCGGATCGCTGACCCAGATGGGGACGATCCGCCTCGGCAAGCGCACCGAGAACCGCACCCCCAAGGTCAGTGAGTTCGTGCCGCTCGCCAGCCTCGACGACATCGTGTTCGGCGGCTGGGACATCTTCGAGGACAACGCCTACGAGGCGGCCAAGCACGCCGGCGTCCTGACCAACGAGGACCTCGAGAAGGTTCGGCCGTTCCTCGAGAGCGTCAAGCCGATGAAGGGCGTCTTCGAGCCGGCCTACGTCAAGAAGCTCAACGGCACCTGGGTCAAGACCGGCAAGTCCAAGATGGACCTCGCCGAGCAGCTCGTCGCCGACATCGAGGAGTGGAAGAAGGCGAACGGCGTCGATCGCGCGGTCGCGGTGTGGTGCGGCTCGACGGAAGTCTACAAGGAGCCGGCCGACGTCCACTCGTCGCTGGCGAAGTTCGAGAAGGGCCTCAAGGAGAGCGACGAGAACATCGCTCCGTCGGCGATCTACGCGTACGCCTGCCTCCGCGCGGGCGTGCCCTACGCGAACGGCGCGCCGAACCTGTCGGTCGACTTCCCGGCGATGCAGGAGCTGGCCAAGCAGAAGGGCCTGCCGATCTGCGGCAAGGACTTCAAGACCGGCCAGACGCTGATGAAGAC
>CAZPEY010000348.1:0-5466 GCA_964585665.1 uncultured Polyangiaceae bacterium | reverse complement strand
ATGGGCAAGCGGCGCATCATCGCCGAGACCGGCGCGGGCCAGCACGGCGTCGCGACGGCGACGGTCGCGGCGGTCTTCGGGCTGCCGTGCGAGATCTACATGGGGGCGGTCGACGTCGAGCGTCAGCGGCTCAACGTCGAGCGCATGCGGTTGCTCGGGGCGACCGTCCACCCCGTGACGAGCGGCACCCAGACGCTCAAGGACGCGATGAACGAGGCGCTGCGCGACTGGGTGAGCAACGTCGCCGACACGCACTACATCATCGGCTCGGTGGCCGGGCCGCACCCCTACCCGACGCTGGTTCGCGACCTGCAACGGATCATCGGCGACGAGGCGCGCCAGCAGCTCCTCGCCAAGGAGCAGCGCCTCCCGACGGCGTGCGTCGCTTGCGTCGGCGGCGGCTCGAACGCGCTCGGGCTGTTCACCGCGTTCCTCGACGACGCGGCGGTGCAGCTCGTCGGGGTCGAGGCCGCCGGCGAGGGGCTCTCGAGCGGCCGGCACGCGGCGACCCTGGGGCGCGGTCGACCCGGCGTGCTGCACGGCAGTCGCAGCTACGTGCTGTGCGACGACGACGGGCAGGTCGCCGAGGCGCACTCGATCTCGGCCGGCCTCGACTATCCCGGCGTCGGGCCGGAGCACGCCCACCTCCACGAGACGGGGCGCGTCCGCTACGTGTCGATCACCGACGCCGAGGCGCTCGACGCGCTGCAGCTCCTGGCGCGCAGCGAGGGGATCTTGTGCGCGCTCGAGACCGCGCACGCGGTGGCGTACGCGACCAAGCTGGCGGCGACGCTGGCGCCGAGCGACCTCGTGCTGGTCAGCCTCTCGGGGCGCGGCGACAAGGACATGCCGACGGTGATGCGCCACCTCGGAGGAGCGACGTGATGGGCCTGGAGCGTCTGGCTACCCTGTTTGCTGCAATGCAGCAAAAATCCTCGGCGGCGCTGGTCCTCTATTTCACCGCCGGCGACGGCGGGGCGGACGCTACGGCAGCCCAGATCGTCGCGGCGGCGGAGGCGGGCGCCGATCTTATCGAGCTCGGCGTGCCCTTCTCCGATCCGTCGGCGGACGGCCCGGTGATCGAGGCCGCGATGGTGCGGGCGCTGGCCTCGGGCATGCGGCCCGACACGATCGCCAAGACGCTGGCGATCGCTGCGACCGTGCGTCGGTCGAGCGCGGTGCCGATCGTGCTGTTCGGCTACTACAATCCCTTGCTGCAGTTCGGGCCGGAGCGTCTCGCGGATGCTGCGGCGGCCGCAGGGATCGACGGTGTGCTGACCGTCGATCTGCCACCCGAGCACGACGATCAGCTCGGCCCGGCGCTGGCGCGGCGCGGGCTCGCCTCGATCCGGCTGCTCGCGCCGACCACGTCGCCCAGCCGCGCCGCGACGATCGCCGCGCACGCCTCGGGCTTCCTCTACTATGTGTCGATCGCCGGCGTCACCGGGGCGGCGTCGCTCGATGCGCGGCGCGCCGCCGAGCACCTTGGGACGTTGCGGCCGGCCTGCAAGGGGCTACCGATCTGCGCCGGCTTTGGCGTGCGGAGCCCGGCGGATGTCGCGGCGCTGGCGCCCGTCGTCGACGGCGTCGTCGTGGGCAGCGCCATCGTCAAGCAGCTCTACGAAACGCGCGAGCTGCCGCGCGAGCAACAGCTGGCGGCGCTGTGCGCCACGACCGCGGCGCTCAAGGCGGCGTGCAGACGCGGGTGACCAGCCGCCCGAGATCCTCGCGCAGCTCCCGATCGCCGACCGCAGAGAGCGCCTGCGCCACGGCCGCGAAGTCGACGCGCGGTCGCGGTGGTAGCCGCGCCTCGCTCGGGCCGCGCGACTCGGCCGGCTCCGACTCGACGAGCGGCCCGACCGTGAAGCGCAGCGACTCGACCACCTCGCCGCCGGGCACCTTCTGGCAGTGCGCGACGAGCTCCTTCTCGAGCATCGACAGCTCGAGGGACCACGCGGCGCTCGTCACCCGCACCATCAGCACCGAGCCGCGCAGCGCGATCGCCTGGGCGCGCTGGCCGATCTTGGCGCCTGCGGCCTTCTGGAAGGCGAGCACCGCGCGATACGAGCGCGCCTGATCCGCGAGATCGAGCCAGGCGAACATGCCGTCGATGATCGAGCGCGACGCGACGGGATGTACGTGCGGACGATCGCCGCGGCGCGGCCGCCGCCGTCGGGGTGGAGCGCGATCGGCCACGGGTCCTCGGCTACTCGGCGCGCAGCCGGCGCACCAGCTCGCGGATGCGTCGCGAGCCGCCACCGTCGCGGTAGATGAACTTGAGCCCCATGCCGCGCGGTGCGTGGTACGCGACCTTGCTGGCGATCTCGACCGGCGTCACGGCGCCGGGGAGCTGCGCTTCGACGAGGATGTCGGTGCCGAGCGGCAGCTTGTCGGTCGCCTCGAGCAGCGCCCCACCGATCGAGATCTCGATCAGGCGACTCTTGGTCAGCTCGGCGACGCCAGGGGTTCTCCAGGCCACCGGAATGTCGACCGGGATGCGCGAGTAACGACGGCGGGGCGGGCTGATCTCGCCGGACAGCGTCGACAGGATGAATTTCGCCTTGTCGCTCTCGCTCTTGTCGAACTGGACGAACGCGCCGGCCCGCACCCGCTTGCGCGGCAGGGCAGGGCGCCAGCTCGTGACCTCACCGCGCACCATGACGTTGTTGGGCAGGCTGCCGCAGATGATCTCGACGACGACCTGCTCGCCCACCGGCTGTGGCGTCGTCGTGGCGACGAACAGCACCCCCGGCGGCGGCTCGGCGGCAAACGCGCGGCGAAAGTCCTCGCGGCCGCGGAATGTTGCCTTCAGGATCAACATTTTCGACGACCCTAACAGCGAATCGACGTCGTCGCAAACGTTGTGGCGGGCCTGGCTCGGCGCTACGCTGCCGTGATGTCCCACGAGCGAGGAGTCGCCTTCGTCGACGGACGGCTGGTGCCGCTCGGCGAGGCGGTGGTGCCAGCGACCGATCGCGGCTTCCTCTACGGCGATGGGGTCTTCACCAGCGTGCGCATCGAGCAGGGGCGGCCGCGCTGGTGGGCGCTGCACCGCGCTCGCCTGGCCCGGGACGCCGCGGCCCTCGAGATGGTGCCGCCGCCCGACGAGCTGCTCGACGCGGCCATGGCGAGCGTAGCGGACGCGCTGCCGGAGCTCGCCTCGGCGCGCGTCTCGCTGACGCGGATTGGCAAGGCGGGCCCGATGCCGGAGGGCCACGAGGCGACGCGGCTCGTCATCCTCGGGCGTCCGCTACCACCAGCGCCGACGGCGTTGCGGGCGTGCACGCTGGACGCGCGACGCGGCCCCTTCGCCCATCACAAGGTCGTCAACTATCTTGAGAATGTGCAGGCGCTGCGCTTCGCCGCGCAGCGCGAGGCTGACGAGGCGCTGTGGGTCGATCCGGTCGCCGGGGCGCTCGAGTTCGCGACCGGCTGTCTGTTCGTGCGCAACGCGCGCAACGAGTGGTTGATGCCGCCGGCCGCCGCGCCGATCCTCGACAGCGTGGCGCGGCGCGCCTTGTGCGCCGCTCTCGGCGAGCTGGCGCCCGAGGCGCGGCGCATCGACCGCGCCGAGCTGGTCGCAGCGCGCGAGATCGTGCACGCCAACGCGGTGCGTGGCCCGCGCTCGGTGGTCGAGCTCGACGGTCGCCCGCTCGAAGCTGGCGCGCTCTCCGCGGCGCTCGCCACTGCGTTCGCGCAGGTCGAGTAGCGCTCAGACCTCCTTGGGATAGACCGCCACCTGCAGGCGGGCGCCGCGCCGGAGCAGCTCGAGCTCGACGGAGCGTCCGACGCGCTCCTCGGACAGCAGGCGCAGCAGCGCGTCGACCCCGTCGAGCTTGACGCCGTCGAGGGAGAGCAGCAGGTCCCCGGGCCGCACCCCGACCAGCGCAGCTGGGCTCTGCGCCTCGACCGTCCGGACCAGGATCGCCCGCTCGCTCGGCAGCTCGAACGAGCGCTGCACGCGGCGCTCGACCGGCACGGTCTCGGCCGCGATGCCGAGCCAGGCGCGGCGGACGCGGCCATCGCGGAGCAGGCGCCCCGCGACGTGCTTGGCGGTGTCGATGCCGATGGCGAAGCAGAGGCCCTGGGCGGGCAGGATGACGGCGGTGTTGATGCCGATCACCTCGCCGCGCGAGTTGCAGAGCGGTCCGCCCGAGTTTCCCGGGTTGAGCGCCGCGTCCGTCTGCACGACGTCGTCGATGAGCCGCCCCGAGGCGGCGCGCAGGGAGCGACCGAGGGCCGAGATCACCCCGGCGGTCACCGACCAGCCGAAGCCGAACGGGTTGCCGATCGCGATCGCGACGTGACCGGGCCTGAGCCGCTGCGACTCGCCGAGCGGCGCTGGCGCCGGGTGACCGCCGAACACCGACAGCACCGCGACGTCGCTGTGCTCGTCACGTCCGACGACGCTCGCGATCGACTCCTCGCCGCTCGACCACTTGACCAGCACCTGGGCCTGGCCTTCGACCACGTGGGCGTTGGTGAGGACGAGCCCGTCGGGCGTGAAGACGAAGCCCGAGCCGACCCCGCCCTGTCGCTTGCCAGCGCGCCCGGCGCCGCCGCGCTCCGACTCGATCTTGGCGACGGCGGGGCCGATCCGCTCGGCGACGGCAGAGACAGCGTGCGAGTACGCGTCGAGCAGGAGGCCGTCGGACTCGGCCGGGTGCGGAGAGGATGGTAAAGAAGGTTGACTATCCGTGAGTGGGAGGTCGGGCTGTGGCATGGGTGTCTCCCCACGCGGCGCGCGCGCCCGGGACGGGCCGGCACGGTGCCCGAGAGGGCACCGTGCCGGCGGGTTCGTCGTCGCTGCCTAGATCGTGAGAACGCCGGTGCGCAGCAGGTAGCCGAGCCGCTTGCGCTGCTCGTCATCGAGGAGCGCGTGCGTCTTCTCGAGCGTCTTCAAGACCGCGCGCTGCACGCGCTCGCTGGCCTTGATGCGGGCCTCGGTCGCCTCCGTGGCGCGCTTGGCGTCGAAGGTCGAGGACGACAGCGCCTCGGCGAACGCCCCGAGCGCCCGTCGGTAGTCGACGTCGGCCTGCGCCCGCTCGGTCTTGAGCTCATCGAGCAGCGCCGCCAGCTCGGCGACCTGCTCGTCTCTCAGGCCGAGCTTGTGCGCCATGAAGCGCAGCGGCCGTCGGACGCCGAACGGCCCGCCGCCGCCGAAGCCCGAAAACGGCCCTTCGCCCTCGCCGGCCGCGTCGCGCCGATCGCTGTCGTCGCTGCCCCGCGCGCCGGTGCCGCAGCCGCCGGACCATGCCGGTCCGCAGCCGTGCTGCGACGGCCCGCAGCCGCCGTGCGCATGACGAGACTTCCACCACTGAAAGAATCCTGGATGCATGTGTGACCCTCCTGTCGAGGCGAAGCGCGCTCGACGGTGTTCGTGCCCTACGCCGGGCGGCGCAGGGATGCGGGCCGAAGCCGCGCACGATCTCTAGAGTGAGGCCGAATTGCGCGGTGTCAACCCGG
>CAZPEY010000347.1:0-5502 GCA_964585665.1 uncultured Polyangiaceae bacterium | reverse complement strand
GGTAGAGCGTCGTTGATCAGGAGAGCGGTCAGACTACAGCAGCACGTCGGCCATCACGCCGTAGTGATCGCTGGCGTGCACGCCGTTAGCGTCGGGCTCGACGAAGCAGAGCTGGCAGTCGAGGACCTCGCCGGCGCCGGCGCGGCGCATCGGCTCGACGAAGAGGTAGTCGATGCGGCGGTTGCGCTGCAGCCACCGGAGGCGCTCGGTGTGCGGGTTCTGGCTCGACCAGGTCAGCCCCGCTGCGCTGCCGTGGATGCGCTCCCAGGCGTCCTGCCAGAACACGCGCTTGCCGTCGCCGCCGGGCGGGCTGCGCAGGCCGCGCAGCAGCCGGATCTCATCGGCGTCCGGCACCGCGTTGAAGTCGCCGCCGAAGACCCGCGGCAGCTCGCTCGTCAGCTGCGGGATCGCGGCGAGCGCCGCCTGCAGCTGATCGTCGCGCTTGTGACCGTCGGCGAGCCGGTAGGTGAGGTGCGTCGTGTAGACGGCCCACGCTCCGCTCGGGTGGGCGAGCCTTGCACCGAGCAGCCGTCGTCGCTCCTCGGGCACGGCGTGCGGCAGCTCGACCGAGAGCTGTTCGACGAGGGGCAGGCGGGTCAGGATCGCCAGGCCCTCGACCCCGCCGCCCCACGCGGTCGCCTCGGCGAAGACCGCCTGATAGCCGAGCTGCTGCGCCAGGAGCTCGGCCTGGTTGTCGACCACGCCCGGCACCTGGCGAACCTCCTGCAGCAGCACGACGTCCGCGGCCAGGCGGTCAAGCTCCTTGACGATCTGCGCGAGCCGCGCGTCGAGCGGCGGCTGCTCTCCCCAGAGGTTGAGGGTGACGATGCGGGTGCGCTTCAAGCGCCGAGGAGCTTACGCCGAAGCTGTCGCTGACGGAAGGTGAGCCAGCCCGGCACGCCGAGGCCGATGAGCGCCGCGGTGTAACAGAGCGTCGAGGCGACCGGGTGGTGGCCGCGCAGCGTCGAGTCGAGCGCGCTGATGCCGATGAACTCGGCGAGGAAGAACAGCGAGTAGCCGAAGAGGAACAGCCCGCCTGCGTGGTGGGTGGCGCGATAGAGGAAGAACACCGGCGCGGTCAGCGCGAGGTACATGCCCCACAGCGCGCCGACCCCGGCCAGCGACGGTCCGTTCATGCCGAACAGCGTCGCGATCGTGGTCGTGAACACCAGCAGCATCACCAGCACCGCAGCGAGCGGCCCGCGCGCGTCGCTGAACAGCGACTGCGGCCGCTGCAGGCCAATCGCCCAGCGCTCGGCGGTCGGCGTCATGAGCTGTGCGAGGACGAGCACGAGCGGCAGCAGCGCGCCGCCATAGACGCACAGGTAGACGATGCCCTCGCCACGCCCGCCGCTGCGCACCATGGGCAGCACGACCGCGCCGAGCACGATCCCGAACAGGGCGACGCCGAGCGGCTTCGAGAACAGCGGCAGTTCCGGGTCGCGCAGCCGGCGCAGCGCCGCGCCGCCCAGGATGGCGGTGAAGGGCAGGGCAAACAGCGCAAAGGTCAGCGGCGCCATCGCCAGGCTGGCCATCGCCGCCGGCTCCTGGCCGTGGTTGGCGCCTGCCGAGGCCGCGAAGATGTGGCGGAACACGCCGTCATCGACGAACAGCGTCGAGCCGAGCGCGCCCATCGGATGAATCGCGCTCATCCCGGTGAGCTCCGGCTCGATCGCGGTCGACATGCCAAAGGCGATGAGGCCGCTAAAGCCGAGCAGGGCAGCGAGCGCCAGCGGCTGCATCGCGCTCACCTCGGTGCGGCGCGGGCCGAGCGCGGCGGCGACCGCGAGCGTCGACAGCGCCAGCGCGCCGAGGCCGAGGACGACGAGCGAGCCGAAGAGCGCGTGAAGCGACAGGCCGCCGATCACCCCATAGACGACATGGTAGGCGAGCGGCGCCGCGAGCAGCAGGTAGATGCGGATCGGCGCGCCGAGGATGAAGCCCCCGACCAACGCCGCCGACGAGGCCGGGCTCGTGCGCAGCTGCTCGAGCGTGCCCGAGCGGCGCTCCTGGCCGAGCTGCGCGGTGATCAGCGCCGGCACGACGATGAAGAGCCCGATGGCGAGGCCGGCGACGGCGAAGAAGTCCGTCAGGCCCGCGACGTGCCAGATGACGGGGTCGCAGCCCGCGTCCCACTTCCAGCGATCCGGCGCGCAGCTCGGATCGATCGGCAAGACCTGTCCGCACAAGAAGCGCGCGAACAGGGCGAGCACCGCGGTGAGCAGGGCGCCGACGAGCACCTGACGCGCCATGGCGCTCGGCGAGAGCTGACGAGCGGCGAAGGCGAAGACGGTCCGGCCGAATCTCATCCGACACCTCGTTGAAGAAGATAGTTTACGACGACAGCGGCGGCGTGGCGAGGGCCAGACGGCGTTGCCGTCGCTGCAAGAGCCCGACGGCGAGGGGCAGCCCGATGGCGAGCGCCGCGGCGGTGCGCGCGAACACGGCCGCAATCGGGTGCGTGTCGGGGCGTGTTCCGTCGCCGAGCCCGCACAGCGCGATGCCGATCACCTCGACGACGAGGTAGACGCCGAGCAGGAACAGGTAGCCTCCGGAGCGCTCCTTCTGCACCACGTGGTACTGCCAGAGCACCGGCAGCGTGAGCACGAGCCCGAGTCCCCACACGACCGCGATCGACTCGTGCACGCGATCGTAGAAGTCGAAGCCGTGGTGCTGCACGAGGACGAGCGACGTGAAGCTGGCGATCATCGCGAGGGTCATCGGCAGGGCGCTCCGCCCGTCGGCGAACAGCGAGGTGCGACGACCGAGGCTCGCCATCCACAGCTCGCGCGACGGCGTTGCCAGGACGATCAGCAGCGCGGCGATCGGCAGCAGGAAGAAGCCGTAGACGAGGGTGTAGCGCGCCGCGTTGTGGCGCAGGTACCACATCGACTCGAAGCGCATCGCCGGCGCGATGACGGCGACGGCGAGCAGCACGAAGAGCCCGAGGGCCAGGCGCTTGCCGAGGACCGGCAGCTCGGGGCGCGCCAGGCGCCGCGTCGTGGCGAGCAGCAGCAGTCCGGCCAGCAGGGCGAAGAAGCCGATCGACAGCAGCCCTTGTTGCTCGAGCGCGCCGGTGATGCGCAGATCGTTGAGGCGCTCGAGGCGCCAGTAGCTGACGAACAGGTGCCGCCACACCGAGTCCTCGCCGATCAGCGCCGCGAGGCTCGCCGCCCCGGGGTGGGCGAAGGCCCAGCCGATGGGCTGGCGCTCGATGTTGCTGACCACCGCGAGGCCGAGCAACCCGGCGCTGCCGACGAGGCCGGCCATCACGAGGCCGGGCAGCGCGCCCGCCGAGGCGCGCCGCGTGCCGAGCGCCGCGAGCACGCCGAGCAGCGACAGCGCGAAGCTGCCGACGACGAGCGGCGCGAGCGAGGCGACCATCGCGAACGGCGTCACGCCGCCGCCGAGGCCGTAGGCGACGTGGAGGAGCATCGGCACGACGAGCCAGAGGTAGACGCGCGCCGGGCCGCCGAGCACGAAGCCAAGCACGAGGGCGAGCGGCGACAGCGGCGCGGTGCGCAGCTGCTCGAGCGTGCCGTGCTTGCGCTCGCCGGCCACCGCGACGGTTACCATCGCGGGTACGACGAGGAGCAGGCCGAGCCCGATCGCGCCCACGGCGAAGACGTCGATGAGGCCGAACAGCGTGAACGCCTCCGGATCGCACAGCACGCTGCCCCGCATCGAGTCGTAGGCGTTGGGATCGGGCGGCGGGACGCAGAGCAGGTCGAAGCTCGCCTCGACCTGGCGCAGGATGAGCTGGGCGATGACGAACATCAGGACGCCGAGGCCCGCCGACTGCAGCAGGCCGAGCGCGACGCCGCGTCGGCCGAGCCGACGGGCCACGAACGCAGACAGGGTGCGAGCGATCTGCATGGTTCCTCCGGCTCGGTTACGCGGTCGCGACCGCGGCGCTCTGTCGATAGATCGACTCGAGCGCGCTCTCTTTGGGGGCAATTCGGTACAGCCGGCCACCGGCCAGCACGATCTTCTCCACCAGCTCGGCGACCGTGTCGCGGCCACCGTCGAGCTCGACGTCGAGCTTGCCGCCCGGGTGCTCGACGATCTCGCCGACGCGGCCGCCGAGGAGCGCGAGCGCCTTGCGGGTGCGCTCCGGATCGCCGACCTCGAGCGTGTAGAAGATGCGGCCGCTCGAGATGCCGTGCGCGACGTCGTGCACGTTGCCGTAGCGCACCAGCTTGCCGCCCTCGAGGATCGCCACCTTGTCGGCGAGCTCGGCGAGGTCCGGCAGGATGTGCGACGAGACCACCATCGCCAGGCCGCGCTTCTTGAGCCCGAGCAGCACGTCGCGGAGGCGCATGCGCGCGCCCGGATCGAGCGCCGAGGCCGGCTCGTCGAGGAGCAGCAGCTTGGGCTGGTGGACGAGCGTCTTGGCGATGCCGAGGCGTTGGCGCATGCCGCGCGACAGCGACGAGATGCGCTCGTTGCGCTTGTGGACGAGGTCGAACTCGCTGAGCAGCGCCTCGATGCGCGAGTCGCGCTCCTTGTCAGAGACGCCGTAGAGGCGGGCGAAGAACTCGAGGTAGCCCACCGGCGTCATCGAGTCGTAGAGCGCGAAGTGATCGGGCAGGTAGCCGACGCGCTCCCGGGCCAGCGCCGGCTGCTGCTTGACGTCCGCGCCGGCGATGCTGAGCGTCCCCGAGGTCGGCTCTTGCAGCGTCGCCATCATGCGCAGCGTCGAGGTCTTGCCGGCGCCGTTCGGGCCCACCAGCGCGAGCAGCGAGCCCTCTTCGACCTCGAGGCTCAGCTTGTCGACGGCGTTGCGCCGTCCGTCGTACGAGAGCTCGAGATCACGACACAGAAGGATGGCGCTCACGATACCCATTATACGACGAGCGGGGCGCCCCTCTTCCTCAAAGGTTGTGACGAAAACATGGCCAACGGGGGGAGAGATTTTCGGCGGGGAGCTTACGAAAAGCGCGGGGCGAGGGCGGCGAGCTAACGGCCGCCCGTCGGGAGCAGCGGGATCTCTCCGACGACGCGCTGCCGTGGATCGTCGGCGAACGAGATGCCACCGACGATGATCGACGCCGCCTGGTTGAGGCGCAGGTCGCGCCCCGGGTCGCGGAAGTCGACGAAGACCTCGTGGCCGCCGCCGGGCGGCACGTTGAAGTAGTGGTGCGTCGTGAAGGTGCCGATGGCGCGGCGCAAGATCCGTCCGTCGGGCAGCCGCAGGGCGAAGCCGTTGCGATCGATCATCATGAATTGCTGCGAGCTGTTCTGGACGTACAGCTTGACCTTGAAGATGTCGTCCTCGACGTAGGCGTCCTGAAAGTTCACCTGCACGCCCGACTGCAGCATCGCGGATTGCCCGGCGAAGCCGATGCGATCGGGCAGGTGGGGCCCGCAGGCGGCGAGCTGGAGACCGAAGACAGCGGCGAGAACGAGCGTGCGCATGAACATGACCTATACCCCAAGCTCCTTGGCTATGGCGACACCCTAGCAAGAAGCGGCGGCGCTCGGGATGATCAAGCGCACAGG
>CAZPEY010000346.1:1521-5547 GCA_964585665.1 uncultured Polyangiaceae bacterium | reverse complement strand
GAGCCTTGGCCTTCTCGCCTTCGGTGAAGCGACCGGTGCACTCGAGCACCACGTCGACGCCGAGATCCTTCCACGGCAGCTTGGACGGATCCTTCTCCGCGATGACCTTGATCGCTCGGCCGTTGATCGTGAGGCCGCTCTCGGTGGCCTCGACCGCGTCGGGAAAGCGGCCGTGGACGGAGTCGTGCTTGAGGAGGTGGGCGAGGGTCTTCGGATCGGTGAGATCGTTGATCGCGACGAGCTCGACGTCGTTGGGGTAGCCGGCGGCCTGAAGGGCGCGCACGACGAGACGACCGATACGACCAAAGCCATTGATGCCGAAACGAATTGCCATCGATGTCCTCCGAGGGGCGGGAACATAGTCAGGCAGGCCGGGTGGGTCAACCCTCGACGCGCGGGATCCGTGTCGAGCGTCTGCGCCGCCGATCGACTGAGCGTGCGGCCGCGGTCGCGTCGCGGGGCCGGATGGTCAAGGAGGTAGACCATGTGGGCCTGGGTGCGTAGCCGCGTATGCATCGGCGTGGCCTCTGGGTGCGTAAGTTGATGCGCAGTCAGGTGGGGTGAGGATGTGTTTTCAGCTAATTACCCGATGGCACCAACCGTGCTACTTCGCACGATGCCCATGCCCATCCTTCGCGACTCGCAACGGACTCCGAGCCCTTCTCTCGTCGAGGAGCGTGCAGTTCGAATCCTCGCCAAGTCGATGTTCAAGGAGCTGCGCGGCCAGGGCTACGGCGAGCGCCAGATCGTCCAGCTCGCCAACGAGCTCTTGCAGCAGCTCGTCGCCGAGAAGCGCGGCCGGTAGCGCTCCTTCGAGCCCGGCCCGCGCTGCGGCCTGCCGTCGCGGTGGATCCTATCCCGCCGCGTGTGGTAGAGGGCCGACGTGTCTCGGCAGCGCCTGTTCGTTCCCCTCGACGAAGACGAGCGGTCCGCGGTTGGTCGCCTCGCGGCTGGCCATCGCTCCGTCGTGGTGGTGCGTCGGTCGCTCGACACGCGTCGCGGCCGCCCGGTCGGCTACGATCTCGAGCTGGCGATCGACGAAGCCGAGCCGTTTCCGCGCTTGCCGCCGCCGTCGCGTGCCCTGCGACCCCTGCACGTCGTCGTCGTCGGAGCCGGGCCGGCGGGGACGTTCGCGGCGCTGCGGCTCGTCGAGGCGGGCGCGCGGGTCACGATCGTCGAGCAGGGCAAGCCCGTTCAGCCGCGCCGGCATGATCTGGCGAGCCTCACCCAGCGCGGCGAGCTCCACCCGACCTCGAACTACTGCTTCGGCGAGGGCGGCGCGGGGACCTTCTCGGACGGAAAGCTCTATACACGGGTCAAGGATCGCGCCGGCGTGGGCAGCGTGCTGTCGACGCTGGTGGCCCACGGCGCCGAGGCCGACATCGAGGTCGACTCCCGCCCCCACATTGGATCGAACAAGCTGCCGCGCCTGCTCGTGGGGCTGCGGGAAGCGCTCCAGGCGCGCGGCGTCGAGTACTGCTGGGAGCATTCGGTGGAGTCGCTGCTCATCGACGGTGCGCGGGTGCGCGGCGTCCGCTGTCGGAGCGGTCTCGAGATCGCGGCTGACGCGACGCTGCTCGCGGTCGGGCACTCGGCGCGCGCTCTCTACGAGGCGCTCGAGCGGCAAGAGGTGGCGCTCGAGTGCAAGCCGTTCGCGATCGGCGCCCGCGTCGAGCATCCGCAGCCGTTCATCGATCGGGCGCAGTATGGCGCGCACGTCAGCCACCCAAAGCTGCCGGCGGCCTTCTATCACGTCACCGCGCAGGTCGAGCCCACCGACGGCGGCAAGCGCGGCGTCTACTCCTTCTGCATGTGTCCGGGCGGGTGGGTGGTCAACTCCTCGACGGAGGAGGGGCGCCTGGTGACCAACGGCATGAGCCTGTCGAGGCGCGACTCGCCGCGCGCCAACGCGGCGCTCGTCGTCACCGTCGAGCCGCGCGACTATCTGGGCCGCTATGGGGAGGGGCCGCTGGCCGGGCTGGCGCTGCAGCGCGCCGTCGAGGAGCAGGCCTTCTCGCGGGGCGGTGGCGGGTTCGTCGCGGCCGCCCAGCGCCTCGCGGATTTTCTCGCCGATCGCCCGTCGACGAGCACCGCGCCGTCGAGCTACCGACCGACGGTCGTGCCGGGCGACGTGCGCGGCGCGCTGCCTCGCTTCGTCGGCGATGCGCTGGCGCTCGGGCTGCGCAGCTTCGACCGCACCCTGCGCGGCTTCCTCCATCCCGAGGCGCACCTCGTCGGAGTCGAGACGCGCACCAGCTCGCCGGTGCGCATCTTGCGCCGAGAAGATGGGCAGTCTCCGTCGCACGCTGGCCTCTTTCCCGTCGGAGAGGGCGCGGGCTTCGCCGGCGGCATCGTGTCGGCGGCGATCGATGGCCTCCATGCCGCGGATCAGATCCTCGGCTGCCTCGCCGCGTAGGCGGCACGCTCGTCAAGATGTAGCGCTCGCCGCCCCGACTCGGTAGTCTGCTACGCGGGGGCCGCATGATTCCACTTTCTCCGACGGACGTCGCTTTCCTCTGGGCCGAGCACCGTCGCCAGCCGATGCACGTCGCCAACCTGCAGCTCTACACACCGCCCAAAGACGCGGGGCCCGACTTCGTCATCCAGACGCTCGAGGCCTACCGTCGCTACACCGAGGCGGTGCCGCCCTTCGATCAGCGGCCCGAGTTTCACCTCGGGCACTGGTTCTGGGAGACCGACCGCGAGTTCGAGCTCGATTATCACCTGCGCCACTCGGCGCTGCCGCGGCCGGGCCGGATCCGCGAGCTGCTCGCGCTCGTCTCGCGGCTGCATGGCTCGCTCATGGATCGCAGCCGCCCGCTGTGGGAGCTCAACGTCATCGAGGGCCTGGCCGACGGACGTGTCGCGCTGTACGCCAAGGTCCACCACGCCATGTTCGACGGCATCTCGGGGGCGCGACTGATGGAGTCGGTGCTCGCCGAGACGGCGAACGAGCAGAAGCCGCCGATCTGGGCTCAGCCGCGCCCGCCGCGCCCGCCGCGCCCGACGACGGAGATGCACCTGGCCGAGCCGGGGCGAGGGCTGCAGAGCCTCGTCGACCTCGCCAAGGTCGGCGCCGGCCTCTTGCCGGCGATCGGCACCGGCCTGCGGGAGCTCTTGCGTGCCGCCGATGAGACGACCGCGGACGCGGCGCCGTTTCAGGCGCCACCGACGATCTTCAACGTCCCGATCTCGGGCTCGCGGCGCTTCGCGGCGCAGTCGTTCTCCGTCGAGCGGCTCCGGTCGCTTGGCAAGAAGGCCGGCGCCACGCTCAACGACATCGCGCTCGCCGTGTGCGCCGGGGCGCTGCGTCGGTACCTGCTGTCGCACAACGCGCTGCCGGATCGACCGCTCATCGCCATGGTGCCGGTCTCGGTGCGCGACAAGGACGATCAGCAGGCTGGCAACCAGGTCGCGATGATGCTCGCCAACCTGGGGACGCACCTGCACGATCCCGTGGAGCGGACGCGCCTCGTGCTCGACTCGACGCACGCTGGCAAGGAGCGCCTCCAGCGGATGACGCCGAACGAGCGCGTCGCCTACGCGGCGGCGATCGGCGCGCCGTTCGTACCGTCGGTGCTGACCGGCATCGCGCGGGTGCGGCCGATCTTCAACGTCGTCATCTCGAACGTGCCGGGGTCGCGCAAGCCGCTCTACCTCAACGGCATGCACCTCGACGAGGTCTACCCGGTGTCGATCCCGGTCGACTACCTGGCGCTCAACATCACGCTCAACAGCTACTGCGATCACCTCGGCTTCGGGTACACCGCCTGCCGTCGGTCGGTGCCGGCGCTGCAGCGCATGCTCGATCACACCGACGAGTCGCTGCGCGAGCTCGAGGCGGCGCTCTGACCGGTTGAGATCTCTACGGGCCTCGTCAGCGAGGGAAAAGGCGCTCGTTGTCAATCTTGAAAGGTTTTTGCAACGTGCGTAATTGAGCGCATGTCTGGATTTCCGTTTTCGTCGCTGATCGCGCAAGAGCTCAATCTTCAGCCCGCCCAGGTCGAGGCCACGTACGCCCTGCTC
>CAZPEY010000346.1:0-1511 GCA_964585665.1 uncultured Polyangiaceae bacterium | reverse complement strand
CGGCATATCCGGCATCGGTGGCGATCCCGGCCAGGTCGACACGCCGCCCTCCACCGCCCGCTCGCGCTAGCTCGCCTGGTTCAACCTCGACGAGGTGCAGATCGAGAAGATCGGGGAGCGCGTCGCGTATCTCGAAGAGCTCGAGGCGCGGCGCCAGGTCGTGCTCAAGGAGATCGCCGAGCAGGGCAAGCTCACCGACGAGCTGCGGCGCAAGCTGACAGCGACGATGTCGAAGACCGAGCTCGAGGATCTCTATCTTCCCTACAAGCCCAAGCGGCGGACGCGCGCGACGATCGCCAAGGAGCGCGGCCTCGAGCCGCTGGCCGACAAGATCTGGGCGCAGTCCGACGAACCGGTTGATGCGGACGCGCTGGCGCAGCCGTTCGTGGGCGGCGAGGTGCCCGACGTGGCCGCGGCGTGGGCCGGGGCGCGCGACATCCTGGCCGAGCGGATCGCCGAGCTGGCCCCGGTGCGCGCCGAGCTGCGCGAGCAGGCGCTGGCGACGGGCGCCATGATCTCGACGGTGATCCCGGGCAAGGAGGAGGAGGGCAAGAAGTGGAGCGACTACTTCGACTACAAGGAGCCGGTCGGCGTGATCCCGTCGCACCGCATGCTGGCGCTGCGGCGAGGGGAGCGCGAGGGCTTCCTGCGCGTGCAGCTCGAGGTCGAGCGCGATCGTGCCGTCGCGATCACCCGCAGCCACGTCGTCGTCAACGGCAAGGCGCCGTTGGTCAAGCAACTTGACCTTGCCGTCGAGGACGCGTACGACCGCCTCCTCAAGCCCTCGATCGAGGTCGACGTGCGGCTGGTCTGCAAGGAGCGCGCGGACACCGCTGCGATCGCGGTGTTCGCCGAGAACCTGCGCAACCTGCTGCTCGCGGCGCCGCTGCCGGGCCAGCGGGTGCTCGGCGTCGACCCTGGGTTCCGCACCGGCTGCAAGCTGGTCGTCCTCGATGAGAAGGGGGATCTCCAGGTCAACACGGTGATCTACCCGACGCAGTCGGACCACCGGATCGCCGAGGCGGAACACGTGGTCGAGCGCCTGTGCAAAGAGTTTCGCATCCAGGCCGTCGCGATCGGCAACGGCACGGCGAGCCGCGAGACCGAGAGCTTCTTCCGCGGCCTGGCCAAGCAGGATCGGCTCGCCGGGGCGCGCGTGCTGGTCGTCAACGAGGCCGGCGCGTCGGTGTACTCGGCGTCGGAGGTGGCGCGTGAGGAGCTGCCGGATCACGACATCACGGTGCGCGGCGCGGTCTCGATCGGCCGACGGCTGCAGGATCCCCTCGCGGAGCTGGTCAAGATCGATCCGAAGTCGATCGGCGTCGGGCAGTATCAGCACGACGTGCACCAGCCGACGCTCAAGAAGCAGCTCGACGCGGTCGTCGGCAGCTGCGTCAATCGCGTTGGCGTCGACGTCAACACCGCCTCGCCGAAGCTCCTCCAGTACGTCGCGGGCGTCGGGGAGACGCTGGCCAAGAACATCGTTGCCCACCGCGCCGAGCACGGCCCGT
>CAZPEY010000345.1:0-5583 GCA_964585665.1 uncultured Polyangiaceae bacterium | reverse complement strand
CAGCCGGTGTCGACGCCGCCGAGGACGATCTTCAGCCGCGCGAAGATGGCGCCGGTCCAGTAGATGTAGAGCGACTCGAGGTTCAGCTTCGGGAAGGCGACGTCCTTGGCGCCGATCATGATCGGCAGGAAGAAGTTGCCGAGCGAGCCCGGGATCGCGGGGATGATGAAGAGGAAGACCATCACCGCGCCGTGCAGCGTGAACATCTGGTTGTACATGTCCGCCGACATGATCGTCTTCTTGGCGGTCAGCAGCTCGATGCGCAGCGCGATCGCGAAGATGCCGCCAAGCAAGAAGGCGGTCAGCACCGAGATCAGATACATGATGCCGATGCGCTTGTGGTCGACGGTGGTGAGCCACGACATGATGCCCGACTGGGCATTCCAATAATTCTTCTTCGCCGGCGATCCCGAGGGCGCGGCCGCCGCGGCGGCGTCGGCAGTAGTGGTAGTAGCTGACATGGTCTGTTCGTCCCCGTTTACTTCTGAGTCTTGATGAACTCGATGAGCGCCGAGATCTGCTTGTCGTTGAGCTGGCCCTGATAGACCGGCATCACGTTCGGATAGCCTTCGACGACCTTGGCGGCCGGCTGCAGGATCGACTCACGCAGGTAGTTCTCGTCGACCTGCACCTCGCCAGCGCCGGTGATCTTCTCCTTGCGGCCGAACAGCCCCTTGTAGCTCGGCCCCGACATCTTGGAGCCGTCGGTCGAGTGGCAACCGATGCAGCCGCGGTCGGCGTAGAGCTTCTTGCCGAGCTCGGGCAGCGGCACGTTCGTGTCGTCCTTGCTCTCCATCCACTTCTGGTACTTGGCCTCGTCCATGACGATGACCTTGGCGAGCATGTCCGAGTGCTGCGTGCCGCAGTACTCGGTGCACAAGAGCGTCGTCTCCCCGGTGTCGATGGCGCGGAACCACACCGACGTGTACGTGCCCGGCACCGCGTCCTGCTTGATGCGGAACTCGGGGATGAAGAAGCTGTGCAGCACGTCCTGCGACGAGAGCAGGATGCGCACCGGCCGATCCTTGGGCACGCCGAGCTCGCTGGTCACGACGCCGTTCGGATAGATGAACGTCCAGCTCCACTTCTTGGCCAGCGCGTGAATCTCGAGCGCCTCGGCCTCGGCGACCGAGGCGTTGAGGTAGCCCTTCCAGCCGACGAAGAACAGGCCGATGACCATGATCGTCGGGATGACCGTCCAGAGCACCTCGATGATCGTCGAGTGCTCGAGCGTCGACACCTTGTCGTTCGGGCCGCGGCGACGGTACTTCCACACGAAGTAGGTCATCGCGCCGACGACGCCGATGAAGAGGACGACCGTCAGGTAGTAGACGATGTCCCACGCCCAGTCGATGTCCTTGGCGAGGGTCGATAGCTGGCGGGGCAACCAGACGCCACCCATCTCGATCTTGTTGTTCATACCGAATGCTCCGTGGGCGTGGACGAGGGCATCGAGCCCGCCGTGGTCGGCGAGTAGCGACGCCACATGAAAGACAACCAGGTTCCGAGGACGAGCAGCGTGGCGAGGCCGCCGAGCTGCATGATGCGCTTGGCCATCATGACGTAGCCGCGCTTCTGAGGATCGTAGTGGAAGCAGAACAGCGTGAGCTTGTCGAGGCTGGAGCCGAGCTTGCCCTGGGACGCCTCGACGAGCGCCAGCCGCAGATCGCGCGGCGAGAAGGTGATGCCGTAGAGCGTCCGCGACAGGACGCCGGCCGGCGTGGCGACGAACGCCGCCGCGGCGTGCGCGTACTGCTTGCCCTCCTCGTCCCAGCGATAGCGAAAGCCGATCGCGTCCGAGAGCCGCTTGACGTCTGCCTCCTGCCCGACGAGGAAGTCCCAGCTCCGTCCAGGCGCGACGTCCTTGCCGTAGGCGCCGAGGTAGTTCTTCTGCTTCTCGGCGGCGAGCGCCGCGGTGTCGCGCGGATCGATCGAGACGACGAGGACGCGGAAGTCGCGCCCGAGGCCGAAGGCGATCTCCTTCATCGCCTTGGTGACGCCGTTGAGCACCAGGGTGCACAGCATCGGGCACGAGTAGTACGCCATCACGACGACGACCGGCGTCTTGCCGTCGAAGTACTCGCCGAGCCGCACCGTCTGGCCTTGCTGGTCGACGAAGTGGGCGTCGAGTGGCAGCGCCGCCCCGCTCTTCTCTTCGATGGCGATGTCGACGAGCTTCTCCGGCAGGACGTTGATCTGGGCGCGCGCCTCCCCTGCGCCGGCCAGCAGGCCAGCGACGAGGACGAGCGAGATCGAGCGCGCGCGAAGGGTCAACATCCTCGACGGCTTCCCTAGTGCCCCGCCGGCGCGGCCGGGGCCGCGGTCGCTGGGCCCGCAGGCTGGAACGCGGTGACGCCCGCCGGCCGACCGTTCCAGTCGCGCAGCGTCAGCTCGAGCGCGCGATCGACCGGCAAGCGCACCGTGCCGTCCTTCTGAGACACCCACGAGTACTTGCCGAGCTTGGTCTGCTCGTCGGCGCGCAGCTTGCGCAGCGCGGTCGACTCGACGGCGTGCTGCTTGCGATCGACCTCCTCGCGGATCTGGAAGTCGAAGTACTGCATCAGGCCGACGACGAGGACGACGATGAAGATCGAGGTGCCGGCGATGAAGCCGGCGATCGCCCGAACGTTCGGCGCATCGGGATCCGTGATGTGGAGCGGAGCGACTTCGTGGCTCATGGGTCCCCTTACAGGTTCACGTTCTTGTAGGTGGCGGAGAGCTTCGGATCCTTGAGCGGATAGAGCGGCTCACGGCTGAGGCGAATCGACAGCCAGAACAGGAACACACCGACCGGCAGCGCCAGCCCCGCGAGGTTGACCCACGAGAAGTGCGCCGAGTGCTCATCGTGCGTCGGCAACACCATCCAGTAGTGATCGATCCAGTGCGAGAACAGGATGATCCCCGACGCCACCGAGATACCGACCGGGTGACGCTTGGTGTGGCGCGACAGCAGCAGCACGAACGGGACGACGAACCGCGCGAAGATGAGGATGAGGCTAACGACCTGCCAGTTCTCCTCCCAGCGGTGGCGGAAGAAGATCGTCTCCTCCGGAATGTTCGCGTACCAGATGAGGAAGTACTGGCAGAAGGCGATGTACGCGTAGAACACCGTGAAGCCGAAGGTCAGCTTGCCGATGTCGTGGCGGTGCTCGACGGTGGAGACGCGCTTGAAGTAACCGCGCACCTGGAGCTGCACGGTGATGATCGCGAGCAGCGCGAACATCGCCTGCGTGCCACCGGCGAAGACGTAGACGCCAAACACCGTCGAGTACCAGTGCGGATCGAGCGACATCAGCCAGTCGAATGCCGCAAACGTCATGGTCAGCGCGACGAGCAGCGTCATCGGCGGCGACAGGTTGCGCAACCCGAGCGTCAGCTTGCGATCCCCGGTCTCATCCTGCTTGAGTGAGTCAGCGCGGAACTTCCAGGCCACCGCGCCCCACAGCACGAAGTAGAACGCCGCGCGAATGTAGAAGAAGCCCTCGTTGAGGTACGGCTTCTTGTGGACGAGCAGGTGATCGTGCGCGGCCTCGGGCCCCATCCAGTGGTGCCAGAGCGTGTGCGAGAACAGCGCGATCGGGATGAACAGGATCGCCGCGACGGGAAGGAAGCTGGCGATCTGCTCCATCGTGCGGCGCGCCGCCACCGACCAGACGCTCTTGGTGAGGTGCTGGATGATGACGAAGAGCAGCGCCGCGACGCAGATGTTCACGATGGTGGTGAAGCCGGCCAGGTACGAGAACGCGAAGCGCTCGCGATCGACGAAGAAGCCGGCCGCGCCGAGGACGACGCCGATGGCCAACATCGCCATGCCGAGCGAGCGCAGCTTGGCGCCGACGGCCTCGGGCAGGCGCGCCGTGTCGATCGCCGCGGGCTGAACCTCGTGGCCGGATTTGTGTGCTGGTGCGGCGCTCATTTGACACTCCCCTCGGGCAGGATGCGGCCGCGCTCACCCTCGGGAACATCGGTGAGCTGGGCGTTCTGGCTGCGATTGAGGACGCGCACCCAAGCCACGATCGCCCAGCGATCGAGCGGCGGGACCTGAACCGCGTAGCCCGGCATGTTGCGCACGCCGTGCGTGATGACGTCGAACAGGTAGCCGTCGGGCGCGGTGCGGACGCGCTCGCCGTTGAGATCGATCGGCGGCGGGAAGCCCCGCTGCACGACCGTACCCTTGCCAGCCCCCGACTGGTCGTGGCAAGGCGCGCAGAAGATGTTGAAGCGGTCCTGGCCGCGACGGATCAGCTTCTCGTCGACCGGGATCGGCACCTTCTGCAGCATCGCCGCCTTGCCGCCGGACAGGTCGAGCGGCTGCACGTCGGGACGATCGCGCAGCGACTCGGGCGGGAGCTGCCCGGTGTAGAAGCCGTCGTCGTCGCGCAGCTCGCCGCGTGCCACGGTGCCGTCGATGAGCGGGCGCATCGAGCGACGGTCGGCGAACAGCTTGCTCTCCGACTGCGGCAGCGCCTTCTGCTGCCAGTCCATGTCGCCGATGATGTGCACCGGCGGCGCCTTGCCGATCGAGCCGCGGCAGCCGCCCGAGAGGCCAGCGGTGGCAGCGATCAGAAGCAGTCCACTTACTTGACCAATCGTCTGTCTCACGACAGCACCTCTTCGATCTCTTTGGCGCCGAGCGACTCGAGCAGCCGACGGGTCTCGACCGCGTCGAACTTCGGATCGCGCACCTCGATGGAGAGCAGGAACGCGTCGTCGGTCGCACGCGGCCAGCTCTTGTGCTGGAACACCGGGTGGTGCCAGCGCGGCAGCAGGTTGAGGCCCCACATGCCGAAGAAGCAGGCGAACGCCGAGAAGAGCACCGTCAACTCGAAGGTCACCGGCACATAGGCCTGGTAGGCGAAGAACGGCTTGCCCGAGATGTTCTGCGGGTAGTCGATCGCCAGCATCCACCACTGCATGAGGACGGCGAGGCTAAAGCCGGTCAGGCCCGAGCCGAGGACGATCCACGGCAGCTTCGACGGCGGCAGGCCCATCGCCTGCTCGAGGCCGTGCACCGGGAACGGCGTGTGCGCGTCGAAGTGCTGGTAGCCCGCGTCCCGCACGCCCTCGCAGGCGTGGTAGAGCTCGGCCGGCGTCTCGAAGAGGCCGACCAACGCGAACGTGTGCTCCGGCTTCGCTTCTGGTTTGTTGGTAGGAGCCGCGTGTCCCATTACTTGCTCTCCGCCTTGTCGGCATCGTCTTCGTCGTGCTCCGCGTCGCCGTCGTCGTGATGACCGTGCGGATCGGCGGCCGGCATGATGCCCTTGATCTCGCTGATCGCGATCACCGGCAGGAACCGGATGAACAGCAGGAACAGCGTCAGGAACAGGCCGAACGTCCCGACGAAGGTCGAGATGTCGACCAGCGTCGGGCGGAAGTACGCCCAGCTCGACGGGATGTAGTCGCGCGCCAGCGACGTCGTGATGATGACGAAGCGCTCGAACCACATGCCGATGTTGACCAGGATCGAGATCGCGAACATCGCCGGGATCGAGCGGCGGATCTTCTTGAACCAGAAGAGCTGCGGGAAGATGACGTTGCAGCTCACCATCGTCCAGTACGCCCACTTGTACGGACCGAAGGCGC
>CAZPEY010000344.1:0-5586 GCA_964585665.1 uncultured Polyangiaceae bacterium | reverse complement strand
GAGCGACCCTGACGGGATTTGAACCCGTGTTACCGGCGTGAAAGGCCAGCGTCCTAGGCCAGCTGGACGACAGGGTCAGTGAAGCGACGCGATAAAGCCAGAGCGCCCGTCGGGTGTCAAGCGGATCCACGCGCTGCGCGCCTCCGCCAGCCTCGTTGCCTGCCTGTTCATGCAACGACTACAAATCGCGGCGGTCGCGTAACCTCAACGGCCTTGTGGCGTAGACCCGGTATGCGTCGCATCGTCCTGGTGACTCTCCTCGGGCTCTCCCTCGTCGCGCTGGCGTTTCGCGGGCGTCTGCAAGCGAGCGTGCTCGGGCTCGCCGTGGGCAATCACCCGCTCCTCGGACGACCTGCGCCCGAGCTGCCGCGCGGCCTGCCGTCCCTCGACGGCAAGGACTACCGGCTCGGCGCGCTGCGCGGCCAGGTCGTGCTGCTCCACTTCTGGACCTTCGGCTGCAGCAACTGCAAGCGCATGCTGCCGCACTTCGCCGACTGGCAGGAGCGCCTCAGTAGGCGCGGGCTCACCGTGCTCGGCGTGCACTCTCCGGAGCTCGCGTGGGAGCATGAGCGGCCGCGCCTCGCCGCGTTCGTCAAGCAGCACCGCATCGCGTGGCCGGTGATCGTCGACGACGAGCTCGCGGCCTGGGACTACTACCACGTCGAGGCGTGGCCGACCGTGGTGCTCATCGATCGCCGCGGCGTCGTGCGCGCCGTGCACGTCGGCGACGATCGCAGCCTCGACATCGAGACCGACCTGCGACGGCTACTCGACCAGCCCGGCGAGTCGCCGGGCGCCGCGCGATAGTCAACTTTATTGACTGCCCCCGTCGGGAGTACGCTGCGTTCGCGCAACGGAGCGCACACCGCGAGGGACACATGGCCAACGGATTCTGTCACGTCGAGCTCAACACCGGGGACGTCGCTGCAGCCAAGGGGTTCTATAGCCGGCTGTTCGACTGGAAGCTCACCGACATGCCGATGGGTCCGATGACCTACACGATGCTCGACGCGGGCAAGGGGCTGATCGGCGGCGGCATGCAGGTCAAGCCGATGCCCGACGCGCCGACGGCGTGGCTCCCCTATGTCGAGGTCAAGAGCGTCCAGGCGACGATCGCCAAGGCCAAGGACGCCGGCGCGACCATCGTGCTCGACTACATGGCGATCCCGCCAACCGGCGCGATTGGCATCTTCGTCGATCCGGCAGGCGCGATGCTCGGCCTGTGGGAGCCGCCGCTTCAGCCCGTCGCTGCGGCCCCCGCCAAGGCCAAGACCGCTGCGAAGCCGAAGGCCAAGGCCAAGCCCGCCGCAAAGGCGAAGGCCAAGGCCAAGCCCGCCGCAAAGGCGAAGGCCAAGGCCAAGCCCGCTGCAAAGGCGAAGGCCAAGGCCAAGCCAAAGGCGAAGGCCAAGCGCAAGTAGCGTGGACGACGCGCGCCAGCGCTTCACCATCACCGTCGACGACTACGAGCGCTTTCGTCCGTCGTATCCCGACGAGCTCTATGACGAGCTCACCAGCGCGGCTGGCCTCACGCCCGGCGCGACGGTGGTGGACGTCGGCTGTGGCACGGGCATCTCGACGCGACCGTGGCAGGCGCGCGGCATGATCGCGATCGGCGTCGAGCCGAACCAGGCGATGCGCGAGCGCGCGCTGTCGAAGGGCGGCGCCCGCTATCTCGAAGGCGCCGCGCATGCGACGACGCTTCCCGACGGCAGCGCCGATCTCGTCTGCGCCGCGCAGGCGTTCCACTGGTTCCCGGTCGACGCGACGCTCGTCGAGTGGCAGCGCATCCTGCGGCCGCGCGGGATCGCCGCGGTGTTCTGGAACGTCCGCGATCAGGCGCCGCTGATGCGCGAGTACGAGGCGCTCCTCGACACGCTCGGCGAATACCAGAAGGTCCCCAAGCCCGAGCCGACGCTCGCCAAGCTGCGCGCCCACCCGTGGGTTCGCGTCGTGCGCGAGCTCGCGCTTCCCAACGTGCAGTGGCTCGACCAAGACGGGTTCTTCGGGCGGGCGCGCTCGAGCAGCTACGTCGCGCACTCGCCCACTGAGCGCGAGCGCGTCGAGGCCGCGCTCGCCGAGCTCTACGCCCGCCACCGCAGCCCGGATGGCCAGATCGCCTTCACCTACACGACGGTCGCGATGCTCTTCGCGCTCGACCGCAACCACCAAGGTTGACCCCGCACCGACGAGTGTGTTAGCAGCCAAGACCGTTCCACGGGCCTGTAGCTCAGCCGGTAGAGCAGCGGCCTTTTAAGCCGTTGGTCGAGGGTTCAAATCCCTCCGGGCTCACCACTCAATGTGAACTTGGAAATCTCGGCACTTCCGGAGATCTTCCAGGTCGCGCTCTTCCCGACGCGCTCCTCGTGAAACTGGAGTCCTTCCGGGAACATCTCCAGGAAGACCTCTCGCAGGTTTCCAGGTGCTCCGAGGGTCGCCCGTAGGTTGCGGAGCTTCTCCCGGACGCCTGCCTCGGCCTTCGCCAACATTTCGGCGACCATTTTCGGAGTTCTTTTTGCGGCGGCGACATCCATCTCCAGGAGGCGGATGCGCTCGTTGCGGCGCCGCAGCTCGGTCACCAGCTCGGGGATCGTGGAGCCGCCGGTTGCGACGGCGGTGGCGAGGTTCCGTTGCTCAGCGCGCAGCTGAGCCAGCTCTGCATCCAGGATCGAGACGTCCTGCTTCGACGCTGCGAGCTGTCGCTCCAACTCGGTTCGCACTTGCCCGATGATCTCGGCGGCCGTCGCTTCCGTCAGGAGATTCTCGATCAAGTGATCCGCGAGCGCGCGATCCACCTGCGCCATCGACTGTCGATGCTTCACGTCGCAAACAGCGTCGCCGCGGCGGCTGTGCCAGTCGCATCCATACGCCTTGTCGCTCGTTCCATCGCCACGACGCTTGTACTGGGCGCCGATAGACCCACCACACTTCGCGCATCGCGCGATGCCCGTAAGCGCGTAGCGATTCGCGGGGCCTGGTCTCTTCGGTCCTTGGTACGGCGCGCCCCTTGACGCACAGAGGTCTTGAACGGCGAACCACATCTCATCGTCGACGATTCGCCACTCCGGCACGTCGACGCTGATGATCTCCTCGACGGGCGCAGGGGTCGCCAGATACTTGCCCCCTCGGCGAACGCGCTTGATGCGCCCATGAACGTACAGCCCGCGGTAACGGGCATTGCGGAGCATCTCGCGGATGGCGCCAGGTGACCACGAGCCCGAAGCCTTGCGAGGGGAAGGGATGCGATCGTTGTTGAGGTTGATCGCGATGCTCTTGATGCCCCGTCCATCGCGGTACTCGCGAAAGATGCGGCGAACGATCGCGGCTTGTTCGGGATCGACGACGGCGGTGGTGTAGCCGCGCCCTGAGCCATCCGTCTCGCGCTTGAGCGCGTAGCCGAAGCAACGTCCGCCCGCGATGCGTCCCGCACGAACCCGCGACCTCAGCGCTTCGGTGACGCGGGAGCGGATCGCCTCCAGCTCCATCTGATGGCCGACGCCTCGGACGAAGGTCATCGCGGCATCGATCGCCTTGGCGTAGGGAACTTCTTGCGCGTCGACGTAGAAGAAGAGTCGCGCGCCGCTGGCTTGAACCAGCTCGCGAACAGCGAGCGTCACTTCGAGTGCATCGCGGCCAAGGCGTGACTGATCGCGGCAGATGATGATGTCGCCCTGACGCGCTTCCTCTCGCAACCGGCAAAGCTCGACGCGCCCGAGAAAGTCATCGCCTGCGCGATCGTCATCGACGTACTCGACGCGCTGCGACCACACCGGCTGGACGTTGAACCGCTGCGGCAAGATGTCGTTGACGAAAGTGCGGCAACCTTCCCGCTGCACGTCGAGGCTGAACTGCTGGTGCCCTTCGTCAGCCTTCGAGCGACGAAGGTAGATACGCAATCGAGACGCCGCAGGCTCTTCCGTTCCGGGCCGCTTCCTCATTTCACCCCTTCCCATGCCGCCCGAGATCTCGTGTTTGGAGGCGGCGCGCTGATCGTGGCTTGGCAGCCAATGATGTCAACGAGCAAGTCGGGTGGTTCCGCTCTGCTCACGGAGCTTCCTGTGGCCTGGATTCCTCGGTGAGCTCCCGCAACGCCTCACGGGCCAAGATCCGGCTCATGACTCTGACAAACCGTTGATGGAGTCCCTCGACGGTGAGGCTGACGACGGGACGCTCGCTTGACTCGGTGTAGCTCATGCTTGCCCTCACGCCGCTTCCGAGCGGTAGAACACGCTCCAGTCGTGTGGGCCGAAGCAGTGGCGGCCGTGGCGTGGGCAGACGAACGACTGGAGGCAGTTGCACTCGACGGTTGTGGCGCGTGCGCAGCACGGGCGACCTTGGCGGAGGCTCCAGCGCGTGTGCGGGTGGAGCTCCTCGTCTTGATGCGCTGTGATATCGGAGAGCTGTTCGAGCGGGGACATTAGAAGACTCCTTGTTGGATGTTTGCGGTGGCGCGCTTGACGAGCAGGTCGCGGGCGGCGATGAGGCGCGCAGCGTCGTCAGTGTTGCCGCCGTGATCGGGGTGCGCCTGCGTTTCGGCGAGCTTGCGGCGGAGCGCGGCGCGGAGCTCGTCAGGCTCTGCATCGAGGCTGACGCCGAGGAGCTCGGCGGCCTGCTCCTCGGGGCTCGGGCGACGATTGAGCTCCTCGGCGAAGCGCTTGGCGCCGCCGAGCAGCGCGCCGAAGAACGCCGACTCGAGCGCTGCCCAGCCGATCGCGGTCCAGTCGATCAAGGTCTCAGAAAGGGACTTCGTCATGGGGCGCCTCCTCGAAGAGAGTTCGGCCGTCGAGCACGTTGTCGCGCGGCCGAAGCTGTTGAATGAGCGCGTACTGCTCAGCGACCGGATCGTCGTCGGCCGACGCAATCAGCACGGCGACCTCGACGAAGCCGGGCGCGTACGACGGACCTGCGCCGCGACCGTTCCAGGGATAGAGATGACGCGTCAGCGTCTCGTAGAGACGGCGGCGGTGCGACTCCCCGACGTAGAGCAGCTCGCCGGTCTCGACGTCACGAATGAGGTAGACGCCGTTGTGTCGCCCCTGCCGGAGCGCTGCGAGCCAAGGCGCAAAGCCGCGCGCCTGCTCGGGCTCGACGGGCGAGCGCCAGTGCAGGCGCCTCATGGCTCCTCCTCGTACAACGCCGCGATGTGGCGCCGGATGGCGGCAGCGACGACGGCGCGCGTCGGCTTTCGCGCACCTCCCATCGTGAAGTAGTCGACCTCGACGCCATCCTCTCGGTAGACGTTGACTCCTTGGCCGCCGAACCATGCGAAGACGAGGCCAAGCTCGGACTCGACGAGCACCAGCTCGGCGCCGTCGATGGCAGACAGAAGACTCATGCGCTCTCCGTTTGCGCCGGCGGGTCGTAGACGAGGCCGGCGCGTTTGGGGTCTAGGAACTCTTCGCCGCGGGCGGTGGTGCGCTTGGTGGCGAAGTGGAAGAAGCCGCGGGGTCCGACGCGGGCGATGGGTTGGCCGCGGCGGACTCGCTCGCCGATGTCGACGAGCGTTGGGCCGAGGTCGGCGTAGACGACGTGCGTGATGCGCTCGGCGCCTTCGGTCCATGCGGCCGGGCGATCGAGGCGCAGCTTGCG
>CAZPEY010000343.1:0-5610 GCA_964585665.1 uncultured Polyangiaceae bacterium | reverse complement strand
GCTCAGAGCAGCGGCGCGCAGACCGCCTGCTTCTGGATCGCCTCGAGCGCCGCCAGATCCTTCCGGTCCCGCACCAGGATGCGAAACAGGATCACCCCTGTCGGAGTCGGCGAGCGCACCACCGTGCGCTCGGGGTCGTCCGGCCAGCTGGCGTCCGCGGTGAACAGGTAGCGCGGCCGACGATTCTTGACCCGGGGATCGGTCACGACCGAATCGTTCTGCACGAAGAAGTTGTCGGTCGCGCTCGAGAAGGCGGAGATCGACCAGTAGCCATCGGGGACGACGGCGTCGACGAGCAGCGGGTGCTGGCGCAGATCGAAGGCGCACGCGCTGTACAGCAGATCGGGGCTTGGCATCACGATGGTGCGCCAGCTCGCGTCCGGCAGCGCGGCGTGGTGGATATGGTTGACTCCGACCAGGGACGTGAGGCGCCAGCGCACGACGGCAACAATGACCCTCGGCAGGGCCCAGAGGCTGCCGACGTGGATCGCGCCGCCCGCGACGATCACGAACAAGAGCCAGATCCACCAGCTCACCCGTCGGGGCGGCGAGGCTGGGGTAGCTGCCTTCGGAGCGGTCACGGGCACTTCCCTTCGAGGACCGGCAGCGCGACGCTCTCGGGATGCTCGGCGATCCCAGGCCCCGGGTTGTAGAGGCGCAGCGTCAGCGAGAAGCGGCGACCGCGCGGGATCGGGAGCCAGTTGCCCTTGCTCTCGACGGCGGAGGCGGCGATCCGGAAGCTCCCGTCGGCCTCGAGCGGCAGCGAGGTGGCGCTGAACGAGTAGCGGTTGGCCGGATTGGCGACGAGGTAGTCGTCCTCGCCATAGACGGTGAGCGACCACCAGCGAGCCGAGGGCGGCACGCCGCGGATCACGTAGTCGCAGTCGCCGTGGAGGAGCTGTCCGCTGCTATCGCGATAGGTGCGGTAGTAGATCGTCTCCTTGCGACTCAGCACGAACAGCGCGTGGATCGCGATGCCCGCGCGCTCGTAGAGCGAGCTGCTCACGGAGCCAGCGGTCGTGCTCGTCTGCCACACGCCGACGCGCAGCGTGCCGCGCTCCCCGTAGAGGTGGAGCGCACCCACGGCGCTGCCGAGGCCAAGCACCGTGGCAACGAGCAAGCCGAAGAGCCAGCGTCCCACGCGCGCCATCATGCGCTACCACTCGACGGCGCGGTAGTCCTTCCAGAAGTGGCCCCACGGATGCTCGCCGGTGTTGACGCCGACGAAGATCGGGTCGAGTACCCGCGCCGCGCCGTCGATCGTGTCGAGGGGTGGGTGGAAGTCGTGGACGTCCTGCTTGCGCTCGACGTGGTGCAGCGGATCCTCGTCGGTGACCCAGCCCGTGTCGACGCTGTTCATGTAGATGCCGTCGTTGACCAGGTCGATCGCCGAGGTGCGCGTCAGCATGTTGAGCGACGCCTTGGCCATGTTGGTGTGCGGGTGCTTGTCGGTCTTCTTCTTGCGCGAGAAGGACGCCTCCATCGCCGAGACGTTGACGACGTGCTTCCAGTCGCCGGGGTGACGAACGAGCAGCGGCCGTAGCCGACTCGTCAAGATGAACGGCGACATCGCGTTGACCAGGTGCACCTCGACCAGCTCGACCGTCGAGACCTCGCCCAGCGTCATGCGCCAGCTGTTGTGCTGGCGCAGATCGACCTGCTGCCCATCGGGATCGTAGAAGCCCTCGGGAAACAGCGCCCGATCGAGCTGGCGCTCCTCGGGCAGCAGCGGCAAGACGGCGAGCTGCGCCGAGCTCTGCACGAACGACGGCAAGGCGAGCGCCTCGCCTCCCGCCGCGCCGCCGACCGGCTCCAGGACACCGAGCATCGCCGCAGCCGCGCTCGGCAGGGCGGCGCGATCCTCGGCGGCGACGAGGTGCTCGTAGTAGTGGGGCGGCCGACGCACCGTCTGCGCCGCGTTGTGGATGACGATGTCGAGGCGCGGCAGCGTCGCGACGAGATGATCGGCGAAGCGCTCGACGCTCGGCAGGTGGCGTAGGTCGAGCCCGTAGATCGTCAAGCGTCTTGACCACTCGGCGTGATCCGGCTCCTTGGCGAAGCGCCGCGCCGCATCGACGGGGAAGCGCGACGAGACGATGACCCGCGCTCCACAGCGCAGCAGGATGAGCGCGATCTCGTAGCCGATCTTGATCCGCCCGCCGGTGACGAGCGCGACCTTGCCGTCGAGCTCCGCGCGCTGCTGGCGCTTGCCGTAGTTGAAGTCGCCACAGGCGCCGCACAGCGCGTGATAGAAGAAGTGCACGCGTCGATACTCGGCTTTGCAGATGTAGCAGGCGCGCGGCTGCTGCAGCTCCACCTCGTGCTCGGCGCCGATCAAGCGGTCCTCGCTCGCCGGCACCGCGCCACGATGGAGCGGCAGCTCGGGCACGATGCGGGCCCGTCGCGTCGCCGCGGCGGTGAGCAGCGCCGTGTCGTGCGCCCGCTCGCGCGCCTTGTCGAGGCTGCGAAAGGCGCGGCGCAGCCGGCGACGCTCGGCCAGCGAAGGGTTGACCAGGCGATCGGCGAGCTGCAGCAAGAGGCGACGTTGCTCGGGCGTCAGCGCCGCGAGCGCCTGGCGATCGTCGGCGGCGAGACGCTCGAGCTGTCCGAGCAGGAGCGCGATCTCGTCCGCGGTGAGCGGCGTCTTCGTCAAGTTACTTGACCTTACCGCGGGGCTTGGCGTCAGGCAGCTCGACCGTAACGTCGCCCGTCGGGTGCATCTGACACGACAGCCGCAGCTTGGTGATGAAGTAGGTATTGCCGAGGTGGCGCGTCTCGACCGCCGACGGCGGATCGAGGTTCTCCTTGCCGGCGATCACCTTGACGCGACAGAGGCCGCAGGTCCCTTTGCCGTTGCACGCCGTCGGCACGAGGACGTTGGCGCGGCGCGCCGCGGCGAACACCGATTCATTTTCGGCGACGTCGAGGACGAGGTTCTGCGGCAGCAGGGTGACCTTGGGCACGCGGCGGCGGTTCTAGTGACTTTCGGGGCCGCGGTCAATGAAGGCGCCACGGCCCGTCTCCCGCGCCCCGCCGACTCAGCGCAAACGCCGCGACAGCGCTTTGCTGTCTGCGTCGACGAAGCGCCACGGCTTTCTGGCCCACTCCCCGGCGTAGTCGATGCCGATGCGCTCGGTCGCGACGACGCGCGCCGGCCGCCGACCCGGGCGCAGCCCGATCGGCTCACCGGTCGTCAGATCGGCGCCGTCATGCGCCCGGTTGATGCCGAGGACCCGCGTCAACTTGCCCGGGCCGCGCGCGTCGCCGAGCGCCGCGTCGACCTCGAGCGCCCGGATCAAGATCGCCGCCGGAAAGTCGCCTGGCCCCGAGACGATGTTGAAGCACTCGTACATGCCGTAGATGAGGTAGACGTAGGCGTGGCCGGGCGGCCCGAACATGCGCCGCGCTCGCCCCTTGGGGCCCGAGCGCGCGTGGCACGCCGCGTCCTCCATGCCGACATAGGCCTCGACCTCGACGATGCGGCCGCCGCGCTCCACCCCGTCGCTGCTCCGATAGTAAAGATACTTGCCCAAGAGCGCCGGCGCGAGCTCGAGCGCGGGTCGATCGAAGAAGCTGCGCCGCACGGTGCGCCCGCTACGTCAGCAGCAACCGCGGCGGATCGATCTTCTCCATCACGATCGACACGCGCGGGTCTGCGGCGAGGACCTCGCGCAGCGCGCTGGCCGTCTGGCGATAGTCTTCGACCGACCACATCCCTTGCAGCAGGCGATACCGCAAGAACAGGAAGGTCGTCTGCACCACGTCCGACAGACAGTAGTTCTTGATGCTCTCGAGCTGCCCGGCGTTGTAGAGGCCCTCGACCTGGCTGCCGTCGACGCCGACCTTGCCCGGCAGGCCGATGACCCGCGCCATCGCGTCGAGCGACCCGATGCGCGCCGCGCCGTGGTCCGACAGCGCGTCGAACAGATCGAGGTGTCCGTAGTCGCTGAAGCGATAGCGGTAGTCCTTGTCCTGAAAGTAGAACGGCAGCGCGACGCCGTGCCGCATGCAGCGCAGCGCGAGGACCGGCAGATCGAAGCCGCGCCCGTTGTAGGTCACGAGGTGCGGCCGCTTCTCGTCGCAGTAGCTGGCGAAGTCCTGCAGCATCGCGCGCTCGTCCTTGCCCTCGCCGATCACGCCGAGCCGCCGGAACTGCAGCTTCTCGTCGAGGAGCAGCGCGCCGAGCACGATGGGTCGATGCGCATAGAGCGGTGGAAACGGCCGCTCGGCGCCGGCCGGCACCTCGGGCGCGGTGTAGAGGTCACGATCGGGGACCGACTCGATGTCGATGACGAGGAAGGGGCGCGACATGCTCACAAGGGGAAGGTGAAGGTCAGGCCCGCGACCTCGGCATCGCCGAACGTTCGACGTTGCAGCGCGGACGTAAAGTAGTGCCCGTACGAAACCTCGACGATGCCCGCCGAGAGGAAGCGTGCCATCGGCAACTTCGGCAGGCGCGCCAGGAAGGACAGCTTGAGCAGCAGGCGCAGCTCGACGAACATCGAGTCGAAGCGCGACAGCTTCGGATCCGAGGTGAAGTACTCGCCAGCGCGCACGGTGGCCGACGTGCAGCTCGTGCACTTCACGCCCGCGGTGTAGAACGGGACGCCGTTCTGCTCGCGGAAGAACGACGCGGCGCTCTGCCGGTAGTACCGCCCGGTGAGCCGAAACTCGATCGGCCCTACCGGGAGAAAGGTCCGCAGCTCCGGCGTCACCGACACGACGTTCCAGTCGTCGACGTAGGCGCGCAGCGACGGGCGAAAGGCGATCCATGGCACGACGCCGCCAAGCGGAACGATCCAGTTGGCGCTCGCCGCGACCGAGTGGCGGAAGCGCTGGTACGGCGTCTGCTCGCGCAGCGGCGAGCCACCGACGTTGGCGGGACGATAGGCGTTCGACTGAAACCCGTTGCTCTGCTTGCCAAAGCCGCTGACCAGCAGCTCGTAGCCGACGGTCAGCGTCAGGGTGCGGGTCAGGATCTGGGTCACCCCGAGGTTCCACCCGACCGCATCGAGCTTGCCGAGCTCGACGTACACCGTCGGCCCCTGGCGCAGCGCGACCGAGTCGTGCCCATACGACAGCGAGGTCGCCAGCGTCGTCATCTTGCCGAACAGCTCGGCCACGACGCCCAGCTTGACGAAGTGCGCCCAGTAGTCTGACTCGGACGAGTACGAGTACGACGCCGAGATCGTCGCGGGCCCGACCCGCTGGCCGAGGCGCGCGCCGACCTCGTGGCGTAGCTCGGTGAACGGATGGTCGCGCACCGCGCCGGCCGCGACGCTGGCCGAGGTGATCGTGTCGAGCAGGTAGTGCGCACCGACGATCGTGCCGGTGCGCGTCTCCTTCGAGACATCGACCTCGGGCTGCAGAATGCGCGTGTTGCGGTCACGCCAGTAGTTGCCGCGGATGACCAGCTCGTCGGCGCCCGCGCCGGCGGCCGCGGACACCACGAGCAGGCACACGACGGCGCGTGTCAGTTGCACCCGCAGCCGCCTCCGGCGGCGCCGAAGCCGCCGAACGACCCCTCACGCGCGCCCTGCCAGTGCTGCCGAAAGCGATCCTCGGCCGCCTCGGCGCCGTTGGTCATCGGCCGCGTCGAGAGCAGCTCGC
>CAZPEY010000342.1:2132-5620 GCA_964585665.1 uncultured Polyangiaceae bacterium | reverse complement strand
GCAGACGATGTCGGTCTCGCTCGACGGGCCCGCCTGGGCTCCCTGATAACGAGCGTCGGTCATCACTGCTGCACGCAGAGGACGCGCGACGCCGTCGAGCACGCCTGAGAGCTCCAGTAGTACCCCGGCGAGCCCGCGCTCAGCATGTATCCCGAAGTGCCAGTCGCGACCGTCCAGCTCTTGCACGTCTGACTGTCCGACGACAACACCGCTGCCGGAGAGGAACCGCCGACCCAGGCTGGCGTGAAGCCCAAGACATAGGTCCCGTTGGCGAGCTGCGCGATCGGCGCTTGCCAGAGCGCGTTGATGAAGTTTGTCGTCGACGTGGCGATCGGCACGTTGTCGACGCGGACCCAGTTCGCAAGGCCAGTGTCGAGGCGCGCCGAGGCGGCCTCGTTGGTCACGGGCAGGAGCGAGACGAAGGTTCCAGGCAGGCCGGCGTTCGAGGCTTCGGTGCTGCACAGGGTGTCGGCCGTGTCCCGATTGGTCCCTCCGGCGAACGTCCCGCTCGAGACGAACACCGTGCGCTTCTGCGCCGGCACCGGCGGCGCGATCGCTGTCGGAGGCTGCGCCGTCTCGAAGCAATAGATGCGCCACTCGGCGCAGCCGCAGTTGACCTGACGGAACAACCAGAGATCGCCGCTGGCACGTGGATCGCCGAGCGTGGCACCAGCGCCGCAGCCGAGGTCGGTCGTCCAGTCGTTGCAGTTCGATCCCGTCACGACAGCGCCCGTGCCGTCCGAGCCCGTGGCCGCATAGTCGATCCCGCTCGAGCCGAGCGTCTCGGTCACGGACAGCGGATAGAACGTCTGTGCTGGCTTGGTCGAGCCGCCCTGCTGAAAGATGTCGTTCGGATCGCTCGCGAACTCGCGGCCGTCGGGCCGAATCCATCCCTTGGCGGACGCAATGCGGCTGCGCGCGCTCGCGGCGGTCGTCGCGAGCAGCGCCTTGAAGTACGGCGCCGCGGGAGCCTCGGGCGTATTGACCAGGCCCGCGTCGCGCGCGAGGCCGTCGCAGAACCGATCGGCGTTCACGAGGTCGGCCCCGATCGTCGACACGTTGATCTCCTTGGACGAGACGAAGGCGTAGTTGATCTTCGGTCGAAACGTGACCGCCGTCGTGAAGTTGGCCGTGAGCACGCCCGTCGCACAGGTGGTCGAAAACTTCGACGCCGAGCAAGGCGCGGCGCTCCAGCTTTGAAACAGGTTGTCGTTGGTCGGCGCCGCGGTCAGCGTGACGTTGGAGCCATAGCCGTAGGTGCCGGTGCAGGTCGTCGTGTTGCAGACAAGCTGCGGCGCCACGTCTGCCGTCACCACACCGGTGGCGTCGCGTACGCCGGTGATGTCGATCGTCACCGTGAACGTCTTCTTCGTGAAGGTCGGATCGACCCCGCGGTTGCGATCCATCGTCACGGTGCAGGTCGTGTCGGCGGCGCACGCCACGACGTTCGGCGTCGTGGTCCAGCCCCCAAAGGTCGAGCTGACGTCGGTCGTGGCTACGATCGCCACGGACGGCGCTACCGTCGTCACGGGATAGTCGACGGTGCACGGATACGAGCTGCACGGCGTTCCGTCGACGCTGATCGTACCCGTGCCAGTGCCGAGCCGTGTGACCGTGAGCTTGAAGGTCTCGCGCCCCGTGGCGCTCAGCGTCGTCGACGCAGTGCCGCCCGGGCTCGCGGTCACGCTGATCGAATCGCTGGCGGCGCCGAACGCCGTCGGCGAGAAGGCGACCTGGATCGTGCACGAGCTCAGGCCGGGGATGGGGTTGCCCGCCTGGCAGGAGCCGCCGGTCACGGTAAAGGCGGTGTGGATCATCGTCTGCAGTGCGGGCAGCGGCCCAGAGTCCTGCGTGCCGTAGTTGTGAAGCGTCAGGTCGATCGTCACGCTGCCGCCCTTGTCGACGGGGTTGTTGGGCGTCGGTGTGTAGGAGCCGCTGGCGAACCCGAGCGACGCCGCGGTGTACGAGCTCCCCGTCATGTTCACCGCGACGGGGCCGCCTGGCGACGCCGAGACGGTCAGCGTGACCGAGCGCGACGCGACTGCGAGCGGCGTCCAGCGCACGATCACGGTGCAGCTGTCGGTCGCCGCGAGCTTGGTCGAGGTGCTGCATGTTCCACCGACGATCGTGAACTCGCTCGCACCTCCACCGCTGAACCCGAACGAGAGCGTGCCGGTCTCCGAGCCGCCATCGTTCGTCAGCGTGATCGTGACGTCCTTCGTCGTGCCGACCTGCACCGAGCCAAAGGGCGCCGAAGACGAGTCCGCGCTGATCGAGCCGGCCGCCAAGATCGTCGCGGTGAGGTTCACGGTCGCCGTGCTGCCGGGCGTCGCCGAGGTCGACAGCGTCGCGCTGACACTACCGGGGGTGTTCGACTGCGCGAAGACCTGCAGGTAGCAGGTGTCATTGAGGCCGAGGATCTTGCCGACGCAGCCGTCGCTCGAGATCGTGAACGCCGCCGCCCCCGTCCCGGTCACCGTCGCCGCGGCGAGCGCTCCGCTCGCGTCCGGTCCCGTGTTGGTGACGGTGAACGTGATGGTGCCGCTCGGCACGCCAGCGACGACGTCGCCGAAGTTGTACGTCGGCTGTCGATCGAGCGTCAGCGTCGCGACGGGCACGTAGAGGTCGACCGCCGTGAGATCGGCGGCGACGGCGCTGTCGCTTGGCGTCGCGTCGTTCGCCAGATCGGCACCCGTCAGATCGACGCTGGCGAGATCGCCCGAGGCGAGATCGACGTTGTTGGATGACTCCTTCTTGCAAGCGCCAAGGAGCGTGGCCAGACCCACCACTAGACACCCGACCCGAGAAATTCCCATCATTCAGGCTAACGGGAGAACCAGTGATCCGTAAAGCCCCCTTCGCGAGGCGCGCCGGTGGCCGTACCGATCTCCGTGAACGAGACGCGCGCTGCGGCTAGGATCCCGCCAGGAGGAGTGCATGGCGAGCGGCGCGATCGACCCAATGGAACAGACCTTTGCGGCGCGTCCCAACGATGCGTCGTACTGGGGACCACCGTTGTCCCCCACGAGGCGGGCTGCGCTTCTCAAGGCGCTGCCGGGGTCGGTGGCGCAAACGCTGACCGCGCTGCTCGACGGGAAAATCGTCAAGGGCGCGGATCGCTACGCCGCGCTCCCAAGATGCTTCAAGGAGGTAGGCTACCCCGAGCTCGGCACGGTCGCGACCCTGCTGCCCGAGCGGCTGACCCCCGAGTGGCGCGCGCTGCTCGAGCTCTCGACGGCGCTGCCTCGCCTGATCCCCTCCGCGTACGCGACCCCGACCGATGTCTGGAACCTGCGCCGCTGGCTCGGCATGGATCCCCCAGGACGACTCGAGCAGCCCGTCAAGCCGGGCGGTCCTCCGCTGTGGCAACAGGTGGCCGCGACCGAGGACCGCCGCTGGAAGGTGTTGCTCGATCTGCCGCTCCCCGAGCGCATCGAGGCGTTCTGCGAAGCGAGCCTGAGCGCCTATCGCCTCTCGCCTCCCTACCT
>CAZPEY010000342.1:0-2032 GCA_964585665.1 uncultured Polyangiaceae bacterium | reverse complement strand
GGAACGGTGGGTGTCCACCCCTACTACGCAGAGAAGGAGCTGCTGCGCGTGCTGCCCAAAGTCCCGGACCCTCGCATCGTGGCGCTGCTCAAGCGCATCGGTCGCCAGGGCGGCGGGAACCCCAAGCGCGTCATCGCAGACGAGCTTCAACGAATCGCCGACGCGAACCCGGCCGTGGCGGCGCTGCTCAGCGATGCCCCTGCGCCGAAGCCCCACGCGCTGACGTTCCGCGCCGTGCCCATGCCGCCTGCCGGAACGCCGCTCCCTGCGCTCCTCCAGAAGCAGGTGTCCATCCCCGAGGACAGCCGTCATCTGTACGCGCTCTTCACCGCGCACGATCCCGCCGGCAAGCACCTGTACGATGTGTCGCTGTTCTGCTGGGACGACGGGCCGATCTACGAGGCGGGAACCACCAAGGTGGTGGGGCGCTTCGTCCAGGGAAGTGCGGAGTGCCGGAGCGCCAAGCTCGCCGATGCGCTCGACACGGCCCTACACCGCTTCCGCGCTGGCGAAGCACCCTCGACGCCAGCCCCTCGAAAACAGGCCGCGAAGAAGGCCGCACAAACTTCGGCTGGTAAGACGCCTACCGCACAAAGACCGGCCAAGCGCGCAGCAACCGCACAAACTTCGGCCAAGCGGAAACCAACCGCACCGAAGCCAGCTACGGACTCCGGATCGAAGCGGCGAAAATAGCGGCCTCACACGAGGCCGAGCACGCGCGCGGCGAGCGCGGGATCGAGGCGGTAAGGCGCGCCGCGCCCCTCGAAGAAGCCGACGCGACGCACCAGCACGACGAGCAGGTCTCCGCCTTCGATCGCGTTCGGCTCGGGGCGCGTGTGGTTCAGGATCTCGAAGTCGGTCGCGCCGCGCCCCTCGACTCCATACGCATCGGCGGAGTGAAACGGATCGGGCTGGTGCCCGAGGTAGCTCGTGACGCGAACGTCCCACGCGCGCCGTCGAAACGCGTCGGCCCCTCCGACCGTCACGAGCTCGTCGAGGCGATCGGCGATCGCGTTGCGATCGACGCCAAGCGCGTGCAGCGTGCGCGCGTCGTCCAAGATGGTCTGGCCGAGTCGGTCCTCGGCGCCGAGGAACTCTCCGCCGGTGCCACCGCCGTGCCTGAGCCGCCGCGTCACCAGATCCGGGGTGAGGTCCAGGTAGCGAGCGATGCGATCCTCGATCTCGTCGGCGGAGAGGTCATGGATCCGAGGTGGCAGAAGGCTTGGCAGCGGCTGCTTGAACGCCACGGCCGCGACGAGATCGCGAAACTCCGGAGCGAGCGGCGCGCGCGCAAGCGCAGAGCGACCGGCGCGGGTAGCGAGGCGCGCGGCGCTGACCAGCGCGTTGCTCGCAGCGTTGGGGCCGATTGCCTCGAGGTGCTCGCGCCTCGCGCGACCATGCACCGCAAGCATCGACACTGGATCGAGCCGCTGCAACGCGACGGGCAGTCCGCCGGTCGGGCTCGACGGCACGGGCAGGTCGAAGAGCACCGACAGCAGCGTCGGAAAGCCCAGCTCAGGCGCGCCCTGTGTCGCAGCGAGCTCGCCAAGCCCATCGAGCAGGCGCGCCTCGAACACACCGGGCCGGGTCGCAACGAAGGCGTCGAGTTCGCGATCCAGCGCAGCGACGGAGGGGTCATCCGTCGCGACGCCGCGCAGCAGCCTGCAGAAGCTCGCCCACGCCGCCTCGAGGCCAGTCACCATGGGTCACAGCATAACCGCACCGCTCTTGCGAATGGGCGTCGCCAGCACCACGCAGGCGACGAGAACGTGACCTCCAAGACGCAAGTCGACCTACCTCCCCGGTCTGCGTAGGTCCGAAGCGGCACAGAACATGGCGCTCGGAAGCAGCGTCGTAGCAGCTCGGCCACCTCATCCGCAGCGACCGCACGCGCCGCGTCCCCGAGGTCTACCGCGCCCGGTTTCCGGCGCCGCTGACCTTCGAACCCGCGGAATCCGGCACTCGGAAAGTCTGGAAGATCTCCGGAAGTGCCGCGATTCCTTGGTTCGAACTAACGAGCGACCCTGACGGG
>CAZPEY010000341.1:0-5628 GCA_964585665.1 uncultured Polyangiaceae bacterium | reverse complement strand
GTCGTACTAGCAGGGTGCTGAAAAACGACGACGGGGTGCCACAGGCATCCCCTCGATGCCACTCACGACCTCACCGAAAGCCGGCCAAATCGACAACCCCACATGAGGCTCGCTGCGACGGCGAGGCGGATAGGCACAGAGGGTGGGGAGGGGATCCCTCTCCTCGCGGAGTTACTTCGTAAGGAGCACGATCGACCCTGCCTGTGGCACATCCGTCGTCGGGTGACGCAGCGAGGAGAGGGATCCCCTCCCCACCCGCCGCGTCTAGCTAGATTCGCCTCTCGCTGCGAAGCGCGCTACTCGCGCCCCGCCGGCAGCTTGCTGATATCGGTCTCGCCGCTGTGCTCCCCCAGCACGTCCTCCGGTCCCCCGAGCAGCGTGTGCTTGAGCGGCTCCTCGCTCTCCTTCCCGACCAGCGTGATCACGACGTCGCCCGGCTTGAAGACCGTGTCGCCGCGCGGCACGACGGTCTTGTGGTTGCGCAGGATCGCGACGACGTTGGTGTCGCGCGGCAGCACGATGTCACGGAGCGGCCGCTCGACGACCGGCGCCTTCTCGGTGAGCGTCAGCTCGAGGATGTTGAACGTGCCGCCAGGCAGCTCGAGCAGCGTCTTGATGTGCAGGGTCGGCATCTCGCGCTCGATGACGTTCTCGATGAGCGAGGTCGCCGAGATCGTCGCGTTGACGCCGAGCGCCTTGTAGAGCTCCTCGTTCGTCGGGTTCGAGACGCGCGCGATCGTCTTGACCGACTTGCTGAGCATGCGTGCTGCCTGACAGGCGATGAGGTTGTCCTCGTCCTGCCCGGTGACGGCCGCGAAGACGCGGGCGCGACTGACGCCGGCCTCCTCGAGGACCGGCGTCATCGAGCCGTCGCCGAGGATGACCGGGCAGTCGAGGCGCGCCTTGATGTCCGCCGCGATCTGCGGGTTGGACTCGATGAGCGCGACCTCGTGGCCGTTCTTCAGCAGCGAGCGCGCGAGGTGAAAGCCGACTCGCCCGCCGCCCGCCACGACGACGAACTTCGACTCGTCTGCGGGCTGGAGCTGGGGGCGCTGGCGCGGGGTGGCGCGCTTCATCGCCATCGGCTGCGTCGCCGTCTCGTCCCCGATCTCGCGCGCCTTCTGGAGCAGCGTCTCGATCGTGTAGTGCGTCGGGCAGATGCTCTGCACGCCGCGCTCGGCGGTCAGGGCGGCCCGTGACGGCACGTAGACGCGCGCGAACACATTCGGCACCTGGAACACCTCGAGCGCAATCTGCGCCGCGACGAGGTTGACGTTGTCGTTTGACGTCACCGCGAGGAACACGTCGGTGCCGCTGATCGCCGCGTCGCGCTGGACCTGGACGTCGACCGCGTTGCCGGCGACGACCTTGACGTTGGGCAGGCGCGCCGCGCGCTGGACGCGGGTGCTCTGGTTGTCGATCACCGTGACGTGGTGCCCATCGTTGCCGAGCTCGCGCGCCAGCGCCGAGCCGACGCGCCCATAGCCTACGACGACGATCTTCATGTCCGCCTCATGATTCGGGGTTGTCCGGGTGCATGTCGACGATCACCTCGACGTGCGAGCGACGCAGGAGCTGCTCGGTCGAGTCACCGACCGACTCTCCGGCCGCGAGGTTGCGCGGGTTGACGCCGAGCACGACGACCTGCACGTCGTGGACCTCGACGGCGCGCAGGACGCCTCGCGCCACGTCGCGATCGCGCTTCATCGACCGATGCGCGCGCAGGCCGTGCGACTCGATCAGGCGCACGGCGCGATCGAGCACCTCGTGGCCGTGCCGCTCGACCTCGGGCAGGTCGGTCGCCAGCGGCAGCGCCATCGGCACCTCGATGATGTGACACGCCACGATCTCGGCGCGCTGTGCCTCGCCGAGGCGACACGCGAGCTCGAGCGCGCGCTCGTTGTAGTCGCTGCCGCGCACCGGGACGAGGATCCGGCGGATCTTCGACACGCCCGCCTGCGCGCGGTTGACCGCGACCTGGATCTCGTCGGGCGGGTGGCTCAACCACCACAGCACGCCGAGGGTGCCGCCGAGCAGCGCCAGCGCCAGCAGCACGCCGATCGGGTCGAGCGCCAGGCTCACGCCTGCTCTCCCCGCTCGAGGGCGGCGCGATACTGCTGCGCCAGCTCCGGCTCGCCGGCACGCTTCAACATCTCGTAGTGCTCCGCAGCGCGATCGCCTGCCTCGCGCTTCGACGGCGTGCTCGACAGGCAGGCGGCGAACACGATCGTCAGCGTCCCGAACGCGATCGCTGCGCCGAGGGGGAGCGCGACCACGATCAGCACCGCGAGCAGCAGCGCGAGCACGAGGGCCAGCGGCACGAAAGCAGGTCGTCCGGCGATCGTGGGTCCGAGGCGGAACTGGCGCGGCACGCTGTCGTCGAGCCGGCGCAGGCGATAGAGGGCTCCGAACACGAAGCTGACGAAGCCGAGGTAGGCGAGGCCGCTGGCCGCGAACCCGAGGCGCGCCGCCGCGCCGGCGTCGAGGTGCGCCAGCAGGATGGGCAGCGGCAGGACGACGAGCGGCAGGGTGCGCGCCGTCCTGTCCCCCAGCCAGCGCTTGTCGACGAGGCGGCCGAGCAGCAGGCGCGCGATCCGCAGCGCGTGGACGGCGATGAACCCAAAGGTGATCGCCAGCAGCAGGCCGAGCGCCGCGTGGCTGCCCGGGGACAGCGCGGTGGGGAGGCCGCTGCGGATCACCGACGCCGCGGTGCCAAAGAGCAGGGTCAGGAAGCCGCCTGCTGCCGCGGCGCGCGAGGCGACGAACGCCGGTCGACCGGTGCGGGGCGCCAGCAGCGAGGCGCCCTCCTGAAACACGAGCGGTCCGAGCAGCGCCACGGCCGCCACGGCCGCGAGACGGAGCGGGGAGACGCCGGGCAGCGGATCGAAGGACGCGACGAAGCGGGAGCTCTCCCAGACGGTGACGAGCAATCCCGCCACGACCAGGAAGCCAAGCACCAGGAGGACCGCGGCCAGCAGGCCCGAGAGCTTCTCGCGCCGGACCTCGCCGATCCCCTCGAGCCCGATGCTGACCCCGAGCGCGAGCAGCACGGCGAGCGCGACGCTGCTGGGCAGATGCGCGCGCGGCGCGACCAGCTCGGTGGCGGCCAGCAGCGCGCCCGCGGCGGTGGCCAGCAGCGCCACGACGGCTGCCGCGAGGGCGAAGACCGCGACCCGCGGCGAGAACGCCCGCTGCAGGGCCGCCAGCGACCCTTGGCCGGACGGATAGGCCGAGACCAATTCGGCCGACGCCAGCACCGCGCCGAGCCCGACGACGAGCGCCAGCAGCGTCGCGACGAGCGCCGCCCAGCCGCCCCAGCCCATGCCGGCGACGTGCACCTGCCCGAGGCAGAGCGCGAGCATCGGGCCGCCGGCCCCGCCGAGCGCGACGAGGAACGGCACGGCGGGCTTCGGGATGACGAGCTTGGCCATGGGGCCGGTGACGCTCCCCATGGGCCCGCCGCGGCCCGTCGGTGCGCCCGGCACCGGAGTCGAACCCGGGGTCGAACCCGAAGTGGCAGGAGAGGAGGACGAAGCGCTGTCGGTCGGGGGGCTCATTGGCGGTCGAGGCGGTCGGACGTGCGCCCGATGGGCGCCTCGGTACCTCGGCCGTGTATCCGGGGAAGGCGCCCCTGTCAACCTGTGTCGCCCAAGCGACGTCGCAGCCTGGTCGCTTTTTCGCTGGCTGCCCCCTTTACTTTCGTCGACGAACCAGGCAATGATGATCGGAAGCGCGCGCTCCTTCGGCTTAGCTTACGCAACCCAGTAGCCAAGGAGGGATTCGACATGGCAGTGCCCAAGACTGCGGCTCTGGCGACTGCGCCGGCACACGCGCCACCGGCGGGGACAAGCCTCGGCGAGCTCATCGAGGAGTTCCGGGCGCTTGAGCTGCAACGGAGACAGGGCGGCCTACCGCTCGCCGAGGCCGAGCGCTACTACGCGCTCTTCAACCGGCTCGACGAGGCGCTGGCCTCCGGAGAGCGCCACCGCAAGGCCGACCAGCGACAGTTCCTCCGCGTCCCCACCGACCTCGTCCTCCTCCTCCGCACGCCGAGTGGCCTCGTCGAGGTCAAGTGCACCGACTTCGGTGGCGGGGGCTGCTTCTTCTATGGCAGCACCCTGACCCGGCCCGGTGACACGGTGTGGCTCGATGGGGCCCGCCTGGAGGGGCAGCTCTACCCGCTGCACGGGCGCGCCCTCGTCGCCTGGGTGGACAGCGCCGCTGGCCGCCCGGATGGGCAGGGTATCCGCTTCGTGCTCGAGTGCACGGAGTTCCGCGACCAGATCGATCGCCTCTTTTACCGCATCCTCGACGCCGTGCTCGGCGGCGCCTCGGCGGCGGCGCGGCGGTCGCGCCCGAAGCAGACCACCGACGACGGTCCCAGCCTCGAAGCCTAACGCTCCCCACCCACCCCCGCGGCGAGCCGGCCACGCCGACGAGTAGCCGCGCCCACGGTCACGCTTGCCCGCGTCGGGCTCGCGTGCTACTTCCCCTCGTCTCGTTCACACTTACAGCGGCTACTCTCTCTGGGAAGGATCTTCGATGGTACGGTCATTGCGAACTCTTCTGGGTGGGGCTCTCTTGTGCATCGCGGCGACGGGGATTGGCTGTGACAACAGCTCGCACGCGTCGGGCAAGGCCGAGAAGAAGAAGGCCGCCCAGCCGACGGGGGAGGCGCTGGCCAAGATCGACGACGTGGTGATCACCGTCGACGACTTCGCCGATCGCATCAACAAGCAGACGCCGTACGTGCGCGCCCGCTACACCTCGCTCGAGCGCAAGAAGGAGTTCCTCGACAACCTCATCCGGTTCGAGGTCCTCGCCAAGGAGGCGGAGAAGCGCGGGTTCGCCGACGATCCAGAGGTCGTGCGCACCACCAAGCAGGTGATGATCCAGCGGCTCCTCAAGGAGGAGTTCGACAAGGTCAAGCTCGAGGACGTGTCGGACGCCGAGTGCAAGAAGTACTACGACGCCCACCCCGAGGAGTTCAGCAAGCCCGAGGAGGTGCGCGGCAGCCTCATCCTCGTCAAGGATCAGAAGACGGCGCAGAAGGTGCTCGCCGACGCGCGCGTCAAGGGCGTCGACAACCAGGGCTATCGCAACCTGGTCAGCGAGTTCTCGATCGACTCGGCGACCAAGGATCGCGGCGGCGACCTGCGCTACTTCGACGCCAACACGAAGGAGGTGCCCAAGCACCTCGTCGACGCGACCTTCAAGCTGCAGAACGTCGGCGACGTGTCGCCGGCCATCGAGACCAAGGACGGCTACGCGATCGTCAAGCTGACCGGGCGGCGCAAGGCGCTCAACCGGACCTTCGACGAGGTCAAGCAGCAGATCCGCAACCGCCTCTATCGGGACAAGCGTCAGGAGTCGATGGAGAACTTCGTCAAGGCGCTGCGCGAGAAGGCCAAGATCAACATCGACGACGGCAAGCTGTCCAAGGTGACGATCGATCCGGCGGCGCCGGGATCGTTCCCGGGGCCGGGCGTCGCTCCGCCTGGACCGGGCGGCTTCCAGCCAGGTGCGCCGGGCATGCCGCAGGCGACGCCGATGGCGCCAGGCAACCCGCCGGGCGCGAGTTGCGGTGCGCCACGATTGGTTTGGAAATCCGGAATCGTGGCGCAGGCT
>CAZPEY010000340.1:0-5680 GCA_964585665.1 uncultured Polyangiaceae bacterium | reverse complement strand
TCGTCGAGGGCCTGCGTCGACAGGCCACCGCGACGGCGATCGCTCTGCAGCGAGAACGGCAGCAGGACCGGCCAGAGCAGCACCCACAGCGGCAGCTGCCACAGGGCGCGCTCACGCCGCACCAGCGCGGTCACGATGCCGCCCACGACGAGATAGACCGACAGTAGCTCAATCGTCCGCACGGCCAGTGTCCTCGCGATAGATCCCGGCCGCCGAGCGGCTCGACGTCAGCACCGAATCGACAAAGCTCGACTCGAGCGAGCGAAACAGCACGATCGGCGAGCGCGGGCGCACGACGTAGGGGCGGAGCGCCCAGGACATCTGGCCGCCGACCATCGCGAACACGGTGCACAGCGCCGCGCCGACGATCGCGGCGCGCGGCGCCTGGCCGAGCCCGCGCACGAGCTGCCGCAACGCCAGCGCGCCCCCCACCGCGCAGCAAGACACCGCGACGAGGATCTGCGCGTGATAGCCGGCCTTGTAGGCCAGACCGAGGAGCACGATCGGGATCGTCGCGGCGATGACGAGGCTGCCGATCGCCAGCACGGACAGGACGAGCAGCACGTCGCGGCGCAGATCGGCTGGCCGCTCGAAGGCGTGGTTGAAGGCGGTCAGGCACGGCGCGCAGATCGCCGCGGTCAGCAGCATCGCGAGCGGGAGCTTCGCCGCCGCGAGGGGGACCTGAAAGCCGCCGCGCCCGAGGCCGAGCGCCGCGCCGAAGGCCGCCCCCGCGACGAGGATCACCAGGATGAGGAAGCGCGCGCGCGCCGCACCGTCGGTGGCCTCGTCGTCGACCAGCGCGAGCGGGTTCTTGAGCAGTCGTTCGATCGTCGTCAGCATCGTTGTCGTCTCCGTGATCAGGCGTTGTGGAGCGCGATCCAGAACAAGCGCACGCCGATGAGCAGCGTCACGCCGGCCCAGCCGACGAAGAGAAACCGCGGCGTCGTCTCCCGCGCCTCCACCTCGCGATACAGGCCGTTGTGGAGCAGCCGCAGAAAGGCCAGCGCGGCGATCGCGAACGGCAGACCGACGAACAGGCTGGTGAGCTCGGTGGTCGTCGCGGTGGCGACGAGCAGCAGCGTCGCGGGGGCACAGCCGAGCAGCAGCACGCCAGCGCGGGAGAGCGCCTCGGCGGTCGTCTTCCACAGCGAGACGATCGACGGGGCGCGACCGACGAGGGCGCTGCCGATGTAGAGCCCCGGCACGGTGACGAGCAACAGCCCGAACGTGAAGATCGGCAGGAGCAGCGCCAGCTCGACCGACTCGAGCGTCTGTTGCCGAAACGCCACGCACAGGCCCATCGCGAGCGGACCGAGGATCGCGGGCAAGAGCGCGCGGACCGGTTCCTTTTGGACCGGCGCTTCGACTGGGTTCTCCATGGCGGCCTCCATGCGCTGATTACACGCACGGGCGATGGCGCCGCGATTGCGCGCGCGAGGAGGAGCTGCGTGGAAGTTGTGACGAAACGGTGTCAGTCGGCGAGCGTACGGCCGCGCGTCAGTCGGAGCTGCGCCTCGGTGCGCTGCAGCTCGGCGAGGAGGTCGACCTCGCGCACCGCGGCCTCGGCCGCCGCCTGCTCGCGCAGGTTGACCATCAGCAGCGTCGAGTCACCGAGCTCGAAGCGCTCGAGCTCTGCCTTGGCCAAGGCGCGCGCCAGCTCGAGCTCCTTGCGCACCAGGGCCAACCGCTGGTGGCCCGCCAGGAGCGCCGACAGCACGTCGCGCACCTCGGCCTCGAGACGGCGGTCGAGGAGCTGGAGCTGGGCGCGAGTTCGCGCCGCCATCGCGTCGGCGGACTGGACGCGGCCGCGCGCATTGCGAAACAGCAGCGCCAGATCGAGGGTCACGCCGAGCTCCAGCTCGGGCTTCGCACGCGCCTTCTCGCCACCCCCGAGGTCCTGCGAGACCAGGCCGAACACGTCGAGCCCCGGCAGCAGCTGGTTCTTGGCGAGCCGCAGCTCGATCTGGTTCTGGCGATCCATCAGCTGCAAGCGCCGACGCTCGGGGCGGAGTTGCCAGGAGTCGGCCACTGCCTCGGCGAGGTTGGTCGCGTGCTTGCTGGGTTCGTTGAGGCGCAGAGGAAGCCGTCCGCGGTCGGGCTGCATCGACTCACCGCGCTCGTCGCGGAGGAACACCGACAGCTCGATGGCGGTCTGCTCGAGAGCGCGCTGCGCCGCGACGATCTGCGCCTCGCGCTGGCGCAAGGCACGCTCGTTCTCGACGCGCTCGATGTCCGGAATGTCGCCCGCCTTGACGCGCGCCTCCACCTGGCCCTGGCGGGCCTCGGCGAGGGAGAGCAGCTGCTCGGCGACGCGGAGTCGGTATCCAGCCGCGACCCACTCCCAGTACCGAACCACCGCGGCGCGCTCGAGCTCGAGGCGGGACAGCCGAAGCCCCTCCGCCGCGATCTTCTCGCCCAGCTCCGCCCGTTGAATGTTCGCCCGTCGGCGATCAATCGGTCCGTTGCGCAGAAGCGGGATCTGCACTGCGGCACGGACCTCTCCGGCCGAGTTCGTGGCGAGCTTGCCGTCGTAGACGGGGAAGTCGCCGAGCCCGGCGCGGTAGCCGGCGATCAGCGTCGTGCCCCAGAGCGGGGTCGGCGCTTCGATCGAGACGTCGAACACCTGGTTCTTGTAGTAGCCGACGACGTCGAAAATGGCGCGCGACTTCAGCACCGGATCGAAGGCGCCACGCGCGGCCATGGTCTCGCCTCCCGCCGCGCGTCGCTCCTCACTGGCCGCGATGATTGACGGAAAGCGCTCGATCGATCGCAGCAACTCGTCGAGCTCGAGCACGCTCGCAGACAGAGCCACCGAGAGAAGCAACATGGAGGCGCTCACTTCTTGGTCTCCCCACTCTGGCCGCTCTTGTCGTGCTTGCTGCCCGGCTCGGCGTCGGAGATCACCGGCGGAAAGCCGTTGAGCTGGCGCCACAGCTCGAAGCCGAGGCGGACGCGGTCGAGCATCACCCAGCCGATGGCGCGCGTGCCCTGACGCAGAAAGCGCGTGCTCGGCCAAGGCTGCTCCCCGTCGGGAACGACGATGGCGCGGAACTTTCCCTTCCCATCGTCGGTGGCGTCGACGATCGCGACCTTGCCACCGAAGGTCCCGACGGCGACCGAGGGCCAGCCGACGAACTGGACCGCGGGCCACCCCTCGAACTGCAGACGAACATGGCGCCCCTCGGCCACCAGCGGGACGTCGCGCCCATCGAGCCAGATCTCGACAGCGCGGTCGTCGGTGTCGGGGATGAGCACGAGCAGCGGATCGCCTGCCTTGACGTACTCGGTGCCCTGCGCCGCGAGCAGTCGGAGCACGACTCCGTCGCGCGGCGCCGTGACCCGCTGGGACTGCTGGCGCGCCAACCGCACCTCGATGCGCGCCAGCTCGGCGCGCGAGGACGCGATCTCAGCGCTCGCCGCGGCACGACTCGCGCGAGCGTCCTCGAGGCTGGCCTGGGAGTCGGCTGACACGCGGTCGCGGTCCGCACTGAACGAGTTTCGCTCGCTCTGCGCGGCAGCGAGGTTCGCCTGCGCCCGCACCTCGTCCGTCGTCGTGCGCACCGAGTCGAGCTCCGCGAGCTCGAGTGCCCGCCGCGACGTGAGCCCCTTTTCGAAGAGGGCTCGCTGGCGATCGAGGTTCAGGCGAGCGGTCACCTGAGCTGCGTCGGCGGCGCGGGCCGCCTCCTCCGCGGCACGCAGGCGCTGCGCCGACATCTTGGCGCGCTCACTCGCGGCGTCGATGGCGGACCGACGGGACGAAGCCACCTGTCCGACGCGCGAGTCGATCGCGGCCAGGCGCGCCTCGGCGGCCATCAGCCGGGCGCGCTGCGCGTCGCGCTCCTCCCGCAAGCGATCCAGAATGGCCGGATCGTTGTCGCTGATGTCGAGCAACAGGTCGCCGGTCTTCACCCGGCTCCCCTCCCGCACCGACCAGGACACGACCCGCCCGTCGATGGGCGCCTGGACGGTCTGTTGGCGATCGAGCGGAGCGTAGGCGACCACTCGCCCCGATCCCTGGGCCGACTGCTGCCACGGGACGAGCACGAAGGTCACCAGCGAAGTCACGATGAGGACCCCGCACAGCGCCGCGACGACGCGCGCGGGTCGCGATCGGGGCACCCACTGAGAGGCGAGCTGTTCGGCACGCTCGATCATGCGGTCTCCTTGGCTGTCGGAAGCATCACGGTCGTGAACTTGCCCGCCGGTGCATGGCTCGCGGCGACGATCACGGTTCCCTCGTAGTCCTCGATCATCGAGAACTCGAGGCCATCGAATCCGTCGAGAACCAGGAGTCGGGGACGAGCGAGCAGCGCGCGGGCCAGGGCCAGCCGGCGGCGCTCCCCGGTCGAGAGGCGAACCCCACCCGGCGCGAGCGAGGTCTCGAGCCCCTCGGGCAAGCGACGGAGCACCGAGGTGAGGCCGACCTTTCCAAGCACCCGTTCGAGCTCGACGACCGTTCGGCTTTCGTCGCCGAGCGAGAGGTTGTCGGCGAGTGACAACGCGAGCGGTTCCTCGTCCGAGACCAGCGCCATCTGCGCTCGAACGGACTCGCGGCTGAGGACTTTTTGATCGACGCCGTCGAGCAAGATCCGACCGCGCCCTCTCCAGCCATCATAGAGGCTGTGCAGGAGGTGGGTCTTGCCACTCCCCGTTTCGCCGAGGAGGAGGACCCGGGCACCGGGCTCGACCTTCAGCGACAGCTCTTCGCCTGAAGGCAGCTCGACCCCCTGCAGCTCGACGCTCATTCCATCACGTCCGACCGGAAGCTCGCGCGGACCGGTCGCCTCGACGGGGAACGCCAGGACGCGCTCGAGCTTGCCGAGGGAGGCTTGCAGGTCGTAGTAGCTCTCGAGGTGCTTGCCGGCTTTGGCAACGCCATCGACCACCAGCGACACGATCAGCTCAGCAGCGATCAGCTGACCGAGCGTCAGCTGCTGCTTGACGACCAGCAGGCCTCCGAGACCGAGCAGGCCCGCCGAGGCGATCACCTGCAGGCCGAGCGCCGAGAGGATCTGACGGGACAGCACATCCCAGTGGGCGCGGCGCGCCTTGAGGTAGTTCGAGGCGAGGTCCTGGGCTCGCTCGGTTGCGAACTGAAGACCCTGCGGCGTTCGGAGGGTGTTGGGCTGTTGCGCGATCTCGCTGAGCCAGGCGGCCAATTTGTACTTCCGCTTCGATTCGTCGTCCGCGGTCTCGCTGCCGCCGGTCCCGACGAGCAGGACCACCGCGATGGCCGCCATCAGGAACACCCCGAAGGCCAGGAGGTAGGGGTGATAGAACGCCAGCACGACGAGACCGATCCCCGTCTGCAAGACGAGCCCGACACTGTCGAGCAGGATGTGGGCGATGCTCTTCTGGACCAGGAAGATGTCGAACACCCGGCTCGCGGCCGCGCGGCGCGACACGCCATAGGGATCGCTGCCGGCCGCCGCGAGCAGCCGCTCCACCATCGCGACGGTGAAGCGCACGAACAGTCGCTGCTGGACCTGCTCGGTCACCTGGCTCTGCAGAGCGCGGAGCACCGCCGCGAACAGCAGCGCGCCCAGCAACATGAGCGCCATCACCACGAAGGGTTGCAGCAGATTGCCGAACGCGACCGTGTTGACGAGGGTCTGGACCGCCAGCGGAGTGACCAGCGTCAGCAGGCCCAGCATGGCGGCGTAGATCCCGACCGTCACGA
>CAZPEY010000339.1:0-5687 GCA_964585665.1 uncultured Polyangiaceae bacterium | reverse complement strand
GTCCGAGGTACGGCAGCACGAAGTACGGCAGGAGGAACAGCGGCACGAGCTGGATTGTCGCGAGCGTCAAGGTCTGTCGACGCACGTACGGCGTCGGCGTGCGCCGGATGCGGCGTAGCCCGAACCCCAGCACGACGACGGTGTAGACCAGCGAGTAATAGAAACCCGGCTGACGCAGCGTCCCGGCGAGCGTCTGCCCGATCGCGTCCGCGGCGAAGCCGTCGAGGTTGAAGGGGAACCAGCGGTGGCGCGTGAACGCCTGCGTCACCGCCCCGCCCGCCTTCCACAGGTAGACGAAGCAGCAGAGCGAAAAGAACGCCGCCAGCGACGCGATCTTGCCCGCCCCCCAGCGACCGCGGATCGGCAGCCCGGAACGCTCGAAGAAGTCGAGCGGCGCAGCGCGCCCGAGCTGCAGCAGCACCAGGTCGGCGGGCAGCTTCGTCGGTTCACCGCGATCGTCAAGCACCTTGACGAACTGCTCCGTGATCGCTTCGACCTGCGCGCCGAGGTGGAGCACGACCCGCCCCGCCGCCACGAGCCCCGTCAGCCGCTCGAGCAGCGCCGGCTTGGGGCGCACCAGAGCTCGGCCACGGTGCACCAGCGCGACCCGCGCGCCTGCCTCGCCGAGCGCCAGGGCCGACTCGACGGCCGAGTCCCCCCCTCCGACGACGACAACGCGCCGGCTCGCGTGGTCGCGCGGATCGAAGAGGCGCGACGTAACATGCGGCAGGTCCTCTCCCGGCACGCCGAGACGACGCGGGCTGCCGGTGCGGCCGATCGCGACAATCACGCGGTGGGCGCGGAGCGGCGTGCTGTCGACGTTGGGCTGCGGCTCGAGCTCGACCTCTACGTCGCGACCGTGACGCCGCAACCGCACGGCGCGCGCCTGGCGGACGACCACGCCGAGCCGCTGTCGTGCAGCCTCGAGCTCTTCGAGGAGCGCCTCCTTGACCGTGGCGTGCACGTCGATCGTGCCGGCCGGGACGAGGTCGAGCGGGTAGGTGTAGATCGGCTTTTGCGCCGGGAACTCCGTCAGCGTCGAGAGCGGACGGGCCGCGTCGAGGATCACGAAGTCGAGCCCCGCCTGCTTGGCCGCTGCCGCAGCCGCGAGGCCAGCCGGCCCCGCTCCGAGGATCACCAGATCATGTAGACCGGCGACCCGCTGGCGCGCCGCGAAGCTCGGCTCCCGCAAGATCGCCTCGACCGCCCGCGCCCCCGAGTCGAGCGCCAGCTTGAGGAGCGGCACGCCTTGCAGCTCGCCGACGACGCGCACCGCCGGCCAAGCGGTCTGTCCGTCGACGCCGACTTCGGGCAGCGCCTCGACCCGCCCGGCCGGCCAGCCGGTGTGGAGCCAACGCGCCCAGCGCAAGAGCGGCGCGGTCATCGTCGAAAAAACGCGGCGCTGGCTCATGCGACGTCGTCATGCTGCGCTGCACGCGATTTGGTTTGCAACTTCCTTGGTGCTGAGTACGCTGCCACCGCGTTTCGTCTTCGTCTCTGCTTCGACTGAAAGGAGCCTCATGCGTCTCGTCTCTGCTGTGTGGGTGGTCGTCGCTTCCGTGATCGGCTTGGCCTCCGCGGCGCACGCCCAGACCACGCCGAAGTTCGACTATCAAGCCCCCGTGCCGCCGCCGAAGAAGGCACGCGAGTGGAAGATGACCGCGCAGGCGGGCCTCATCCTCAACAACGGCAACGCCGAGAACATCGCCTTCTCCGCCAACGCGAACGCCTCGGTCTTCGACGGCAAGAACAAGGGCACCCTCGACCTCGGCGGGGCCTACGCCCAGTCCACCATCCTGGTCGGCAACGATCGCGACGGCGACATGCTGATCTCGTCGGACTCCGAGATCAAGAAGCAGCGCAACACCACCGCCGCGATGTGGAACGTCAAGCTGCGGTACGATCGCTTCTTCACCACCAACAACACGCTCTACATGGCGGTCGCCCTGCTCGGCAACGAGCCGGCCGGCAAGAAGCTCGTCGCCTCGGGCCAGCTCGGCTACCAGCGCCAGCTCCTCAAGAACGACATGCACCTCGTGCGGCTCGAGGCCGGCTACGACTTCAGCTTCGAGCGTTCGACGCTCTACAACGCCGATCCGAAGGTGCCGGACCTGTTCATCCACTCGCTGCGCCTCTACCTCGGCTACGACTTCACCTTCAACAAGGACTCGAGCCTCAAGATCTTCGGCGAGGTGCTCTGCAACCTCAACCCGGAGGACGGTCCGCGCGGTCGCATCAAGCCCTTCGAGGACACCCGCGTCAACGCCGGCGCGGCGCTCGTCACCAAGCTGTGGGATCGTCTGAGCTTCCGCTTCGGCTTCACCGCGCGGTTCGACAATGCGCCGCAGGCTCGGCCGTCGCTCGCCCTGCCCTACGCGCCCGGCTACGTGCCGCTCGCCGAGAAGCTCGACACCGTCGTCGACGCTGGCCTGGTCGTCACCATCCTCTAGATCGCTCTCGCGGCAATCGTTCTGGCGGCCGAGGCCGCGCAGATCGGCTAGTCTCCTGAAACAGATGCGACGTGTAGCGATCACTGGGCTCGGCGCCTTCTCGGCGCTCGGCGAATCGGTCAAGCAGCTTGACGAAGGGCTGCAGGCCGGCCGCTCCGGAGTGCGGCCGCTGACGCTCTTCGACGCGACCGGCTTCCGCTCCAACCTGGCGGCGCAGGCGCCCGAACCTCCGGATGGGGATCAAGCGACCTGGTCGCGACCGGATCGGTTCGGGCTCGCCGCAGCGGCCGAGGCGATCGCGATGGCGGGCCTCGGCCCCGGGGACCTGGCTGAGGCAGCGCTCGGCTTCGGCACCGGCACCGGTGGCGCGATGTTGACCGAGGCGGTGCTGGCCGCCCAGCTGCAAGGGGCGCCGATCGACGCCGACTTGCGCCGGACGCTCGTGCCGCACCAGCCCTGCTCGGTCACGGATCTGGTGGCGCGCCGCTTCGCCATCGCAGGGCCGCGCACGACGGTGATGACCGCGTGCTCGTCCTCGGCGACCGCGATCGGCTGGGCCGCGGATCGCATCCGCTCGGGCGACGTCGACGTCGCGCTCGGCGGCGGCGCCGAGGGGCTGTGCCGCCTGACGTATGCCGGCTTCTCGTGCCTGCGCGCCATCGCGCCGGGACCGAGCCAACCGTTCGATCAGAACCGCAAGGGCCTCAACCTCGGGGAGGCCGGCGCCGTGCTGGTGCTCGAGGAGTGGGAGCACGCGCGTCGGCGCGGCGCGACGATCCTCGGCGAGCTCGCCGGCTACGGCATCTCGGCGGACGCTCACCACATGACCGCCCCTCATCCGGAGGGCGACGGCGCAGCGCGGGCCATGCGGGCGGCGCTCGCCGACGCGGGCCTGCCACCCGAGGCGATCGGCTATGTCAACGCGCACGGCACGGGCACGCCGCACAACGACGCGGCCGAGACCAAGGCGATCAAGGCGGTCTTCGGGGCCCACGCCGCGACGCTACCCGTGTCGAGCATCAAGTCGATGGTCGGGCACACGCTCGGTGCGGCCGGGGCGATCGAGGCGGTGGCCTCGGTGCTCAGCCTGTGGCGCGGCTACCTGCCGCCGACCGTGAACCACGAGATCGCCGAGGCCGGCTTCGACCTCGACTACATCCCTGGGCAGGCGCGCCGCGTCGCGGTCGAGGCGATCGTCTCGAACAGCTTCGCGTTCGGCGGCAACAACACCGCCCTCGTCTTCCGCCGCGCTTCGTGATTCTCAGCCAATAAAAAGCCCCGTCGCACCCGGCCAAGCACGAGGGCCTTGAGCGGTTGCGACGAGGCGTGGCCGCCGCGAAGCGGCGCAGGGTCCTACGACTTGCGCTGATCGTCCTTGGCGGGGGCCTTCTTGTCGCTCTTGGCGTCGGCCGCCTTCTTCTTCTGGTTCTGCTGGTCGGGCGCCTGGCTGGTGTTGGTCTGGGCGTTGGGATCGTGATCGCAAGCGAACGCGGCCGAAGCCGAGACGGAAACAGCGACGAGAGCGGCGAACAAAGTACGCATCGGTTCCTCCTGGGGATTGAAAACTCTACACGACGTTGGGTGCAGCGCCAGGCGGATTCGGTTCAGCCATTCGGCGCGGCGGCTCCAGTGCCAGCGCGAGTCAGCGATCGTTGCCGCTGCCCACCTGGCCGAACACGTCCTTGAGCTGCGGCAGCAGCTTGGCGAGGCGCACCTTGATCCCCTCGATCGCGAGGTAGAGCACCGGCACGACGACCAGCGACAGCAGCGTCGACGAGATGACGCCGCCGATCACCGCGATCGCCATCGGCGCGCGGAACTCGGAGCCATCGCCCTGGTTGAGCGCCGTCGGCAGCATGCCGAGCACCATCGCCGCGGAGGTCATGAGGATCGGTCGCAGGCGCACCGGCCCGGCGGCGAGGATCGCGTCGAGGGGCTTCTCGCCATGCTCGCGCACTCGGACGATGGCGCGGTCGATGAGCAGGATGGCGTTCTTGGTCACCAGGCCCATCAGCATCACGATGCCGATCATCGTGCCGATCGCGAACGTGTTGTTGGTGAGGAACAGCGCCACGATCGCACCGACGAGGGCGAGCGGCAGCGTCAGCATGATCGTCAGCGGATGGATGAAGCTCTCGAACTGTGACGCGAGGACGACGTAGATGAACAGGATGGCGAGCATCAGCGCCAGGCCCGTCGCCTCGTTGTTCTCGTTCATCATGCGAATCTGCCCGTCGTAGAAGAAGCCGGTGCCGACCGGCATCTTGATCTTGGCGAGCTGCGGCGCGACCTCGGTGACGATGTCGCCGAGGGGCCGACCGCGCGGCGTCGCCCAGACCTGGATCTGGCGGTTGCGATCCTCGCGCTCGATGACCTGCGGCCCGAGCCCGCGCTGGAACTCCGCGACGTCGGACAGCCGAATCCGACCGCCCTTGGGCGTCCGCAGCGTCAACGCCATCAGGTCCGAGGCCGTCTTGCGATCGCGCTTCTGCAGGCGGACCTTGATCGGCACCTCGTCCTTGCCCTGCCGCAGCTTGCCGGCCTCCTCGCCCTCGATCGCCGTGCGCACCGCCATCGCCACCTGCGCGACGGCGAGCCCCTGATCCGCAGCGCGCCGCCGATCGATGAGCACCTGCTGCTCGGGGCGCCCCGGCGTGTACTTGACCTGTACGTCGTCGACGCCAGGCGTCTTGCGCAGCAGGTCGGCGATCTGATTGGCGACGGGCACGATGTCCGCGTAGTCGAGCCCGCGCACGTCGATCATGATCGGCGCCTCGGTGTTGGCGCCCTCGACGAAGGCCGGATCGGTGACGTTGATCCGCGCCGTGTCGCTGATCGTCTTGACCGCCTTGCGGGCCGACTGCTTGAGCGACAGCAGGGTCACGCCCGGGCGCTTCAGCTTCGGCAAGCCGACGACACGCCACGACGCCTTGTTGGCCTCGCCTCCGCCACCAACGGTCGCGAACACCGTCACGATGTTGGGGTTCTTGCGAAACTCCTCCTCCGCGAGGCGCGAGACCCGATCGGTCTCCTCGAGCGACGTGCCGGCCGGCAGCTCGAGCTCGACGGTGAACTGGCCGCGATCCTCGGCAGCGACGAACTCGTTGCCGAGGAGGCCCATCAGCCCGACCATGCCGAACAGCGCGCCGAGCGCGAGGCCACCGACGACGAGCTTGTGGTGCACCGCCCAGGTCAGCGCGCCGCGATAGCTGTCATCGAGGGCGGTGAAGAACGCGA
>CAZPEY010000338.1:0-5700 GCA_964585665.1 uncultured Polyangiaceae bacterium | reverse complement strand
CCAAGATCGCCTGGATCCTCGACCACACCGAGCAGCACGGACGCGCTGCGCTCGGCGAGCTGTGCTTCGGCACCATCGACACCTATCTGGTGTGGCGCCTCACCGGCGGCAAGTCGCACGTCACCGACGTCTCCAACGCGTCACGCACCCTGCTGCTCGACCTGGCGAGCCGGCAGTGGGACCCGGCACTCTGCAACCACCTCGGCGTCCCCGAAGCGATGCTGCCCGAGGTGCGCACTTCGTCTGAGACCTACGGGCACACCGTCGGGATCCCGGGCATTCGTGACGGCGTGCCGATCTCGGGCATCGCGGGGGATCAGCAGGCGGCGCTGTTCGGCCAGGCCTGCTTCGAGCGCGGCGACGCCAAGTGCACCTACGGCACCGGCGCCTTCATGCTGCTCAACACCGGGCATCAGATCATCCCCTCGCGCCACGGCTTGTTGACGACGCTGGCGTGGGACATCGGGCAAGGACCGGTGTACGCGCTCGAGGGCTCGACGTTCATCGCCGGCGCGATGGTCCAGTGGCTGCGCGACGGTCTCGGCATCATCCAGTCGGCGCGAGAGATCGAAGATCTCGCCGCCAGCGTCGAAGACTCAGCGGGGGTCGTCTGCGTGCCGGCGCTCGCAGGCCTCGGTGCGCCGCACTGGCGTCCCGAGGCGCGCGGCTTGATCGCGGGGCTGACGCGGGGCACGACCAAGGGCCACCTGGCGCGCGCGGTGCTCGAGGGCATCGCGCACCAAGTCGCCGATCTGCTCGCCGCGATGCAGGCGGACGCAGGGCTGTCGCTGCGCCACCTGCGCGTCGACGGCGGCGCCGCGGCGAACAACCTCTTGATGCAGTTCCAGGCCGACATGCTCGGCGTCGAGGTGGCGCGACCGCAGATGGTCGAAGCGACGGCGCTCGGCGCCGCCTTGCTCGCCGGCCTCGGGGAGAAGCTCTGGAAGTCGGTCGACGAAGTGACTGCGCTGTGGAAATCGGCGAGCACCGGTGGTCACACGACGTTCTTCCGCCGCGGCATGAGCCACGAGCAGATCGCCCGCCACCGCAAGCAGTGGCAAACTGCCGTCGAGAAGGCCTAGGGGAGATCGCGTCTGGCGGCAAGATCGGTGCGCCGGGTGGAGATGCGGCCTCTCTCCTCGCTGCGTCACCCGACGACGGATGTGCCTCAGGGCAGGGTCGATCGTGCTCCCTACAAAGTAACTCCGCGAGGAGAGAGGCCACATCTCCACCCTCCGTGGCTCGCTCGCGCCCAGCCGTCGCTTCCCTTCGCTCGCTAGTACTCCTTGCTCACTGACCGAGCGCCGCGGAGCGGGAAGCCGGCTGGCGAGGCGCGGCTGGGGCGCGGGCAGGCGGCCTGCAACCGAGGCGCAACCTAGCCAGTGGGCACCGCAGCCAGCGACGCGACCGAGACGAGTGAGCAAGGAGTGCTGACGAGCACTCCTAGAGCCATCACGCCGCCGAGTCAGGGGCTGGCGTGCGAGCTACGGAGGGCGGGGATGGGATCCATCTCCTCGCGGAGTTATTTTGTAAGGAGCACGATCGACCCTGCCGAGTGGCACATCCGTCGTCGGGCGACGCAGCGAGGAGAGGGATGCCATCCCCGCCCGGCGCAACGGGTTCGCGCCACCTAGTGGCCGACGGCCGAGATCAACTTGACCATCGAGTCGCGATCCATGTCGGACGCGATCGCGTAGCCCACGCCCGCGTCCTCGAAGAGCGCGACGTTGTAGCCGCGCTCCTGCGTCAGCGTGACGTCGTGTCCGCCGAGCTGCTGGCGCGGCAGCTGGCTCGGCTGCATCTCGCGCGGATCGAACATGAACACCGAGACCTTGTTGCCGTTGACGTCGTAGACGAGGTAGGCCGCGTCGCGCTCGCGCACGTTGGCCAGGCGCCCGCCGCGCAGCATCGCCGAGACGTTGCGGAACTTCGGCGGCCGCACGGGGAAGCTCACCTTGTCCGCGTACCAGCGACGGAGATCGTCCTCCTTCGGACTCTGGACCTCGATCGGCAGGTTGCGCGAGTGCTTCTGTACGACGTCGGCGACCATCGGCAGCTCCATCGCCACCGACTGAGCGGGCACCGTGGTCGGACGCTGGATCACGATCGCGTACGCAGCGGCGGCGGCGGCTGGAACCGCGACCATCGCGAAGGCGCGACGACGCAGCGACGAAGATCGGTTGGCGCGCTCGGCCTCGTCGAGGCCCGCGGCGATGCGGTTACGCAAGGTCGCCGGGCAGCTCGCCTTGGATGCCGACGCAGCGACGATCTGCCGCCGCCAGGTGGCTTGGTTCTCGACCATGTGACGACACGGCGAGCACCCTTCGAGGTGCGCCTCGAACTTGCCTCGATCCTCGTCGCCAAACTCGGCATCGAGGTAGAGATCGACGAAGCGCTCGACTTCCGAACAGCTGCGCATCATGACGATTTCCCCATCGGGAACGGTATCACGTCGGCGAGCTGCTCACCCTCCGACGTCTCCGCACCGCCTTTGACGATTCCTTCGCTCTGCGCGTAGCCGCGCAGCGCCTTCTGCAGCAGCCGGCGCCCGCGATGCAAGCGACTCATCACGGTGCCGACCGGACAATCGAGAATGTCGGCGATCTCCTTGTACGCGAACTCTTCGAGATCGCAGAGGACGACGGCCATGCGGTACTCGTACGGCAGCGCGTCGAGCGCCCGCTTGACGTCGTCGGAGAGCAGCGGCTGCGACAGCAGCTCGTCGGGGGAGGCCGCGGTGCGCGTCGCCTCCTCGCTCATCAAGTTCGGCAGATCCTCGTCGATCATCAGCTCACGGGCCGCACGCTCCCGCTTGCTGCGCCGATACTTGTCGATGAACGTGTTGTGCAGGATCTTGTAGACCCACGCGCGTCCATTCGAGCCCGGGATGAAGCGATCGAAGTGGCGGAACGCCGCCAGCATCGTGTCCTGCACCAGATCCTCGGCCTCGCGCACGTCGCGCGTCAGGCGCAGCGCAGTTCCATACAGCGCATCGAGGTGCACGAGCACCGTCGCTTCAAATGCGCCCCGCAGGCTACTCTTCCGATTAAGCATCCACATGGGAAACGGGGTTGCCCCCGAGTCTATTCCAGAGTTTACGATTTTTGGTAAGCAGCCACCGCAAGGATCTCGCGGGGTTGGAGCGGCAGGACGCTAGAGAGAGAGCGGCGAGTACTCGACGTTGAGCGCCTGCGCGACCGCCTGGTGCGGACAGCGGCCCTGGTAGGTGTTGAGGCCGCGGGCCAGGACGCGGTCGTGCTTGGCCGCCGCGACGATGCCCATCTCGGCGATCTTGATCGCGTAGTTGCCGGTCGCGTTGTTGAGCGCGAACGTCGACGTCTGCGACACCGCGCCCGGCATGTTGGCGACGCAGTAGTGGATCACGTCGTGAACCAGGAAGGTCGGGTTGTCGTGCGTCGTCGGGCGGCAGCTCTCGATGCACCCGCCCTGATCGACGGCGACGTCGACGATGACCGAGCCGGGCTCCATCTTGGCGACCATCTTGTTGGTGACCAGGCGCGGCGCGCGGGCGCCCGGCACGAGCACCGCACCGACGACGACGTCGGCGCGCACCACGGCGTTCTCGATCGACACCGGATCGGAGTGCAGGGTGTTGATGCGCCCCTCGTAGACGTCGTCGATGTAGCTCAGCGTCGCGTTGTTGATGTCGAGGACGATGACCTCGGCGCCGAGGCCGATGGCCATGCGCGCCGCGTTCTGGCCGACGACGCCGCCGCCGAGGATGACGACGCGACCGCGGCGCACGCCCGGCACGCCACCGAGGAGGACGCCCTTGCCGCCGCGCCACTTCTCGAGATAGGCCGCCGCGACCTGGATCGACATGCGGCCGGCCACGGCCGACATCGGCTGCAGCAGCGGCGTGCGGCCGTCGTCGAGCTCGATGGTCTCGTAGGCGACGCCGGTGACCTTGCGCTTCAACATCTCGAGGCCGAGCTCCGGCGCCGCGGCGAGGTGCAGGTACGTGTAGATGATCTGGCCCTCGCGCATGCGCGGGTACTCGTCGGGGAGCGGCTCCTTGACCTTGCAGATCATGTCGGCGCGCGCCCAGACCTCGTCGGCGCTGTCGAGCAGCTCGGCACCGGCGGTGGTGTACGCCTCGTCGCGAATGCCCGAGCCCACGCCCGCGCCACGCTGCACGAACACTTTGTGGCCCTTTTCGACGAGGGTGTGAACTACGGCCGGGATCATGCCAACCCGGTACTCTCGCGTCTTGATTTCCGTCGGTACGCCGATGATCATTGGGGGTCTCCGTCGCTGAGTGCGCCCTTTTGCCACGCACGCTCGGCGGCGTCAATCGCGCGCCGCGTCAGACGACGCTCAGCGACGAACAGCGGCTCCCGGGGGCGAGCTGCTCAGTACGGCTTCTGCCCGACGAAGTTGCCAGGGGGGCTGTAGTTGCAGACCCAGAGCTGCCAGCGCGGAAACTGCGCGAACGGGCTGTTGCCTTCACAGACGCGCATGCCGCAGCCGATCTCGACCGAGTCCTTCCACACGACCTGCGTGTAGTGGCCGCACTGCTTGCCCGCCGCGCAGGTGTTGGTCGCGTAGTCGTAGTCGGCCTTCTCCGACTCCCAGCCCTCGACGACCGCGGTGGGCGAGAAGTTCTCGCCGGAGTTGGCGAAGAGGTTCTCGCCGAGGTTGCCGCGCGCCGCGTTGTGCTTGAAGACGCAGCCGTCGGCGTAGGCCTGCGCGGTCGCAGCGACGGAGGCGCTCCAGGAGACGTTGGGCAGCGCTGGATCGGGCTTGGGCGTCGCGTTGATGCGCGCGACGTTGTGCGCGGTCACGAACTCGTTGGCGTCACCTCCGAGAAGACCACCATCGTTGCTGGTGCCTCCGGCGGGCGTGCAGGCGGCGAGGCCGAGAGCGAACGAGGCCCGGAGCGAGACGGCAGCAAGACGCATGCGAATATCTTAGCTCACGCGTGGCGGCGACGGCTACCTGCAGCCTACTTGCAGTCGGGGGCCGGGCGCAGCTCGACGCCCTCGGGCTCGACGATGCGCTGCCCCTCGCCGAGGCCGAGCTGGAGGCGGAGGATCGCCAGCGTCTTGCCGTCGGGGGCCAGGCTGGTCTCGAGCTGGTACGCGTCGGCCGTCGCGCCCGGCGGCGGCGGCCAGCTGTAGATCTCGGTGCGCCCGCTCGGCGCGACGAAGTAGAGCTTGGCCGGCTTCTCGACGGGCGTGAGCACGGCGTCGTCGTACTCGAAGCCGCAGACGGTGCCCGGCAGCGAGGCCAGCGGCCGTCGCTCGACGGGGCCCGCTCCCATCCAGCTCACGATGCGCGAGAGACCCGCTGCGCCCGACTCGGCCTTCCAGCAGGGGCCGGCCACCCCGACGGTGTTCGCGTCGTCGTCGATCCGACGGGTGCACACCGTCACGGAGCTGTTGCCCTGCCACACGAGGTGACCGAGGCGAACGCGATTGGGTTGCTTGGTGGGCAGCGCCGGACCCGGCGCCTGGGGGCTGGTCGTCGCGCAGCCCGCGACGACCGCGAGCAGCAGCAGGGGACTACGGTGCGCCAGCACCGTGGCACTTCTTGTACTTCTTGCCCGAGCCACAGGGGCACGGCTCGTTGCGACCAACCTTGGGCGCGTCGCGCCGCACCGGCTGTGCCTTGCCCTCTGCCTCGCCCTCCGCTTCGGCCTTCGTGACCTGGCCGGCCGACGCCGACGGGTGCGAGAGC
>CAZPEY010000337.1:2880-5729 GCA_964585665.1 uncultured Polyangiaceae bacterium | reverse complement strand
GAAGGACGCGACGGTCATCGCAGCGGCGACCCCGATCCTGCGCATCTGCGGCCTGCTGCTGCCCTTCATCCTGGCCGCGATCGTCTTCACCCAGGCGCTCTTCGGCGCGGGCAATACGAAGTTCGTCATGTTCGTCGAGTTCGGGCTGCACTTCTTCTGCCTCGTGCCGCTGGCGTACCTCTGCGGCGTCGTGCTCGGCTGGGGCGTGATGGGAGTGTGGACGGGCGCCTACGTCTACATCGTCCTCTTGTGCGGGATCATGGGTTGGAAGTTCGGCGAGGGATCTTGGAAGGAGATCAGGATCTAGGGTGAAGGGCTCGCTCGAGAGCCTCGCGGGCGCGCTGGCGTACCACGCCTCGATGCTCAGCGACGAGGCGCGCAACCGCAGCTTTGCGCGCGCCGTCGCCGCGACGGTCAAGCCCGGCATGCGGGTGCTCGATCTGGGCGCTGGCTGCGGTCCCTGGGCGATCCTCGCGGCACGCCACGGAGCGCGCGAGGTGTTCGCCGTCGAGCGCAACCCACTCCTCGCGTCTCTCCTCCGGGCGACGATCGCCGAGGAGGGGCTGGCGTCGCAGATCACCGTCGTCGAGGGGGACTCTCGAGAGCAGGAGCTTCCGGGCACCTTCGATCTGATCGTCAGCGAGACGATCGGACCGCAGGCGTTCGATGAGGACATCGTCGAGATCCTCGCCGACGCCCGCCCGCGCTGGCTGTCGCCAGGCGGTCGCGTCCTGCCCGCCCGCCTCGGCCTCGTCGCGGCGCCGATCCGCCTGCCGCCGGGGCACCGCGGCGCGCCCGAGCTCGGCCTCGGCCTGCCGCTCCGCCTCGACGCCCTGCGCCAGCTGCAGCGACAGATCCCGAGCGCGCTGTCGCTCGACGCCTCCGTCGAGCTGCTCGCGCCACCGACGACGCTCGTCATGGCCGACCTGACCTCCGCCCTACGCCGCCCGGATCTGTCGCAGCTCGCCGCACGCTGGACGATCGCTGACGGTGCCGCCGTCGACGCCATCGCCTTGTGGGTCCGCGCCGAGCTCGCCGAGGACCTCGTGCTCGAGACCTTCGCGTGTCCGAGCTGGACACAGACCGCCTTTCCCGTCGAGAGGCTGCCCGCCGGACCCGGCGAGCTCCGCTGGGAGCTCGATCACCCCGCGAGCGCCTGGCAGGTCCGCTTCGGCGACGTCGAGCACGTGCACTCGCCACAGCTCCTCGCCGCGTGGCTGCACGCCCGCCGCTGATCGAGGCGGACGGGCCTACGCGCTCGGCGGTGGCGGCCTCTGAAGCTGCCACGCCGAGATGGCGGTCACGAAGCCCACCACCCCAGCGACGGAGAAGAACAGCGCCGTCAGCTCGGGCGCCAGGGTGGCGAGGATCGCACCGACGACGAAGGGCAGGGTCGAAGGCCATAGCGCGGGTAAGAACAGCGCCGCACCGCAGGCGACGAGCCCCGCGTAGATCCACAGCTCGAGGTGCAAGATCTGCTCGGGTCGGATGTCGTAGCGCCAGCCGAGCAGCCGCACCCCCGTCGCCAGCACGAACGAGATCGCGATGAGTCCCGCGCCACGACGGTTGAGCGCGCTGCCACTGATGGCGCGGCGAAACACCAGCGCGGCGACGGCGAACAGCCCCAGCGTGATGGCGTTGAACAGCAGCAGATCGGAGTGCCGCAGCGCGGACTGCGCGGGGCGGAAGATCAAGCCGAAGAGCGCGATCGCGCTCGCTCCGAGGAGCAAGAGGCCCATCATCGCCCGGCGTGCGCCGAGGCCGATGCGCGGATCCTGATCGCGCTCGATCGCCTGCAGCTTGCGCTCGCGGGCGCGCAGCGCCGCCTGCTCGTGCGCCAGTCGATCGAGCGACGCGCGCATGCCCTCGTCGCCACCGCCCGCTTCGTCGAAGAGCGCCCGCGCGCCCTCGAGGTTGCCGAGCTGCAGCTCGTAGGCGAACGCCGCGCGCAGGTACGCAGAGAAGCCCTTCTGCGCCTCGGCGTTCTCGGGCCACTCGCGCAGCGCCTGCTGAAAGCCGACTCGACACTCGACCAGCAGCGACTGCACGCGCCGGCCGAACTGCGCCTCGTCGTCGCGCCGCGGCTGGCGGAGCAGCTCCTCGACCTCGCCGAGCGCCCCCTCCGCCGCGCGAGCCAGCGCGCGCGAGCCGCGGCGCCGCAGATACTCGACGATCGCCAGCCGCAGCTCATCCGCCGACGCGAAGCGATCGGCGGGTCGCAGCGCCATCGCCCGATCGCAGATCGCCGCGAGCTCCGGCGGGACCTCGGGGCCGTAGGTCGCGGGCTGGCAGCGAAAGGCGCGGAAGAGCGCCTGCTCGACGCTGTCTCCCTCGTGACGATACCGGCCGGTGAGCAGGAGATGGAGCGTCGCTCCGAGGAGGAACACGTCCGTGCGTGCGCTGACGTCCGCAGGCGTCGTCACCATCTCGGGTGCCATGAAGGCGGGCGTGCCGAGGATCGCCGACGAGCTGCCCGGCACCGCGCTCTCGGCGCCGATCCGCACCGCGATGCCCCAGTCGAGTAGGTAGAGCTCGCCGAAGTCGCCGAGCATCACGTTCTCCGGCTTGATGTCGCGATGCACGACGCCGCGGCTGTGCGCGAAGTGCACGGCGTTGCAGACCTGCATCAAGATCTCGAGGTGCGCGAGCAAGCGGTCGCCCCGATCCATCGATCGCGTCGTGCCCTTTTGCCAGAAGGGATGATCCGCGTCGTCGAGGAGGCGCTGCCACGCGACCCCTTCGACGCGCTTCATGACCAGCACCGGTCGCCCCTGTCGATCCCTCGCCAGGAGGTGAACGGGCACGATGTGCGGGTGCTGCAGATCGCCCATCGTCCGCGCCTCGGCGAG
>CAZPEY010000337.1:0-2780 GCA_964585665.1 uncultured Polyangiaceae bacterium | reverse complement strand
GGGCGTGCCGCCAGAGCTGCTTCCAGCGCGCCTCGTCGTCACTCCCCGTCACTCGCTGCCCTCCGCCGTCCGGCCCTCGAGGTCGCTCAGCCCTTGAGCGCGTTGAGCATCAGGCCAGGGAGCTTGAGCCACGACGGGTCGGCCTCGAAGCCGACCATGCGCTTGCCGAGGATGTGGCCGGTCTTGTTGTCGGGGAACCACACGGGCTTGGGCATCGAGGTCAGCTCGCCATAGACGATCGCCTTCTCGATCCCGCCCAGCAGATAGGTGTTGTGCACCCAGCCGAGGCCGCTCTGGATGTCGTCGAGCGTCGCCGACGGGTGCGCCCCCCACGGCGTCTGCCCGATCGCGTAGCAGAGCGCCGGCCAGACGTTGATGCCGATCGCGCCGTAGCGCAGGTTGGCGAGCGCGCGCTGGAACGCCGCCTCGACCCCAGGCTGCTTGAGCGTCTGCGGGTGGATGATGATCGTCGCCGCGAGGGTGCCCCAGACGCGCTGGTTGACGAACTCGACCGCTTGGTCAAGAAACTTGACCGGATCGCTCTCGGCGATCGCCGTCTCGGAGAGGACGCCGCACCACGGCTCCATCGCGTAGCAGCGCTCGTTGGCGTCATCGGGATCGAGGCCCGTGATCATCGCCCACGGGAGCTCGCCGGCCTTGGCGTCCCCGATGCGGTCGACGTGGCCATGCGAGGTGGTCAGCAGGTTCCAGCGATCCTCGGCCCCCGGGTAGTAGGCCTTGCGCAGCGGCGACATCGCCAGCGCCGCCTTGATCGCCTGGTTGAGCTTGTCGCGCCCCTCCCAGCCGGCGGCGTGCACCAACAGCTTGGCGGCGTTGCAGTTGAACGACGCGTTGTTGGTGACGGCGGTCGCGACGGTCTTGCCCTGGTAGTCGAGCTCGCTGTCCGTGTACGGACCGGGCACGACCAGGACCGGGCTGATGTTGCCGAGCTCCGAGGAGATGTGCTTCTTGAGCTTGGGATCCTTGCGCGCCTTGCGATCCTTCTGCTCCGCCGGATCGGCGCCCCACACCAGCAGGTCGTGCGTCTTGTCCGAGCCGGTGATGTGGATCTCGTCCACCTCGGGGTGCTCGGTGAGGTAGCCGCCGACGTCGCCACCGCCGTACACGACGGCGAGCAGCCCCCGCTCGACCGCGGCCGCGAAGCCGCGCTCGACGAACGGCCCGATGTGAGCGTTGACCGGGTTCATCTTGAGGATGCAGACCGTGCCCTCGTTGAACAGCTTGGTCATCACGTCGAGCGGCGGGATCGAAGCGACGTTGCCGGCGCCAAGCACGAGGCAGACGCGCCCGGTGCGGCTCTCGGTCGGCGTCTTGTAGTGCTCGGCCATCTTGGCGACGACCTGCTCGCGGCTCAGGCCCTTTTCGAACCACACCTCCGCGCGATACGGCGCGAAGAGGAGCTTGTCGAAGGTGCTACCCGGAAACACCTGACCGACGACACGGCCGTCAGCACCGACGGTAAGCCGCTCGGCGGGCAGCGGCGGCAGGCCGCGATCGACGCGATCGAGGGACTCGATGAGCTGGCGCAGCATGCGAATCACCGCGATGGGGCTGCCGAACCACTCCTCGTAGGCGGCCGGAGAGCTCGGGTCGAGGCCCTTGGCCGCGCAGCCCGCCGCGACGAGATCGTCGGCGACGGTGACGTAGCCGGCCATGAGCTTGCGCAGCAGCTCGATGCGCTCGCGAATCGGGCTCTGCGCCCAGCTCCGCGCGCTCTGCCGGAGCCGCGTGAGGTGTTGATCGAGGTCGGGGCGGGCGGTCGTGGTGTTTCGATCGGCGACCTTTACGGCGGCGAGAGACATGGGCGCAGTCTACCCCACTTCCCCCCGACGCCTGTCGGCAGATTTGCCTCCTCTGCGCGCCGCCGCGCGACGCTGCCCCAGGGGCGGGGATCCCGCTCGAAAATCTCTGCAACCCTCCGGCCGATCGCGTGTCAGTCAGCTGATGTCGACGATCCCCGCTCACGATGGCACCGACTCCCGCGTGAACCCGCGCTTGGTCGAGCGCCTGCCGCTCCAGATCGGCCACCTCTTGTCAGCGACGCTGCACGCCGGGCGCGTGCCGATCCTGCCCGCGCGTCTGAGCATCGTCGGCACGCATGGCCTGGCGCTGTACCGTCGCTGGAGCGGCCTGCAATGGGGACAGCAGGTACGCTTCGGCGAGGTGGAGGAGATCCGGCTCGACGAGGAGAACATCGTGCGCGCCGGGCGGCCAGCGGTGCTCCACCACTTCGACTTCCTCGGCAGCTTCGGGCGCTTCCGCGTCTCGGGGCTCGTCGACGAACACGGCCACGCCACCGACGATGGCCTCTACCACTTCGGCGCGGCGGCGCTGCGGGCGTTTCGACGCTATGCGGAGGAGGGCCCGCTCTCGTAGGGAGCGGGTCCGTCGCCAACGAGTCCTACTCGACGGTGACGCTCTTGGCGAGGTTGCGGGGCTGATCGACGTCAGTGCCCTTGAAGTCGGCGACGTAGTAGGACAGGAGCTGCAGCGGAACGACGGTGAGCAGCGGCTGCAGCACCGGGTTCGTGTCGGGGATCAAGACGACCTCGTCGGCGAGGCGGCCGATGTCCCCGTCGCCGCGGGTCGCTACGGCGAGGATCTTGCCCTCGCGCGCCTTGACCTCCTGCAGGTTGGACATGACCTTCTCGTAGGTCGGGCCGCGCGGCGCGATCACGACGACCGGCATGTGCTCGTCGATGAGCGCGATCGGCCCATGCTTCATCTCGCCCGCGGCGTACCCCTCGGCGTGGATGTAC
>CAZPEY010000336.1:0-5746 GCA_964585665.1 uncultured Polyangiaceae bacterium | reverse complement strand
CTGGGAGCAGCCGGCGCCGCCCGAACAGCCGTGGTTCGAGGTGGCGTGGCGGGTCGTCAAGGCGACGACGCTCGACGCCCTGCGCGGCCATGTCCCGGAGGGGCGCGTCGCCTTCGTCGGCGAGGAGGCAAAGCGGGCGACGCTGCTCGGCCTCGAGGCGCAGCACAATCCGGAGGCGTTGGTCAAGTCGCTTGACCAGCTGCGTGTCCACAAGACGCCCTATGAGCGCCGCTGCATCGACGAGGCGAACCGGCGCGCCGCCCTCGGTCACGCGGCAGTGCGCGACGCCTTCCTCGCGGGCGCCGGCGACTCCGAGCTCGACCTCCACCTGATCTATCTCAAGGCGACCGAGCAGGACGACTGGGAGACGCCCTACAAGAACATCGTCGCGCTCGGCACCCACGCCGCGACGCTGCACCACGTCAGCTACGATCGCCGCCGCGACAAGCACGGGCACGCGACGTCGCTGCTCCTCGACGCGGGCGCGACCTACGCCGGCTACCACTCGGACATCACCCGCACCTACGTCCGCGGCAACGAGGGGGCGGCCAAGGAGTTCGCGGCCCTCGTGGCGGCGACCGATCGGCTGCAGCAGCGCCTCGTCGAAGAGGCGCGCGTCGGGCTCAAGTACGAGGCGCTCCACGATCGGGCCCACGACTACCTCGGCGAGGCGCTCGCCGAGGCGGGCGTGCTCAAGTGCTCGGCGCAAGAGGCGGTGGCAAGTCGCGTGACGCGCGCCTTTCTGCCGCATGGCCTCGGTCACTCGCTCGGCCTGCAGACGCACGACGTCGGGTGCGCCGAGCTGAAGCCGCGCGCCGACAACCCGTTCCTCCGCAACACGACAGTGATCGCCCCCGAGCAGGTCTTCACCATCGAGCCGGGGATCTACTTCGTCGACCTGCTCCTCGAGCCGCTGCGCGCCTCGCCCAAGGCGTCGCTGGTCAACTGGATCACCGTCGACGCGCTGCAGCCCTTCGGTGGCATCCGCATCGAGGACGACCTGCGCGTCGTCGACGGCGAAGCGCCGGAGAACTTCACCCGCCGCTATCTGTAGCGCGTACGTACGGCTGTGCTAGGATGTACGTACCATGATCAAGCGCCTGACTCGCCAGGGAAACTCCGTCGCAGTCGTCCTCGATCGGCCGGTGCTCGATGCGGCGCACCTGGACGAAGGGCAGGAGGTCGAGATCTCCACCGACGGTGACGTGATCGTGATCACGCCGGTTCGCTCGAAGGCTCGTCAGGCGAAGCTGCGCGCCGTGATGGGCAAGCTCCACGACAAGTACGGCGGCGCGTTCAAGCGCCTGGCGCAGTGACTGCCGCTACCATCTACCTGACGCTCGACGAGGTTCTGGCTATCCACGCCGATCAGATCGAGCGCTACGGGGGCTCGCTCGGGATCCGAGACCGCGGCGGCCTCGAGTCCGCTCTCGCCATGCCACAGGCGGGCTTCGGCGATGAGTTGATGCACCCGACGCTCTTCGAGCAAGCGGCCGCCTACCTCTTTCACCTCTGCAAGAACCACCCGTTCGTCGATGGGAACAAGCGGGTGGCGCTGGCGGTCTCGTTGGCCTTCCTCGGGATGAACGAGGTCGAGGTCGAGGCGACCGAGGACGCGATCGTCGAGCTTGTGCTCGGTGTCGCGACCGGCGCGGTGAGCAAGGCCGAAGCGGCGGCGTTTCTCAAGCGGCACGGAGCGCGCTGAGCACGGCGAGGCCGGCGAGCAGCGTCGCGATCGTCGGCAGCGCGGCGAGCACGATGTAGCGCCCCCAACCTGGCTGCAGTCCACCCTCGCGCAGCACCTCGAGCCAGAGCAGCGTCGCTAGCGAGCCCATCGGGAACAGCTTGCTGCCGACGTTGGCGCCGATGAGCGCGGCGTAGGGCAGCGACGGATCGTAGGCGCCCTGCGTCTGCAGGCCGAGCATCGCGAGCAGGAGCACCGGCAGGTTGTTGAAGATCGACGCGGCGAGGCCGACGAGCAGCCCGCCGCCGAGCCGGCCGGTCGCGACCAGGGCGTGGCCGAGCCACGGTGCCAGCCCCGCCTCCGCCGCCGCCATCACGACGAGGAACAGTCCCGACGAGAAGACGACGATCCCCCACGGCAGCCCGATCACGATCGGCAGCGGCCGCACCGTTCCGATCAGCCACTCGACGACGAGGAGCGCGCCGCCGATCGCCAGCACCCCGAGGCCGAGCGGGATGCGCCACGAGTGGCCGAGGAGGCACAGCGCCCCGAAGGCGCCGAGCGCGAGCGCCGTCGCCACCCGCGAACGTCGACGGAACCGACGGGGCGGGGCGCTGGCCAGCGGGGTGAGGTCGATTCGCTTCGGTAGGTCGCGCCGCACTACGAGCGCGGTCGCGGCGATCGCGACCGGCAGCATCGCCAGCGTGGGAGCCAGCATGCGCGAGGCAAACACGCCGAGCGGCAGCTGCAGGCCGTCGGCGAGCAGGATGTTGGTCAGGTTCGACGACACCAGGGGCGTCGACAGCGCGTCGATGAGAAAGCCGGTGGCGAAGAGGTACGCGAAGGTCGTTGCGGTGGGGAGCGCCAGCAGGCGTCCGAGCTCGAGCAGCATCGGGGTGACGAGCAGGATGGCGCCGTCGTTGGCGAGGATCGCCGTCGACACCGTCGCCAGCAGACAGAGGGCGACGAACAGCCGCCGCCCGTTGCCGCCCGAGGCGCGAGCCACCCCCATCGCCGCGTAGCGAAACGCGCCGTTCTTGTCGAGCAGCGACGAGATCAGCATGAGGCCGATCAGCGTCGCGGTGGCGTTCCACACCAGCGCAAAGACGCGCGTCACCTCGGTGCGCCCGACCCAGCCGAGGAGCGCGGCGACGAGTGCCCCGCCGACCGCCGGCACCGCGACATGCAAGTTGCGCGGGCGCCAGACGACGAGCACCACGACGACGAGCAGCAGCGCGAGACGTCCGAGGAGAGCGACGGTCAAGCTGCTTGATTACATTGGTAAAGGAGGTTGACGAGTGGCTTACAGGGAGAGGAGCAGGCGATCGGGATTCTCGAGGCGCTCCTTGACCGCGACGAGGAAGGACACGGCCTCGCGCCCGTCGACGACGCGGTGGTCGTAGGACAGCGCGACGAACATCACCGGGCGGATCTCGATCGAATCGCCGACGACGACCGGCCGGCGCACGATGTTGTGCATGCCGAGGATGCCGGTCTGCGGCATGTTGAGCAGCGGCGTGGACAGCATCGACCCGTAGATGCCGCCGTTGGTGATCGAGAACGTCCCGCCCGCGAGGTCCGGCAACGTGAGCTTGTTGTCCTTGGCCTTGGCGGCGAGCTCGGCGATGCCCTTCTCGATGCCGGCGAAGTCGAGCTCGTCGCAGTTGCGCAGCACGGGGACGACGAGGCCCTTGCCGCCACCGACGGCGATGCCGAAGTCGTAGTGCTTCTTGTAGACGATGTCGGTGCCGCGCATCTCGGCGTTGACGCCCGGCCAGAGCTTGCACGCCTCGACGCACGCCTTGACGAAGAAGGACATGAAGCCGAGCTTGATGCCGTGCTTCTTGACGAAGTCGTCTTGATAGCGCGCCCGCAGCGCCATCACCGCTGACATGTCGACCTCGTTGAAGGTCGTCAAGATGGCGGCGGTGTGCTGGGCCTCGACGAGCCGCTCGGCGATCCGCTTGCGCAGCGGCGACATCGGGACGACGTCCTCGGGGTGCTCGTCAAACTCGTTGGGCGCACCATGGCCGAGCGCGGCGAGCGTGCCGCCTTCGCGCAGCGCCTTGCGCACCGACGGGGGCAGGGTCTTGCTGCGCGGGATCTCGTGGCTGCCGTGGCCGTTCGTCGACGGGGAGGCCGGGGGCGGCGCCACAGGGGTGGTCGCGGCCGGCGGCACGGCCTTCGGCGGCGGGCTGGCAACGACCGGCGCTGGCGTCGGCGCGGCGGGCGCGGCGCTCGCCGTCGGCGCGGCGGCCGCGACCGTCGGTGCAGCGCCCGCCTGCATCAGGCCGATGACCTCGCCGACCTTGACCGTCGCGCCCAGCGCGAACTTCTGCTCCTGCAGCACACCAGCGACGGGAGCGGGCAGGCCCACGGTGACCTTGTCGGTCTCGAGATCGACCACCGGCTCATCGGCCGACACGAACTCCCCGACGTTCTTGAGCCACTTGGCGATGACCGCTTCCTTGATCGACTCTCCGAGCGCCGGGACGACCAGCTCTGTACTCATGGGCCTCTTTCTCTCCGTCTCTTGCGTGCCGAGTGCTGCCAGAAGGATGCAGAAAAGTCGAGCTTAGCCGAACTACGGCTTGGGCGCGAAGGCCTCGCCGATCAGCTTGGCTTGCTCGAGCTGGTGCGCCTTGTTCGATCCCGTCGCTGGGCTGGCGCTCTCGGCGCGGCTCACCGGCCAGAACGTGCGCCCGTCGAGCAGCGGCGCGAAGCGGACCTGGATGTAGCGCTCGGCCCCCATGTTCGCCGGCTCCTCCTGCGCCCAGACGACCTCGCGCGCCTTGGGATAGCGGGCGAGCGCCGCGCGGATCGCGGCGTCCGAGAGCGGGTAGAGCTGCTCGATGCGCACCAGCGCGACGTCGCTGGCGAGCTTGCGCTTCTGCCGCTCCTCGTCGAGCTCGTAGTAGAGCTTGCCCGTGCACAGCACCAGCCGCTTGGCCGTCGACGCCGCCGCGTCGTCGTGCAGGATGCGCTCGAACTTGCCGCGCGTGAACGCCTCGATCGGCGAGCGCGCGGCCGGCAGACGGAGCAGGCTCTTGGGCGTCATGACGACCAGGGGCTTACGCCACTTGCGAACGACCTGCCGCCGCATCATGTGAAAGTACTGCGCCGGCGTCGACGGGTAGCACACCTGGATGTTGTCCTCGGCCGACAGCTCCAAGAAGCGCTCGAAGCGCGCCGAGCTGTGCTCCGGTCCCTGCCCCTCGAAGCCGTGCGGCAGCAGCATCACCAGGCCGGACAGGCGCTTCCACTTGTCCTCGGACGAGGTGATGAACTGATCGATGAGCACCTGGGCGCCGTTGACGAAGTCGCCGAACTGCGCCTCCCAGATCACCAGCCCATCGGGAAAGTCGAGCGAGTAGCCGTACTCGAAGCCGAGCACGCCCGCCTCGGACAGCGGGCTGTCGTAGACGCGGAAGCTCGCCTGACCCGGCCGGAGGTTGTTGAGCGGAATCCACTCGTCCTCGGTGCGGTTGTCGACGACGACGGCGTGGCGCTGCGAGAACGTGCCGCGGCGCGAGTCCTGCCCGGTGAAGCGGATCGGGCTGCCCTCCCAGAGCAGCGAGCCGAACGCGAGGTGCTCGCCCATGCCCCAGTCGAGCGGCTGCTCGCCGAGGCCCATCTTCCGTCGCTGGTCGAGGAGGCGCACCACCTTCAGGTTGGGCGAGAAGCCCTCCGGCACGCGGGTGATCGCCTCGGTGATCTGGGTGAGGATCGTGCGGTCGACGCCGGTGTCGGGATCGGGCACGTCCGCATCCGGTCCGCCGACGTAGCCTTCCCACACGCCGTGCATCGCGTCGACGTGGGGCCGCTTGTGCAGCTTGGTCTGGTGCTGCTCGTCTAGCCTGGCGGTCGCCGCGGCGAAGGTCGCGTCCGCCTCCGCCTGCGACAGCACCCCCTCGCCGACGAGGCGCTGCGCGTACAGCCGGGGCACCGACATGCGCTTCTCGATCTTCTGGTACATGAGCGGCTGCGTGAAGCCGGGCTCGTCGGTCTCGTTGTGGCCGTAGCGACGGAAGCACACCATGTCGATGACGACGTCGGTGTGGA
>CAZPEY010000335.1:0-5776 GCA_964585665.1 uncultured Polyangiaceae bacterium | reverse complement strand
ACCGTCGTCGTCACCGTGCCGGGCGGGATCTCGATCGACCCGTGGTCGGGCGACTCCATCCCGGTCGCGCAGCCGGGCGGCGGCTTGCCGAGCGGCGTCTCGGTGCCGGCCGCACCGACGGGAGGGACGCCCGAGCCGAAGGCGAGCGGCTGCACCGTGGGTTCGCGGGGCGAGGGCTCGCTCGACGGCGCGCTCTTGCTCCTGGCGATGCTCCTCGGCTACTTGCCGGGGCGCTGGCGACGGCGCCTGACGATCCGCACCACCAGATAGATCGGCAGCAGCAGCAAGAAGAAGACCGGGATCAGCACGCCCAGGCTTCGGATGAGGAAGTTGATGATCCCGACGCCGACCTCGATCGCGTCGCGGAAGGCGCGCTTGACGCTGCGCCCGAAGCCCGGGCCGCTGGCGTCGACCGCGTCGATCGTGCGCGCCAGGTAGACGGTGATCGTCGACAGCGAAGTCTGACTCTCGAGGAAGCGACGCCGGCCCTCGGCACGCTCGATCTCGCCGCGTACCTCGCCGAGCTTCTGCTGCACCAGGAGCGTGTCCCCGATCGTCCGAGCCTGCTTCAGGATCATCAGGTACTGCTCCTCGACGGCTCGCTGGGCGCGCAGCCGCGCTTCGAGATCGAGATACTCTTCGGTGACGTCCTGCCCGGTGACCTTCTCGCGCGCCACGCGCGTCCCGATGGCGCGCAGCGCGTCGAGGGTGCTCTCGAAGGCCGGCGCCGGCACGCGCAGCACGATGTGCACCGTCGTGGTCTCCGCACCGCTCTCGGAGCGGTAGCGGGAGGTATCGGCGCTGACGACGAACCCGCCCTTGGCCTCTGCGAGCGACGTGATCTTCTTCTGCGCCTCATCGGCCTGGTTGGTCTCGAGCGACAGCTCGGCGGTGCGGATGATGCGCCGCACGTCGAGCGTCTTCTGCTGCGCACCTGGCGAGGCGGCATGCTGTCCGGCCGCGTCGCCGCGCACCGCGCTCGCGCCAGAGGCGGCCGGGGCCGCGGGGGCCGACTCCATGGCCGGCGGCGCGGCGGAGGGAGCGCGCTCGGCCTTCGAGCACGCGGGCCCTGAGAGCATCATCGCCAGCAGCAGCATGACGTCGAACGACCGACCTGGACCACGCGGTGAGAACCTGCTCATGACCTCGGAGTCTACCGGAAGGCGCGCCGCCGGGCCGCTCGAACCGCGCGGCGCCCATGGTAGGCTCGGTGCGATGATCGACTCGCACCGCTCGCGCCTGTGCGCGCTCGCCTCGCTGGCCGCCTCGCTGGTCACGCTCTCGAGCGGCGCGGCAATGGCGGACACCAAGCTGAAGATCGTCGGCAACAGCGTACAGCTCGCCAAGGGCCTCGTGCTGCAGCGAACCGCGGTGCGCCGCAAGGGCGGCGGCGAGCCCGCTTCGGTCGGACTCCTCCAGGTCGTCGAGCAGGGCCGACGGGCCACGATCGTCGAGGACGTCTACAGCTTCGAGGGCGTGACGCTCGGGGACAACGGCCGGGTGGTCATCGAGTGGGCCACCGAGGAGTCGCCGAGCGAGAGGCTAGAAACCACTTTAAGTTTGCTGCGGGCCCGGATCGAGTCGACGGCCGGCGCGGCGCTCGCCAAGAAGAAGGACCTCGTCGGCGCCGAGCAGGCGTTCGCGCGCGCCCACGCGCTGCAGGACGACACCGAGTCGGCGATCGCGCTCGCCCTGGTCAAGGCCGATCGCCAGGATCTCGAGGGCGCGACCGCCGTGCTCGCGCCGTTTGCCAAGCGCGATCCGCTGCGCCTGTACGCGCGCCTCCTCGGCTCGCGCTGGCTGACGCCGTTCCTCGATGCCGCGCCGATCGTCGCGATGCGCAGCCCGACCCCAGGCGACGCGCGCCTGGCGCTCACCAAGCCGCGCCGCGGCCGCCCCGCGCCGAGCGGCCACTTCCTCGACGGCGACCTCGCCTGGTCCTCGCACCTTCAGACGATCGCCGTGCTGCAGAGCGTCTACGGGGTCGACTACGAGGAGGGCGAGCGCAGCGAGTCGCAGTCCTTCCGCTTGGCCTTTCTCGAAGGTAAGTCGGGCGCGGTCGTCTTCTCGCTGTCGGCCTCGGACACGGCCAGGTTCGGCGATCGGCTGCTCACCGACCTCGGCTTTCAGGCGCCCGCCAAGATCGAGTACGCCGTGCTCAAGGACGACGAGAGCCGCGGCATCAGCAAGGGCCGCTTCCCGGGGGTCCAGATCGGCCTCGTCCTCGGCGAGAAGGCGCGCCTCTTCCGTGGCGATCGCCAGCTCGCCGAGCAGAAGCTCGACCTGTCGAACATCCGCTTCCTCGACTCACTCGTCTGGGCGGCCTACCTGCCGACTGAGAGGCTCGTCGTCTACAAGTGGCGCATGCGGCCCGAGACCGGCTCGTGCGGCTCGCGCGACACGCCGATGGAGACCCTGTTCGGGCTCTTCCACGTCGACGCGGCCGATCTCAAGTAGTCGGATGCGGCGGGCTTGGCTCGCGGTATGGTCGCGCCGTGCTGACCCACGCTCGATCCTCCGCCCGACGGCTCGTACCGTCGCTGCTGCTCGGCCTGGCCGCCTGCGGCGGCGGCAAGACCGCGCCCGATCCGTTTCCGGCGCTCACCGCGGCCTTCCTGACGACCGACAAGACCGTCGTCCCGACCCACGCCCTCGGCGTCGACCCGGCCCACTCGCCGTCAGACGGAAGCGGGCTCGCGGCGCTGCTCGCCGCCGGCTGGGGTGACACGGCCGACGGCCCGGGCCTCGCGCTCGTGCCCCACACGCTCGACGGCAAGCCGCCGCCCGCGCCGGGTGCCTCGCCCAAGCTCCTCATCCGCTTCGCGCACCTCGCCGACACCCAGCTCGCGGACGACGAGTCGCCGGCGCGCGTCGCGTCGTTCGACGCGATGGGCCCGACGAACAGCGCCTACCGCCCGCACGAGGCCTGGGTCTGTCGGATGCTGAACGCGATGATGCGCACCTTCAACAAGCTGAGCGAGACGCGGCCGATCGAGCTGCTCCTCTTGGGTGGCGACAACATCGACAACGCGCAGGGCAACGAGCTTGCCTGGTTCCTGCAGATCCTCGACGGCAAGCAGGCGGTCGACTGCGACTCTGGCATCGACGACGATCCGATCCCGGGACCCGGCAACGATCCCAAAGATCCGTTCTGGGCCGACGGCATCGCCATGCCGTGGCGCTGGGTCACCGGCAACCACGACGTGCTCCATCAGGGGACCACCAACATCGACGATCGCGGCGGAGAGTTCGTCGGGACCAGCGCGATGTTCGGTACGCGCGACTGGTCGAGGCCCGACGGGCCGCTCACCACCGGCGCGGTGCCCGCCGATGCGCGGCGCGCCCCGCTCCACCGCAAGGAGCTGATGGCGCGCGTCGCCGCCGATGGCGACGGCCACGGCCTCGGCGCGGCGCAGACGACGAGCGGCAAGGCGTTTTACAGCTTCGACGCCAAGGGCGGCGGGCTGCGCTTCGTCGTCATCGACACGGGCGCCGAGGAGGGCAGCTCCGACGGGTTGATCCGCCGCGCCGACTTCGAGGCCTACGTGCGCCCGCTGCTCGTCGATGCCGAGCAGGCGGGCCTGCCGACGATCATCGTCTCCCACCACGCGCCGCCGAGCCTCACCGCCGGCACGCCCGCCGACGATCCGATCCACACCGACGAGTGGCGCGAGCTCCTCGGCAGCTTCCCCCACGTCATCCTCCACCTCGCGGGCCACTCGCACACCTTTCGGGCCCGCGTCGCGACGCCCGCGAGCGGCCACGCCTTCTACGAGGCCGAGACGGGATCGCTCGCCGACTGGCCCTGCGAGGCGCGCCTCTTCGAGGTCTGGGATCAAGACAACGGCACGCTGCTCATCCGCGCCATCCCCGTCGACTACTCCGTCGAGGGCGATCCGCTCCTGCCCGAGGCGCGCCGCCGCGCCGCCGCCGACTACACCGCCGGCTGGATCGGCGAGGTCGCCGGTCCCGGCCCCGACGACGCGCGCGCCATCGAGCTCCACATTCCCAAGGCGCCCTGATCGCGGGAGACCTCAGCGCGGCCCGAGATCGACCGTGAGCGTCGGGTTCGCGGCGTAGGCCGCGTCGAGCCGCTGCTTGGCGCGCGCCGCCTGCTCGTCCGCGCGGACCTCGGCTCGATCCTCTCGCAGGATCGCCGCGTACGCCTCGGTGAGCCGGCCCTCGATCGCCCTCGTGCGCGGCCACCCCTGCCGAATCGCCAGCGAACGCTCCGCCAGCGCGAGGCCGCGCTCGACGAGACTCCGCCGCGCCTTGCGATCTGCGCGCGGGACGTGCGGCAAGCGGGCGAGTGCCAGCTCAGCGCCGAGCTCGAGCGCATCGACGTCCTTGCCGTCGACCGCGAGCGCCTTGGCGACCGCCCCGTCCGCAGCCGCGAGGTGCGCCTGCCAGGCCGCCGGCTCCACCTCGGCCAGCAGGCGCTCGAAGCGCGCGATGTAAGCGAGCACCATCGGATCGCGCGGATCGATGTTGATCGCCGCATCGAGGTCGGCGCGTGCACGACGCAGCTGCGCAGCATCGATCCGTGCCCCCAGGGCGTGCGCCCCTTGGTGACGCATCTGATACTCGGCGACGAGACGGACCGCCTCGGCGCGGTTCAGCAAGGAGTAGGCGACGTCGGGCTTGTAGCGCAGCGCCTCGGAGAGCTCCCAGTCGACGAGCGCCAGGAGCGTAGACGGATCGCGGCCGCGCAGCCACTCGGCCTTCATCCGATACCAGAGCGTCTCGCCGAACCGCTGATGCCCGAGCGCCCGACCGGCGTGGAGGACGCTGAGCGCGAAGGCCGCAGCCATCCCTTGATCGAGCACCTGGTCCCGGATCCGCCCGAACGCGAGCTCGTACTCGACGAGGAGCATGCCACTGGTCGCGATGTTGCCGTAGGCCTGGTACGCGAACGGGTCGAGCTTGATCGCGCGCAGGTTGGCGGCGATGGCGCGCTCGTGCGTCGCGACCGGAGACCGCCCCTGCTTGGCCTCCCACACCGCGAGTCGCCCGAGCAGCCCGCCCCGCGCCTCCTCGTCGGGCGCGGTGACCGGCGCGAGGCGCTCGGCGCCATCGACCAGTCGCAGCGCGCGATCGAGGAACGGCGTCGGATCGACGCCGTGCACCGACGCCTCGTCGGCGCGCGCCGTGTTGAGGGACACCATCGCGTGCAGCGCCATCGACGAGGTCTTGCCAAGCTCGCCCGCGCTCGCGAACAAGCGCTCGGCCTCCTCGTAGATCGCCTTCCACTCCTGGCCGTGGTCGGCCGCGTAGTCGGCGGCGTGCGACAGCGCCCACAGCTCGCTGGCGATTGGCCGGCGCAGCGACGGCATCGTGAGGCGCGCCGCCGCGCACGCCTGGCGCGCGTCGTCGAGCTCCTTGCGCGGCTCGCGCCCCTCGGCGACTGCCTCGTGCGCGAGGCTCGCCGTCAGCGAGCAGAGCTGCAACCACCCATCGGGATGGCTGCGCGCGATCGCCAGCGCAGCCTGGTAGCGCTGCCGCGCGGTCACGAAGTCGCTGCGTGCCTCGACGACGTTGCTGGTCGAGATCCGAAACGTGCCGCGCAGCGACAGCGCCTCGGCCTCGAGCAGCGCGGCCTCCGCCCAGAGCGGCCGCGCCGCCAGCAGCTCGCGCGCCACCGCGATCGCGGCGTCGAACTGCTGCTCGGCGAGGAGGAGCCGCCCGTCGAGCAAGCGCGCCTCATCGTCCTCGAGGTTGCGGGCCTCGCCGCCCGCGCTGCGCGCCTGCCTCGCCCGCGTCTGCGCCGCGCGCCCCG
>CAZPEY010000334.1:0-5806 GCA_964585665.1 uncultured Polyangiaceae bacterium | reverse complement strand
AGCGAGCCCCGTCATCAGCACCTGCTGGGTCGCTTCCGCGAGCATCTGTTCTACCGCCTGCAGGTCGTGCCGGTGCAGCTCCCGCCGCTGCGCGAGCGCCTCGAAGACCTGCCGCTGCTGGTCCAGCACTTCATCGCGACGCTCGGACCGCGCACCAACCCGCGCTGCAAGGGCATCAACGAGGCGGCGCTCGGGCGCCTCCTGGCCCACCGCTGGCCGGGCAACATCCGCGAGCTCGGCAACGTCATCGAGCAGGCGCTGGTCTTCACCGACGGAGACGAGATCGTCCCCGAGGCGCTGCCCGAGGCGCTGCGCTCCGCCGATCGCGTCGTCCCCGCGGCCGGACCCGGCGCCGCCCCGGCGGGCGACGGCACGCTGCCGCTGCCCTCGGGCGACCGGCCGCTGCCCGACATCCTCGACGATCTCGAGCGGCAGCTCATCCTGCGCGCCTTCCAGCAGGCCAAGGGCGTCAAGACCGAGACCGCCCGGCTCCTCGGCATCAAGACCTCGGCGCTCTACTACAAGCTCGAGAAGTACGGGATCGCCCAGTGAGCGCGCGGCACCTTCTCCCACACCTACCGCCGCTGTCAGGCCGGAATTTTCTGGTGTTTTCTCCTCAGTTCCCCTCCGGTCCTCGGAAAACTGAGGCCCCGCCCCGCGCGCGGTTCCAGCGTTTCTGCTATCTTATCAAGCGGCACGCTGGTTGCTGAGTAACCTGTCCATGCGGCTTTTCCACCTCCTCTTCGGATTGTCCCTCCTGGCAGGGGGAGAGGTGTACGCGGAGGGCGCCGGGGCGACCAGCCAGAGCAATGCGGACGCCCTGACGGCAGCGCGCTCCGAGGTCACGCAGCGTGAGGCCGCCGCGGCCGAGCTGACCCGCCGTCGCGATCGCCTGGTGTCGGCCAACCAGCGCACCACGCATGAGATCGATCAGCAGAAGGCCGAGGCCAGCACGCCGGCCCGCGATGCGAAATTGAAGGAGCTGCTGGCGCTCGCCCAGTCGCGCGCGCAGGAGCTCGAGCGGATCGACGCCGAGCAGCGCACGATCCAGGAGGCGCTGCTCCGCGCCCGCACCCAGCTCGTCCGTCGCTGCGATCAAGAGCTCGCGGTGCCGAACATCACCGACTCGCAGCGTGTCGAGCTGCTGCGCGTGCGCGCCGTGCAGGTCGCAGCGCTGGTGCAGCCGTCCCGCCCGGTGGGGATCGGCGCGCCCACGTCCTCCGATCCGCTCGACGGACCGCGCGAGCTCGAGGAGAAGGCGGACCTGCTGCGCGACTCCTCCGACAAGCTGCGCAAGGAGGCGCGCCGCATCGCCACCCGCATCGATGATCTCGAGCGCCGCCGCCACCTGCGCGAGCGCTCGAGCGCCGTCGACGACGACTGGTTCTCGGAGTCGACGTCGAACCGTCGCTTCGCCCGCACGACGACGAGCACCGGCGGCGCCACCGCGTCCAAGAGCGGCGGCACCGCCGAGGCCTCGCCCTCGTTCGCCGCGGGCGGCGGCACGACGGGTGGCAGCGCGAACGACACGACCCGGAGCCCATCCCCGCCGGTCTCCGGCGCCGTGGGCGACGCTGGCTACGAGCCGAGCCCGTCGACGGCGACCGTGCTGCGCAACCTGGTCGATCCGGCGACGCTCGAGGAGCTCCGCCGCGCGGACCGCGGCGATGACGTGGACCGCCAGATCCGCGCGCTGCGTCGCGCCCAGGGCGAGCTCTCCGAGCTGGCCACCGACCTCGACAAGAAGGGCAAGACCCTGCAGCGCCGCGCCGTCGAGATCCGCAACCAGAAGTAGTCCCGCCGCTCCGTCTCCATCCCCTTTGCAAATGGAATCGATGCCTCGTCCCGTGCTAAACTAGCGGACCTGTTGTCCCCTCTTCGCTCGCTGCCGGACCGTGCCTTCTGGCTGCTGCCGCTGGGCTGGGCCATCGCGGGTCCGGCGCTCGCTGGCGCCGCCCTCTCCCCGGGGCAGCTCGGCCTGCTGTTTGGTGCGGGCCTCGTCGTGGTGCTCCTGGCGAGTCGGGCGGGCAGCGCGAGCGCGGACGACTCACAGGACCGCGCGCAGCGGCAGGCGCGCCTGCTCCTCGGCCTGCTCGCCGCAGCGGGCGTCGTCGCCCTCACCGAGCGCTCCCTCGGTATCGGCCGGGCCTCAGCGTTGGGCCTCGTCCTCGTCGGCACCCAGGCCCTGCTCGCCTTCACGATCGAGGTCCTCGGCCTGGCCCTGTCGACCCGGGCGCCCTCTCTCGGGACGGTGCTCGGCAAGGGCGCGCTCTGGCTCTTCGTCGGGGCGGGGGCCCTGGCGGGGGCGCGCCTCGCGACGGGGTCGGTGGGACGCGCCGAGCGCGCCAGCGAGCTGGCGGCGCGCGATCTGTGCACGATCGCAGCCTCGGAGGTGCGCGGCGGCAAGGATCTCGAGGCCATCGCCGGCCTCCTCGCGCCCGATCGCGGCCTGCTCGTCAAGGTCAACCAGGACGGCCGCGTGCTCGGCGGCGCCGGCGCGGTGATCGACACCAGCGTCGAGTACGAGGTGGTCCCCAAGGAGCGCTGCCTGGTCGACGGCACGCCGCTGCCCTGCTCGGAGCGGTTGCTCGCCTCGGGCGATCGACTGCTGTGCGCGGTGCCGCCGCAGCACGCGCCGCTCGTGCCGCTGGTCGGCTGGCTGCTGGCGACGCTGGCGCTCGGCGCCCTCGGCATTCGCGCCGCGCCGCTGCTCGCGCACAACGTCGAGAGCGACCTCGAGCACATGGTCAAGTACCTTGACGATCCGGGCCGCAGCACCGGTGCGCTGTCGGAGCCGATCGCGCGCGGCACGTCCGCCGAGCTCGATCGGATCAGCAGCGCGCTCGAGGCCTACCGGCAGTCGGTCAGGCCCCTCCTCGCCGACTACGAGCAGGCGCTCACCAAGTCGACCGCGGCCGACGCCGAGCGCACCGAGTTCCTCAATCTGGTGTCGGCCGAGCTGCGCACGCCGCTCGATCTCATCATGCGCTCGGCCGAGACGCTGATCGACGCCGACAGCGAGCCGCTGGCGGCCGAGCAGCAAGAGGACGTGCGGATCATCATCTCGGCGTGCAAGCACCTGCACGAGCTCATCGACGAGGTGCTCGATCTGTCGGCGGTCGCGACGGGCGACATCCACCTTAGGCCATCGCGCTTCGCCATCGACGCGCTCGCCAACGAGCTCGGGCAGGCGCAGCGCCCGATCCTCCAGCGCAAGAACGTCGAGCTCCGGCTGCGCATGCCGAGCGCGCCCATCGAGGTCGAGGCCGACGCGAAGCGCATCCGCCAGGTCCTGTCGAACCTGCTGTCGAACGCCGCCAAGTTCACCACCAAGGGCTTCGTCGAGGTCACCGTCGAGGTGCACGGGGACCGCGTCCGGGTCAGCGTCGAGGACTCGGGGCCCGGCATCTCTGAGGACGAGCTGCCGCGCCTGTTCAACGAGTTCTCGCAGGTCGGATCGGTCAAGCAGCGTGCCCTCGGCACCGGGCTCGGCCTAGCGATCTGCAAGCGGCTCGTCGAGGCGCATGGGGGCAAGATCGAGGTGCGCTCGGTCCTCGGCCGCGGTTCGACGTTCGCCCTGCTGCTGCCCGTCCCGCCCGCCGCGCCCGCTGGCGCCCCCGGCTCGGAGACCAAGGCATGAGCGCCCGCCGCCACCTGGCCATCTGGCTGCTCGCCGCGGGAGCGCTCCTGGCGATCTGGTCAACCTGCTTGACCATCTCGTTTGGGCACACGCAGGGCCTGATCCTCCATCTGGCGACGATCGGCACCAGCGTCGCCGTGGCGCTCATCCTCGCCTTCGGCCCTGGCCCGTCGAGTGAGCCCCGCCCGGTCTCGCGCCTCGGCGCGATGCTGCTCGGCCTCGTCGGCGCGGTCGACCTCGCGGTGCTGTTCCAGCGGGGTCTGGCCTGGCGCGCGGCGCTTGGCCTCGAGGCGTTGGTGATCCCGCTGATGGTCACCTACTGGGGCGTGGCCTTCGCCATCGCCTCGGGTGCGCGAGGGCAAACGCCGGCCGGCGCCATCCCCGAGGAGCGTCGCCGACTGCCCGCCGCGTACGCGGCGCTGCTGCTCATCGCGCTCCTACCGATCGGCGGCGTGGAGGTGATCCTGCAGCAGCTTCAGCAGACCGCGCACGAGCAGGCGGCCCGGCAAGCGGCCGAGTCGCTCGCCCACGTCGCACGCATGCACGACGTCCGGACGGCGCAGGCGCTGGTCAGCCGCACGCCGCTGCCGAGCGGTGTCCGCGTCCTGCTCCGCCTGCCGTCGGGATCGCTGGTGCCCGAGGACGCGCTGGCCGAGCTGCGCGAGTGGCCCCACGTCGAGCGCCCGCTCGAAGGTGCGCTGCGCGGCGGACTGGTGCGCGTCTGCTATCCGCCACCTCACCTCGGCGTCCCCGCCGGCCTCGTGCTCAGCCTGCTGCTGGTCGCCGCCGCGCTCGCCCTGGCGATCCTCGTCGGCAGCCGCGCCCAGCGCGATCTGCGGGCGCTGCTCGCGATGACCGAGACGCGTGGCCACGCCAAGGAGCAGGCCGACGGCCAGCCGGCGCCCGTCCCGGCGCTGATCTTCCAGGGCAGCCGACGCTTCGCCCTCAGCCTTCAGCGCCTGTTCGAGAAGGTGCCGCGCCTGACCGTCGAGGCCTACCTCGCGGTCGAGCGCACCGAGGACGCACGCCGCTTCAAGTCGCGCTTCCTGGCGACGATGAGCCACGATCTGCGCTCGCCGCTCAACTCGATCCTGGGCTTCTCCGAGCTCTTGCTGCGCGGCCTCGAGGGCCCGATCCAGCCTGGGCAGCAGGTCGTCCTCGCCGCGATGCAGGCCAGCGGCCAGTCGCTGCTCCGCCTGCTCAACGAGATCCTCGAGACCGCCAAGCTCGAGAGCGGCACCCTCGAGATCCAGCGGCAGCCGTCCCCCCCTGCCGAGCTGCTCTCGAACGCCGTCAAGGAGGCCGCAAGAGGCCGCGCGCACCAGACGGCCGAGCGGCTGCAGCTCGAGCTCCAGGCGGGCATGCCGCTGTGCCCCGTCGATCCGCTGCGGCTCACGCAGGCGTTCACCCACCTCTTCAACGCGGCGCTCGATGCCGGCGGGGACGAGCCTGTCCGGGTCCGCGCCGTCGTCCTCGAGGACAAGGGCGAGCGCTTCCTCGTGGTCAACGCCACCTACCGCGACGAGGCGGGCAGCCGCCTCGGCCCCGAGATCTTCGAGGGCTTCCGCAAGATCATCGGCCGCCCCGGCCTCCAGCTCGCGCTGCCACTGGCCCGCCGGCTCATCGAGGTCCACCAGGGCACGATCGAGCTCCGCCCCGACGCCCAGCCAGGCATGATGCACATCCGCTGCCTGGTCCCGGTCGGGCAGAAGCGCCCCCCCCGCCAGGGCCGTCAGGCCTAGCCCCCCCTCCGGACGCCTGGACGCCCGCCAGCGCTCGCGCGGCGAGATTCTTTCTGCTAGGATAGAAGGGCCTCTATGAGCGCCCTCCCCCTCGAAGCCAAGGTCCGCGACCCGCACGCCGCCTGCGCGCGCCTCAAGCAGGCACTCTCGACGGTGATGGTCGGAAAGCCAGAGGCCATCAAGCTGGCGCTGACCGTGCTCGCGGCGCGCGGGCACCTGCTCATCGAGGACGTCCCCGGCGTCGGCAAGACGACGCTGGCGCGCGCCATGGCCCGCGCCATCGGCGGCACCTTTCGTCGCATCCAGTTCACCTCCGACCTGCTCCCGTCCGACATCCTGGGCGTCTCGGTGTTCGTGCAGGAGACGGCGCGCTTCGAGTTCCGCCCCGGCCCGATCTTCGCCAACGTCGTGCTCGCCGACGAGA
>CAZPEY010000333.1:0-5857 GCA_964585665.1 uncultured Polyangiaceae bacterium | reverse complement strand
GCGATCGCGCCCTTGCAGATGTACGTCCACTGGATGTTGCCCGAGCGCGCGTCGATGGCGTACAGGCGCCCGCCCTGCGTCCCGAGGTACAGCTTGCCATCGGCGTAGACGCCCCGCCCGACGATGCCACCCTCGAGCTGCTTGCGGAAGAGCAGCGAGCCATCGCGACGATCGAGCGCGTACAGCATGCCGTTCGACGCGCCGATGAACAGCCGATCTCCGGCGATCACCGGGCTGGCGAACTCCTGCGGCTTGTACTCGAGCAGGGGCTCGTTGACGATCTTCTTGCGCCAGCGGATCTCGAGATCGCTCGACGGAGCGACGAAGCCGTCGCGCCGCAACACGGCCGCTGGGCCACCGCAGCCCGCAGCGACGAGCAAGAGAGTCGCGAGCGCGACGACGGAGCGCATGGCTACTTGTTGGCGGGGGCGGCGGGCGGCGGCGCGGCGGGCGGCGGCAGGGGCTTGGGCATCTGCTCGCCGAGCAGCGCGACCTGGTTCTGCATCTCGTCCTTGAGCGACGTCGTCGGCAGCTTCTGGACGATCTCGGTGAAGAGGTCCATCGCCTTCTTCTTGTCCTTCTTCTTGATGTAGATGCGCGCCTGCGCGTAGAGGGCGCGGTCGCGGTAGAAGTCGCCGCTCTTCGGCAGCGCCGCCTCGTACTGCTTGAGCGCCTCGTCGAGCTTGCCCTGCTGCTCGAGCACCACGCCCCACGCCTCGTGCGCGAGCTGGCCGAGCGCGCCGGTCTGGCGATCGGCGACCTTCTGGTAGAGCGCGGCCGCCTCGTCGAGCTTGCCGAGGTCGACCAGCGCCGCCGCTTCGATCAGCGCCGCCTCGTCGCCAATCGCGCCGCCGTGATCCTTCTGCACCAGCTTGGCCTCGGCGAGCGCCGCCTCGAGCCGATCCTTGTCGGTCTTGAACTTGGGCGGACCGTTCGGCTCCGGCTTGGTCTCGACGTCGCCGGTCGTCACCTCGGCGCCATACACCTTGAGCGCCTTGCCGAGCGCCTCGGTGGACGTCTCGGTGCGATGCTGCGACCAGGCGACCCCACCCCAGGCGACCGCCAGGATGAGCACCGCGACGGCGCCGCTGACGCCGACGGCGCGCGCGTACGGCGCGGCAGCGGTGAAGGCCTTCTCCCAGAACGAGACGAACTCGTCCTTCTCCTGCACTTCGGGCTTCTTGCGTGTGTACTTCGACATGAGCGGGCGAATCATTATCAAATCCTGACGCTATGCAAGTCCTTCCGCGTCGTGGTACTCGGAACGCGATGCGTAGGCTCGCGCTTTTCGTCCCGCTCCTAGCGTCGCTCGTCGCGGCGTTGTCGGGCGTGGCGCGGGCCGAGCCCAAGGAGCTGCAGCTGGGTGTCGCGCCGGTCTACGCGCTGTCGTACGTCGATGCGCGCAAGCCGTCGGGCGGCGGCGTGGCGCTCGACTTCTCCGTCGGGATCACCGAAGGGCTGTCGGTGATGGCCGCCGGCTTCGTCGCGTTCCACCCGACCGCAGCGACGGAGAACACCGCCAAGGGGACGATCGCTGCGTACCACGCGGGCGTCGGCATCCGCTACGCGATCGACGTCATCCGCATCGTGCCGTCCTTCGAGCTGACCTTCGGGGTGCTCGGCCTGCGCGGGTCGGCGGCCTTCGCGTCGGACGACGCCTCCCGGGCCGTCGTGGCGCCTCGCAACGAGGCGGCGCTCGGCCTCGGTTTTCAGCTCCACTACCTCATCAAGCGCTACCTCGCCGCAGGCTTCGTCGTCCGCTACCACGCGGTGCTGACCGCGATCGACAAGGTCCCCGTCTACCTCTACGTCGGACCGGAAGTCACCTTCCGCTTCAACAACTGACCGCCGGCGGTTGCGGTCGCGGCCCGGCGGGGGTAACGTGCCTAGAGACGTGGCGATGACCAAAGAGCGGCGACAATCAATCCGGATCCCGGTTCAGATGTGGGTCGAAGAGGTGGGCGAGAACTCGCTCTATTTCCAGCGCGCGACGAACCTGTCGTCGACCGGCCTCTTCCTCGGCAAGACGGTGCCGCACATCCCCGGAACGCGGGTCAAGCTCAAGTTCACGCTGCCGGGTGACAAGGAGCCGATCGAGCTCGACGGCGAGATCGTCCGCGGCGAGGACTACGGCGATCGGATGGGGATGGGCGTGCACTTCCTGTCGATGCCCAAGGACGTTCAACAGCGGCTCGAGCGCTTCGTCAAGCTGCGCGACGGCAAGTAGTGCTGCGCGAGCTGGTCGTCGGCGGCGGGCTGTGCGACGAGCGACTGTTCGTCGAGGCGGCCGCGCAGGCCGAGGCGGACGGCACCTCCATCCTCGCCGAGCTGGTGCGACGCAACTCCGTCGACTGCGACGAGCTGGCGCGGCGGATCGCGGCCCAGACCAACCTGCCCGTGTTGCTCGCCTCGGAGCTGGCCACCGACGAGGACGCGATCCGGACGCTGCCGTTCGACGCGGCGCGATCGTTCCTCGCGCTGCCGCTCGCGCTCGATCTCGATGCGCGGCCGCCGCGCATGCGCGTCGCGCTCGCCAACCCGCTCGACGAGGAGGTGCGGCGCGAGCTCGAGCGCTTGAGCGGCTTTCGGCTCGACGTGGCGCTGGCCCGCGGCTCGGATCTCGAGGCGGCGATCGGCCGGGCCTACGCAACCTTGATCACGCGCTCGATCCCGCGCCGCACGTCGTACGCCGTGACGCCGTCGGGGCGCACCGTCGAGCCCTCGACGCGACCGCGTCACGAGATGGAAGATCGCGCCGCGGCGATCGAGCGACGCCTCCTCGCGCTGGTGGAGCTGCTGGTCCACAAGGGCCTGCTGACGACGGCCGAGGCGAGCGACCTCGTCGAGCCGAGCGAGGCCCCGGGGTCCGCCGAGCGACCGCGCCAGAACTCCTGACCCGATCGACAAGGGTTCGGCCCGCGGCGTTCGCCGACGGGTAGACAGCGTCGGGCGAACTTGTGCTAGATTTCGCGCATGGCCAAGTGGCTCCCAGCCTGGTTGGGCGTCCTGTTGCTTGCGACGACGGCTCAGGCCGGACCGCCGCGAGTGGCAGCGCTCCTGCCGCAGCTCCGTCCCACCGTGACCAACGAGCTGCGCGATCGCTTCCACGATGCGGTGTCGCGTGGCCTGCAAGGCGCCGCCGAGGTGGTCAACGCCGTCGAGGTGCGCATGCGCCTCGGCCTCAACGCCGAGATGGCAGCGTGCGCCGGCTCGGCCTCGTGCGTCGGTCGCGTCGCCAGCACGCTGCGTCTCGACGCGGTGGTCGCCACCGACATCGTCGCGACGGGCAAGCGCTACTTCATCCGGGTTCAGCTGCTCGATCCGCAGGGCCGCGAGCTCAGCCGCGCCGAAGAGACGTGCGAGATCTGCACGCTCAAGGAGGCGGATGATGCCGCGGCGCGCGCCGCGGCGCAGCTGGCGCTCGGCTCGATCCCGAAGGCGGCGGCCCCCGAGCCGAAGCCCGAACCCAAGTCCGAACCCAAGAAGGTCGAGCCGAAGCCCGAACCCAAGCCCGAGCCGAAACCCGAGCCGAAGCCCGAGCCCAAGCCCGAACCGGCGACCTCGATCTCGACGTCGAGCAGCACGCCGGCCTCGATCAACCCGGCGCTGCGCTGGGCTGCCGTCGGCACCGCGGCCTTCGGCGTGGTGAGCATCGTCGTCGGAATCCCCCTCGTCGTCATCGACGGCCGGCCGACGTGCAACAAGCCCAACCCGATGTTCTCGTGCGAGCGCGTCTACTCGACCGTCGGCGGTGGCGGCACGATGCTCGCCCTCGGCATCGCCAGCATCGCCGCGTCGGCGACGCTCTTCTATTTCGACTGGAAGCAGCGCAAGAAGCCACCGGTCCGGGCGTCGCTTTACGGCGGTCCCGGCGGAGGCATGCTACGCTTGGACGGTACGTTCTAGATGGCAGCCCTTCACTGTACGCAGTGCGGCCTCGAGCAGCCTCCCGACGCCCGCTTCTGCCCGAGCTGCGGTCTGGCGATCGCGGTTCAGCGCGACGAGCTCGTCGGCCAGGTCGTCGCGGACCGCTACCGCCTCCTCGAGCGCATCGGGCAGGGCGGCTCGGGCACCGTCTACCGCGCCGAGCACACGACGCTCGCCAAGAAGGTCGCGGTCAAGATCCTGCACCATCAGCTCAGCCGGGACGAGAGCGCCATCGAGCGCTTTCGGCGCGAGGCGACGACGGTCGCCGACCTCGACAATGATCACATCCTCGAGGTCAGCGACTTCGGACGCGCCGCCGACGGACGACTGTTCTTCGCGATGGAGCTGCTCGACGGCAAGCCGCTCGCCGAGGTCATCGAGAAGGAGCAGCGGCTCTCGGTGACGCGCGCCGTCGACATCGCGATCCAGATCGGTGAGGCGCTCGTCGAGGCGCACGGCCTCGGCTACGTGCACCGCGATCTCAAGCCCCGAAACGTCTTCCTGATCCAGCGCCGTGGGCGCGCCGATTTCGTCAAGTTACTTGACTTTGGCCTCGCCAAGCTCGTCGAGCCGACCGGCCAGATGAAGCAGACGGCGATGGGCCTGACCTTCGGCGATCCACGCTACATGGCGCCCGAGGCGGTGCGCGGCGACGCGATCGATCGACGCGTCGACATCTACGCGCTCGGCGCGATCCTGTTCGAGATGTTGACCGGATCGCCGCCCTACGAGGGTACGGGCACGTTCGACATCCTGCAGAAGCAGATGGACGACGCGGTGCCCAAGCTCCGCGACCGTCGCCCCGAGCTGCCCGAGTGGCTCGAGCGCGTCGTCCAAAAGGCGCTGGCCAAGAAGCCCGACGACCGCCAAGTCACCGCGCTCAAGCTGATCGAGCAGCTCCGCGCGCAGGGGGCGCCGACGAGCGAGAAGGACGAGGCCGCTGCGCCGAGCACCGCCAAGACCGTGGTCCCGGGTACGGCGCCGGTCGCGGCGCCCGCAGTCGCCGCCGCGGTTCGCACCCAGGACGAGCAGCGTCCGGCGACGAGCAACCCGGCGGTGGGCAGCCAGCCGCTCTCCAAGGACACGATGCTGCTCGGCAAGCTGCGCAGCCCCGCGGAGAGCGAGAAGCCCAACGGGGAGCCGGCGCCGTCGATCTCGCCGATCGCCTCGACCCAGAAGGGCCCCGCCGTCGGCAGCGGGACCAAGACGCCCGATCGGCCGGGCGGCCAAGGCTCCAACCAGGGCGGGAAGAAGAACACCAACTCGGGGCGTGTCGCCCGCATCGAGGGGGTCAACGTCTCGCTCGACGCGCCTGAGAAAGGCGTCCCGGTCGCAGTGACGGCCTCGGGCGAGGCTGGACCGGCGCCGCGCCTGACGCCCAAGGACGCGGGCACCGCGCCGAGCACCTCGGGCGAGATGAGCATCGGCGACCGCAACCGACGCGAGCCGAGCCAGAAGGTCCCGTCGGTGATGTTCGACTCCGCCGTCGAGGCGATGCAGGGGCCTCAGAACACGCGCAAGCCCGCCGACAAGTCGAGCCCACGCAAGCCTGGCGCCGTGGCGGCGCGGCCGCCCAGCAAGCCAGCGAGCAAGCCGCTCACCGACTCAGGCGAACACAAGAAGCCCCAGGCTGCGGCGGCCGAGGTCGCCCAGCCGACCGCCGCGCCGGTCATCGAGGCGAGCGAGCCGCGGCGCGACGAACCCTCCGGGGAGTCGGAGTGGTTCAAGACCGGTCCTCAGCTCCTCTCCGACGAAGAGGAGCTCGAGCCGATCCAGAAGAGTCGCGCCGGAATGTACGCTGGCCTCGGCGTCGGCGGCGTGCTCGCGGCCGGGGTGCTGCTCATCGCGCTATGGCCGCGCGCTCCCAAGAAGGCCGCGGCGGCCTCGACGGAGAAGCCGGTGGCCGCCGCGCCCGCCGCGGCGGCGCCCG
>CAZPEY010000332.1:0-5906 GCA_964585665.1 uncultured Polyangiaceae bacterium | reverse complement strand
GGCCCGGGGCGCGCCGCCTCAACGGCCTGCTCGCCGACGAGCTCGCGGCGCACCAGGGCCACCCCGCCGACGTGGCGCGGTTGCTCCTGCGCTCGGACGCGCCGTGGCGCGCGATGCCGTCGCTGCGCCGCGCCGCCCAGCTGGCGCGCGCGCTGTTCGATTACCACGCCGCCGCGCTGCTCCTCGCGTCGGCGCTCGACCTCGTCGCCGAGCACGGCGACGAGCTGGGCGGTCGCAACGAGCTCGAGCTGGCGCTGTTCATCGAGTGGCTCGAGGCGCTGCGTCGCGCCGGCCGCCCCGATCCGGTCGATAAGCAGCGCGTCCTCGGCATCGCAGCCTGCCAGGCCCCCCTGCACGAGGGCACGGTCCGGCTCGAGCTGGCCGAGCTGCTCCTGGCGCGCGGCGGTTACGAAGAGGCCACGGCGGAGGCGCAGCTCGCGGTCGAGCGCCTGGCCACCGCGCCCCCCAAGATCCGCGCCGCAGCGCGCCGCATCATGGGTCTCGGCCTCTACCATCAAGGACGCCTGCGCGAGGCGATCGACGAGCTCTGCGTAGCGGTCGCGCTCGCCGAGGAGAGCGGCGACCCGCTGGCGCTGTCCGCGGCGCTCAACGATCGCGGCTTCGTCTACGGCTACACCGGCGACTATCGACGCGCCGTCGACGATCACACCGCGGCGCTGGCCGAGCAGCAGCGCCTGCCCGACAGCGAGGAGGTCCGCTACGCGCGCGCCGCCACCGAGAACAACCTCGGCTTCGCCTACTGGTCGCTCGGCCGCTACGATCTCGGCCGCCGTCACCTCGGCGAGGCGCTGCACCTGCGACGCTTGATCCGGGATCGCCACGGCGAGACGACGACGCTCAACAACCTCGGCAATGTCGCGCGGCACGTCGGGCAGCTCGACGAGGCGGCGCGCTGGTACGAGGCAGCCATCCAGCTCGGGCGCGCCACCGGCAACGCGCTCTACGAGGCGATCGCCCAGAACAACCTCGGCCAGCTCCACGACGAGCGCGGCGAGCACCTGCTGGCCGAGGCGCTGTATCGCGCCGCGCTCACCACCGTGCGGCGCCTCGGCGATCGGATCCGCGAGGGGGACAACCTCGGCAGCCTCGGCGCCTGCCTGCTCTCGCGCGGCGAGCGCGGCGCCGCCTGCTCGGTCCTCGAGGAGGCCGCCGCGGTGCGACGGGCGATCGGCGATCGCGCCTACCTGGCCATCGACCTGTCGTTCCTCGCGCGGGCGCGCGCCGAGGAGGCTGACCACGAGCGAGCGCGACAGGCGATCGCGGACGTCGAGCTCTTGCTGCGCGACATCGGCGAGGGGATCGAGCAGGTCCAGCTCGTCCACTGGAACCTGTCGCTGGCGCTCGGTGCGATCGGACAGAGCGACGCGGCCGAGAGAGCGCGCGCCGAGGCGCGCCGCGTCGTCGAGCGACTCGCCTCGGCGCTCGGCGATCACGAGCGCCCCGCCTTCCTCGGCCAGCGCCTCCACCGCCACATCTTGGAGGAGGGATGAGGCGCCTCCTCCTCGCTGCGCTGCTGCTCGTCCAGGCCTGCGCGCCCGCCGCTGACGGAGACGCCGATCTGCTCCCCGGAAGCGATGCCAGCACAGGCATGTCCGACGGCGGCGACGACGGCGGCCCAGGCGCCGACCTGCGCGGCCGCGACGCGGCGACCGGAGATCTCGCCTTCACCGAGGGCGAGCTGCTGACGATGGTGACGCTCACCTACTACTGGATCACCTCGCAGGGCGACTACTCGGGCGCGAACGACACCATCCTCTGCGATGGGAGCGCGCAGACCCTGGCGACGGTGCCGCTCGCGTTCGCGAACGCGCTCCGCCTCGAAGGGACCGGCCGGCTGACCGATGGCCGCCTGCTCAACGTCGGGTCGTCGTGTGCCTGCCCCTCGGGGATGACCACCTGCTACGTCGTTCTCGACGAGACCAAGTACCCCTACGGCCTCGGCGTGCAGAACCGAGCGCTGCGCCCGTATCGCTCGGTCGCCGTCGACAAGACGATCATCCCGATCGGCACGCCGCTGTACGTACCGGCCTTCGATGGGCTCGACACCCCAGGCAGCTACGGCTTCCTCCACGACGGCTGCGTCATCGCCGATGACGTTGGGGGCGGCATCGACGGTGCGCACATCGATTTTTTTGTCGCAGAAAAGAAGAATTACGCCGCGCTTGACTCTACGATTGGCCTCTCCGAGGTGGACTTGTTCGTGAATCCGACGCGCTGTCAGTATCTGGGGTCGCCGTGAGCGAGGTCGCGCTGCCGCGGAACCTGGCCCCGTTCACGGCGGACGAGGTGGTCGCAGCGACCGGCGGGCGCTGGCTCGAGGCGCCGACCGCCGCGCTGCGCGGCGTCTCGACCGACACCCGGACCTGCCAGGCCGGCAACGTCTTCATCGCCCTCTCGGGGGAGCGCTTCGACGCGCACCTCTTCGTCGACCAGGCGCTCGCCGCCGGTGCTGAGGCGCTGGTCGTCGAGCGACCGGTGTCGGCACCGCCAGGGATCGGCGTGCTGCAGGTCCCGTCAACCCGCGTCGCCTTGGGCGCGCTGGCTGCGTTTCACCGTCGGCGCTGGACCGGGCGGTTGCTGGCGATCGGTGGCTCGGCGGGCAAGACGACGACCCGCCGCACCGTCGCCGCGGTGCTCGCGGCGCATCGGCCTGATGAGGTCCACACGACGGCGGGCAACTTCAACAACGACATCGGGGTGCCGCTGACCTTGCTCGGTTTGACCGGAGCGCACCGCTTCGCGGTCGTCGAGATCGGCACCAACCAGCGCGGCGAGGTCGCCGCCCTGGCCGCGATCACGGCTCCATCGCTGGCGCTGCTGACGCTGATCGGCGCCGAGCACACCGAAGGGCTCGGCTCGCTCGACGAGGTGGCGCGCGAAGAGGGCGATCTGTACGCCGCCCTGCCGAAGGACGGCCTGGCGATCGGCAACGCCGACGACGTGCGCGTCCTCGAGCAGCTCACCCGGACCGAGGCTCCGCGGATCACGTACGGCACCAGCCCGACCGCGACGATGCGCCTGCTCGAGCGGCAGGGCCGCGGCGAGGCCGGCTCGCAGCTCGAGCTGCTCCGCGCCGATGGCAGTCGCCTGATCGTGCCGACGCCGCTGGTCGGAGCGCCTGGCGCCTACGCGACGCTCGCTGCGGTCACCGCCTGCGAGGCGATGCTCGGCGGACCGATCGATCCCGCGGCGCTGCAGGCCGGCCTTCAGGCGGTCGCCGCCGCCGGGGATGGGCGCCTGACGCTGCGCCACACTCCCGACGGAGTCGTCTGGATCGACGACTGCTACAACGCCAACCCACCGTCGATGCTCGCCGGCATCGAGACGGCGATCGAGGTCGCGGCGCTGCGCCACGCCCGGCTGGTGCTGGTGCTCGGAGAGATGCGCGAGCTCGGCGCGCTCGGCCCCGAGGAGCATCGCCGGATCAGCGAGCGGCTGCGCAGCGTCGACTACGCCGAGCTGATCGCGGTCACTGGCCTTGGCCGCGACTACCTCACCTTCGCCAAGGGGCGCTTCGCCGAGACGGCGCTCGACGCGGTGCCGCTCCTGCGCGAGGCGCTCCGCGCCGGCGACGTCGTGCTGCTCAAGGGGTCACGCGGCGTCCGCCTGGAGCGCATCCTGCACACGCTCTATCCGAATCCGACAAAGGAGCACGCATGACGAAGCCGCTGGTCGGCGTGATCATGGGCAGCGAATCCGACTGGGAGACGATGCGCGGCGCCGCCGAGATGCTGACCGCGTTCGGCGTCGCGCACGAGGTGGAGATCGTCTCGGCGCACCGCACCCCGGAGCGCCTCTATGCGTACGCAGAGGCGGCCGCCGGGCGAGGGCTCGAGGCGATCATCGCGGGCGCGGGCGGCGCGGCGCACCTGCCGGGCATGGTCGCGGCGCTGACGCGAGTGCCGGTGCTCGGCGTGCCCGTCAAGTCCGCCGCGCTCTCGGGGCTCGACAGCCTGCTCTCGATCGTCCAGATGCCGGCCGGCGTCCCGACGGCGACGTTCGCGATCGGGCCCGCCGGGGCGAAGAACGCGGCGCTGTTCGCGGTGCGCATGCTGGCGCTGCGCGACATCAAGCTGGCCCTCAAGCTCGACGAGTTTCGCGCTGGAGAAGCGGCACGGGTGCGCGAGGGCAACGCCCGCCTGTTCGGCAGCGACGGCGCGACCAACGACAACGCCCCCGACAAGCCATGACCCTCGGGCTGCCGCGACGACGCATCGGCATCATCGGGGGAGGTCAGCTCGGCCTGATGCTCGCCCAGTCCTGCGTCGAGCTCGGCGCCGACGTCGCGGTGCTCGATCCGGATGGCGACGCGCCGGCGCGTCGCTCGGCGGCGACCTTCTTCCAGGCGGACTACTCGGACACCGCGGCGCTGCAGCGCCTGTTCGACGCCAGCGATGTCTGCACGTACGAGTTCGAGAACCTCGACGCGGCGGCCATCGAGGCGGTGCAGAGCCCGACGCCGCTGTGGCCGAGCACCGCGGTGCTGCGCACGGCGCAGGATCGCGGGCGCGAGAAGCCCTTCTTCACCGCGCAGAACATCCCGACCGTGCGCTACGTCTGCGTCGAGCGCGCCGCCGACTTCGCGGCGGCGGCCGCGAGCCTCGGCTATCCGCTGGTCGCCAAGACGGCGCGCGGCGGCTACGACGGAAAAGGTCAAGTCACTTTACGATCGCCGGACGATCTCGCGGTACTGCGCGAGACCCCGGGCGGCTGGATCTTCGAGGAGCGCGTCCAGATCCTCGCCGAGGTCTCCTGCATCGTGGCGCGCGGCGGTGACGGCGAAGAGCAGATCTTCCCGATCTTCGAGAACCTGCACCGCGAGCACATCCTCGACACCACGATCGTCCCGGCGCGCCTCGACGAATCGCTGGCACAGCAGGCGCGTCAGATCTCGCTCCAGCTGGCGCGGGCGCTCGGCGTCGTCGGGCTGCTCACCATCGAGTTCTTCGTCACGCCGCGCGGCCTCGTCGTCAACGAGCTGGCGCCGCGCCCGCACAACTCCGGCCACGTCACGCGCCGCGCGACCCGCTTCTCGCAGTTCGCGGCGCTGGCGCGCGTGCTCTGCCGGGTGCCGATCGGCGAGCCGGTGCTGCGCAGCCAGAGCCGCTGGGCGATGGGCAATCTGCTCGGAGACGTGTGGCCAGCGGCGGGCCCGCTCGATCTCGCTCCATGGCAGCGCTTTCCCGCCGTGGCCGAGGTGTACCTCTACGGCAAGCGCGAGCCGAAGCCGAAGCGCAAGATGGGCCACTTTCTCGTCGAGGGAGCGACTGCGGAGGAGGCGGAGGAGGCGGTGCAGCAGTTTCGGGCCGCGTTGCGCGGCCCGCTCGGTCGCTGAGCTCGATCAGCCGTCAGAGAGCTCGACGCCGGTGGCGATGAGCCGGATCTCCTTGGCCGAGCCGTCGGGCTGCTTGTTCTTCATCGTCGCGCCCTCGCCCTCCATGTGCGCCACCTCGTCCGCCGAGATGGTCTTGACCGCGACCTTGGCCTCGACGCGCGCGCGCTTGCCCGCCGACGTCGTCGGCACGAAGAAGCCGTAGTCCTTGAAGGTGACGCGGCAGCCTGGCGCCGCCTTGTCCATCGACGGCGCGAGCTCCATCCAGCACCCCTTGTTCGTGCAGGCGGCGCGCACCTGTCCCGAGGTCAGCACGGTCTGGCCGTCGTACTTCTCCGGTTGGTCAAGCACCTTGACCAGCTCGACCGGCGCCACCTTGTTGAGCGGCTGACCGTACGAGGCGGCGGGCACCGCCGGCTTGGCCGGCGGAGGTGCGGAGCAGGCCGCGGCGAGCACGAAGAGCGCGAGCAGACGTGGGGTGCGCATGGCTAGTCCCATCCTTCGTCTGGCGTCGCCGCCGCGGCCGGTGCCGGCGTCGACACGGGCAGCGGCG